>JAIBBR010000083.1 GCA_019694575.1 Myxococcaceae bacterium
GGCCAGTACCGACGTCTACATGTCGGGCGTGATCCTCAAAAAATAGCGTTACGGCGCGGCGCTGGCGGGGCAAAAGCCCGAGCTCGGCGCGCAAGCTTTGAAATATTCATGCGGGCCATTGCTGTCGGAGCAGAAGAACTGCTCGTCGGGCTCGTTCTCGACGGTGTACCCCAGGCAAGTGGCGGTGCCGCTGGCAAAGCTGGGGCACGTGTTGAAGCCCGCGTTGCAGCTGAAAATGACAGCGCCGCAGTCGAAGCCCGCGGGGCAGTCAGCGGCGGTAGTGCAATGCACGCCGCAGAAGCTGCCCATTTGCCCCTCTGACAAGAAGGTGAGGCACGAGTTGTCATTGCTCGGCCCACACGAGGCGTTGCCGATGTTGCCGCACATTTGGCAGTCGGTGCGACCGGGCCGGGGAGCGCAAGTGCCGGTGGTGGGGTTGCAGAACTCGCCCACTGGGCAAAACGTGTTGTCGCGGCAAAACGCGGTGCACTGGTTGTTGTTGCAAGTGCGCTTGGGGCCGCAGTCGCCGTCTTTGCGGCAGCCGGGTTTGCAGCTCAGCGTCGCGGCGTCACAAATTTGATCAAAGGCGCAGTGTGAGTCGAGCGTGCAAGGGCCGGTGGCGATGCACTTGTTGCTGGTGATGTCGCAAAACAAACCACTCGGGCAGTCTTGGTTCGACGTGCAGGCGGCGATCGACTGACAGAAGCCGAGCGCGTTGCAGTAGGTGCCTGCTTTGCACCCGGCAGAATTCAAACAGCGGCACGCACCGCTCGTGGCGTCACAGACATTGTTCGCACCGCACGACGCGTTGTCGATGCACACGCAGCGTTGTTGCTGTGCATCTTTTTTGTAACCGGGGGGGCAGCAGCTGTCTCCAATGCACACGCAGGCGCGCACTTCAGGCACGTACTTGTGATTTACCGGGCAACACGCATCTTTCGCGCACACGCAGTCTTTGCTCACCGAGTCATAGCGGTAGTCGATGGGGCAGCAGCCATCGGCCGCGCACACGCACATGTTCTTCATCGGCGCAGGGTCGAAGACGAAGTCTTTCGGGCAACAGGCGTCACCCGCGCAGACGCAGGCTTTGAGCGTGTCGTCGAAGGCGTAACCGTCGGGGCAGCAGTTCTGCGCGCCGCACGCACACTTTTGCTCGGCCTCGAGCCAGAGGTGATCTTTCGGGCAACAGCTCGACGCGCGGCACACACAGCTTTCGGCTTCGCGCGAGTATTGATAACCCTCGGGGCAGCACGAGGTGTCGCGGCAGACGCAGGTGCCGTCTTCGCAGCTCATGCCGGTGGGGCAGCCTTGATCAGTCGCGCACAGGCACTTTTCGCCGTCATAGGTGTAGCCGACGGGGCATTCTAAATTGAGCGAGGTGCGCGCGCAGCCGAGCAGGCCCAAGAGCAGTGCAGCAGAAGCGAAGTGGCGATAACCGGCGTTCATTTGGAAAAGGCGTACTCCAGCCGAACGGTGGCGCCCGGAGGCGGAACGTACGTGCCCAAGAAAACGATGCTGTTGGTGTCGGCGCGGTACTGCCAGCCGGTGACGGGGTTTTCGGCAATCAACATGCCATTCACCCGCACGCTCAAGGTGCCGGTGACCGGCTTCAAGCTCAGCGGAAAAACGCGGCGCAGGGTGTTGAGCGCCGAAGCGATTTGCAGCAACGTGTTTTCGAACGACGCGTCGCAAATGCTGCCCACCACGCCGCCGGTTTTGGTCGACACGCTGGTGTAGCGAAAAGCCGGGTCGGCCAAGCTTCCGTAGAAACTTTCTTCACCGGGTGGCGTACAACCATTCGGAGTGGTGCCAGCAATCGTCGAGAACGTCACCAGGTTTTCGTTGCCTTTGCCCTTTGCCGCCTTGAAAGCACGCGCGTAGTAGTCGGTGTTGCCGAAGCTCGAATCGTCTTCGTCGGTCACCACGATGATCGCCAGCGCCGCGTTGGGGCGCAGAAAGCCTTGGTTGGCTCCCCCGGGTGCCACGTTGGCTCCGGTGACGGCGAATTGGGCCATGCGCAGGCCTTGCTCCCAGCGGGTGCGCGACATGGGAAACGTGGTGTTGGCTTCGAAGACCTGGCGCGGGTCGGGTGTGGTGTTCTTGATGATTTTGGTTTGCCCACGAATGCGCCCGCCGTCGGCGATGGTGGTGGTGGTGACCGCCATTTGAAAATCGACGTTCAACATCAACAACGCCTGCAAGAAGCTGTCGAAGTTGCCGACCAACGTTTTGCGCTGGTTGGCCATCGAGCCTGAATCGTCAATCACCCACAAAATATCGACAATGCCGTCGGCTTGTTTGAGCAAGTCGACCTGGGTGGCATCGATGCTGGGAGGGTCTGTCACTGCGACCCGGCCCAACGGCGAGCGATCGATTTTGGGCGGCAGAATTTCGACGGGAAAGACGCGAGGCTTGGCGACGATGGGCACGGCTTCAGTACGGCCGTTCTCTTGGCCCACGCGATCGCAGCCCACGCTGGCAAGCGCAAAGGCGGGGAGAATACGAAGAGCCGGTTTGAGAAGACGGTTCATCAAAGAAGACGCGTGAATCTGGTTGAAGCGGCCCTGCTGCGCAAGTGTGCCGGCACAGACTTGACGCGTGAAGGGCATAATCACCTATCTTGCGCGGCGAGGTAAAGCCCGGGAGCTTCACGATGGTGCGCGCGCTGGCAATGATGATCGCTGTGATGGGTTTCGCCAGCTGCCGCTGCGCGGTCGAAAGCCCCACGCCAGTGACGTTGAAGGTGAAGAACCCGGGCGGCACTCCGATTTTCGTCGACGACACCAGCGGTGTGCTTGGGCTGACCGTGCAACGTCAGATTGGTGCTGAATGGTTCAGCTTCACCGACAAACCGTGCAGCTGTTCTGCCTGTGAAACAGTGTGCACCACGCGCTGTGCATGTGACACGCCGGCCGCCATGGTGCGCAAAATCGCCGCGGGCGGTGGTGAAGCGATTCGCACGTGGGACGGCGTGGTGCGCGTCGACAGCTTCGCCAGCTGTGGCCAGGGTTGCTTGTCGCCCGACAACGCCGCGCCTGACGAGAAGCTGCGGGTACAACTTTGCTACGTGAACCAAGTGTCGGGCTTTCGCGAAAACCCAGACGGTGGCTCGAGCGCCGCTTCGTTTCCGAAGGCCAGTCAGATCTGCAACGAGAAAGAATTTCGGCCGCAAGACGGGCTGGTCGAAATCAGCCCTCAAAGGGGAGCCGACTGCGCCACCACGGCTGACTGCCAAGGCACTGACGAGCTGTGCTTCGGAGGGGCGTGCACCCCGTCGTGCCCCGCCACCGACGTGCCTGAATTGGGAGGCACCTGGCAGCTCTACATTCCCCAGCCTGATGATCAGGGTTTTTTCACCGTGGCCCAAGCGGCGCAACGCGTGAC
The DNA here is from genome assembly GCA_019694575.1 of Myxococcaceae bacterium. Taxonomy (GTDB): domain Bacteria; phylum Myxococcota; class Myxococcia; order Myxococcales; family Myxococcaceae; genus JAIBBR01. The sequence goes on from JAIBBR010000083.1 coordinate 3,385, forward strand.
GTACACCGGCAGTGGCACGTTGAGCTCGGTGCTGTACCAAGCGGGCACCATCGTGATGCGGCTGCAGCGCCCCGGCCCGCAGGGCGAGACATTGCAGGGCACGGTGTATTTGAAGCTACCCACGGGCATCGCGCCGTCGTTGGTGGTGGGCACCGCGGTCAGCGTGTCAGTCGTCGACGCGTCGAGTGATTCGAACCCTGAAAACCGCGCGCTGGTCATTCGTGACGCGCAGAACGGCTTGGTGTTGGCGGCTGACACCGCGCAGCAGGGCGCCATTTTGGCCAATACCGCGACGGCTCCGTTTGTCGTTTCTTTCGACGGCACGCCGTTTGGTTGCCGGGTGACGCCGTGCGGGCGCCAGCTTTATTACCCGACGCGTTTCACGGGGCCTGCTTCGGTTTCTGTCTTACAGCCCGGCAAGTCGGGGCCTCACGTCACGCCGCAGGGTACGTACCAACTGCTCAATGTGGCGAATTACGACTATGCGTCGACGAGTTGCTCGCCAGGGCAAGTGCGCTCATGGGCGGTGTGGCGCGAGATGTTGTAGCTTTAAGAAGGCCTCCTCCAGCGGCAATGGAACGCCCGCGAAAGTACCGCCAACGGGCAGCCGCTTTTTAAGCTAGGTTGCCCGCCGTTATGTACTTTCAAGATCTCATTCTCACGCTCCAAAACCATTGGGCCAAGCTGGGCTGCGTCATTGCGCAGCCGTACGATCTCGAAGTCGGCGCCGGTACCATGTCTCCTTCTACCTTTTTGCGCGCGCTTGGCCCCGAACCGTGGAACGTGGCGTACGTGCAGCCGTCACGCCGCCCGGCAGACGGCCGCTTCGGCGAGAACCCGAACCGTCTTTTTCAGCACCACCAGTTTCAGGTGATTTTGAAGCCGGCGCCGAAGAACACGCAGGAGCTTTACCTCGACTCGATTCGCGCCTTCGGTATCGACCCGCTCGCGCACGACATTCGCTTCGTCGAAGACGACTGGGAATCTCCCACCCTGGGTGCTTGGGGCCTGGGCTGGGAAGTGTGGTGCGACGGCATGGAAATTACGCAGTTCACATATTTCCAACAGTGCGGTGGCTATGAGTGCAAGCCGGTTGCCGCCGAGCTGACTTACGGCCTGGAGCGCATTTGCATGTACCTGCAAAACGTCGAGAACGTTTTCGATCTCGAATGGGTGAAAGGCGTGAAGTACCGCGAAGTGTTTCATGCCAATGAAGTTGAAATGAGCAAGTACGCGTTGCATGAGTCTGACCCGCAGCAATTGTTCGCGCTGTTCGATTCGTACGAGAAAGAATGCAAACGGCTGATTGTCGAGAAAGAGCTGCCGTTGCCGGCGTACGACTTTGCTCTGAAGTGCTCGCACACCTTCAACTTGCTCGATGCGCGAGGAGCGATTTCGGTCACCGAGCGCGCTGCCTTCATCAAGCGGGTGAGAGACAACGCCCGTCTGTGCGCCGAAGGTTACTTGCGCATGCGCGAAAAGCTGGGTTACCCGTTGTGCAAAACCAAGTGGACGGTAGGCGAACAGCCCGCGCTGCTCGAGGGCAAAGCCGCTTCTGACGATTGGAAAAGCGTGACCTTCGAGAAGAAGCCGGCGAAGGAGGCTTCAGTTGCCTAGCGATCTCCTTTTCGAGTTGGGCAGCGAAGAGCTCCCCGCGTCATTTGTGGCTCCCGCGCTTGAAGACCTGGTGCGCGTCATCACCACGCGCGCTGCTGACGTGCGGTTGACCCATGGCGAGGTGGTGAAGTTCGGTACGCCGCGCCGCTTGGCGGTGTGGGTCAAAAACGTCGCTGATCAGTCGAGCGACGTGGTCAAAGACGTGCAGGGCCCGTCAGTGAAAGCGGCCTTCGACAAAGACGGCAAGCCGACGCAAGCCGCCGAAAAATTCGCCGCCAGCGTGAAACGTTCAGTGGCCGAGTTGAAGCGAGTACAGACGCCCAAGGGCGAGTATTTGGCGGCACAGGTCGAAGAGAAGGGCAAGCGCGCCTTGGAGCTACTGCCTGACATTCTTTACGCCGCGGCCCACGGCATCGCGTTCAAAAAATCGATGCGTTGGGGCGATGTCGACTTAGCGTACGGTCGGCCCCTGCATTGGATCGTCGCGTTGCTTGGCAATGAAGTGGTGCCGGTGATGTTCGCCGACGTGAAGAGTGGGCGGCAGACGCGCGGGCACCGCTTTCTCGCCCCGGCGTTAATGACGCTCGAGAGCCCGGCTGCATACGAAGCGGCGCTCGAAAAAGCGCACGTGGTGGCCGACATTGCCAAGCGACGTGCCCTGGTTGTCGATCGGGTGCGGGCGGCGGCTCACCAGGCCGGCGGCAAAGTGCTCGAAGACGACGCGCTCTACGATCAAGTCACCCAATTGGTTGAACAGCCCAGCCCTGTGGTGGGCGCATTCGAAGCGCGGCACCTCGATTTGCCGCCCGAAGTGTTGATTCAAGAGATGAAGAGCCACCAGCGCTATTTTTCGCTGCTCGATAGCGCAGGTAAATTGCTGCCGAAATTCATCGCGGTGTCGAATACGCCGGTGAAAGAAGAAGCGCTTTCAGTCAAAGGGTACGAGCGCGTGCTCAAGGCGCGTTTGTCAGACGGCCGGTTCTTCTTCGACGAAGATCGCCGCACCAAACTCGAAGAGCGGCTGCCCAAGCTTGAACGGGTGGTGTGGCAGGGCAAGCTCGGCAGCTACGCCGAAAAAGTGAAGCGCTTTGGAGCGTTGGCGCAATGGCTGGCTGAACAATCGGGCCGTTCGGCGTTTAAGAGCACCGTCGCGCGCGCGGCGCAGTTGGCCAAGGCTGACCTCGTCACCGGCATGGTGGGCGAATTTCCCGAATTGCAGGGCGTGATGGGCCGCGAATATGCGCTCGCCGACAAGGAGCCGAAAGAAGTGGCGCTCGCCATTTTCGAGCACTACTTGCCGCGCAACGCGTCTGACATGTTGCCCACGCAAGACGCAGGCGCCTTGGTGGGTTTGGCCGACCGCCTCGACACGTTGTGCGGCATTTTCGCGATTGGCAAAGGCCCCACCGGCGCAGCTGACCCGTTTGGCTTGCGGCGCGCGGCCGTGGGCTTGATTCACCTGATTGTCGAACGCAACCTGCGCTTCAACTTGAGCGCGGCGTTGGAGCAAGCGGTGAATGGGTTGGTTGAGCAGGGCAAGATTGATCTCAAGGCGCGCAAAACGCCGCTGCACACCGAAGTGTTGGACTTCATCAAAGGTCGGGTGAAGAGCCTGTGGGGCGAAGGGCAACGCGCCGACGTGGTCGACGCGGTGCTCGCGGTGGGTATCGAAGACTTGGTGGCAGCGAAGAAGCGCCTTGAGGCGGTGACGGCGCAGCTCGTTCGGCCTGAGTTTCTGCCGTTGGCCGCGACGTTCAAACGGGTGGCGAACATCGTCGAGAAGCAGGCGAAAGAAATTGCTCCGGCGCCGGTTGACGAGAAGCGGCTTCTCGAAGAAGCAGAAAAGGCGCTCGCGGCCGAAGTGGCCAAGGCCAAGAGCCAAGTTGCCCAGGCGGTAAAGGCCGACGACTACCGCACGGCGCTCATCACCGTGGCGGCGCTCAAGCCCACTGTCGACGCTTTCTTCGACAAGGTCATGGTGATGGCCGACGACAAGGCGCTCAAAGAGAACCGGGTGCGGTTGCTAATGGCAATTCGCGAGCTCTTTGGTCAGGTGGCCGACTTCTCGCTCATTCAGGTGGGCTGACGCGGCTGTTTTGACGCGGGCTTGTTACCTATTGCGGTGGCGCGCGCGCGGTGCTTAGTGTGCGCCGCCTCGATGCGCGTCACCTTATTTAGCCTGTTTTCGGTCGTGGTTCTCACGGGTTGCCCTGACCCTGACGTGGCGCGGCCGCCTCCGATGAACGAGTTCAATTCACCGTACGGCTTGGTGCATGCCGATTCACCCTTTTCTGATGCAGGCGTGCTCTACGTCACCAACGCCAACGTCAATAAGAGCTACGACAACGGCGCGGTGTTGGCGCTGAACTTAGACCGCGTGGCGCTGCCAGCGTTTGGAGCACCTCCGCCCGACGGTGGGCTGCCGGTACAAGTGTCTGCGTTCGAAGTGGGAGCTGCCTCATTGGTGGCGATCAACAACTACGCCGGTGAGCTGGCGCTCTACACGCCTGATGCGGGCAACCCCATGCTGTTCGTCACCACCCGTTCTGAGCGCTACTTCGTGCATGCGCTCAATGTGACGCCGCTGAGCCAAGTGGGCGGTGAAGTGGGGGTGCAGTGCGCGTCGTCTGCCGATGCGCCGCAAGACTGTCTCAACAAGGGCGTGTCGATGACGCAGTTCGAACGTTCAGCAGACAACCAGCCGCGGGCGTTGGCGCCGCTCGGCGTGGCGGTCGCTCCGTCGGGTGAGGTGTACATTACCCATGCGCAAGCGGGAGACACTCCCAAGGGCGCGCTCGACAATTACAAGTCATACTTGGTGAAGCTGTCGGTCAACGATTTCACGTTGAGCAAAGAAAGCTTCATCGAGCTGGGGGCGGGCGCTTCGACCGCGGTGGCGGTGGGCAGCCAGTGGGCTTTCGTCAGTGGGCGCTACGTCACGCCCCAAGCGCAGCTGATTCGTTTGGTCAACCGAGATGGCAAAGTGGTGAATGCGGGCATTGAAGGCGCGTACCGCGTGCTCGAGTCGCGTGGGTTGGCGCTGTCGTCTGATCAACAGCGCATTTACTTGGTGGGCCGGGCACCTGACACGCTGTTGGTCTTGAGCGTCACCGGCGCTGATTCTGCTGCTCCCTCGTTGCGGGTGGAGCGCGCGGTGCCGTTGCCCGAAGGCGCTGACCAGGTGCGAATCATTTCGCGGCCGGGGCGTGGCGACTTGGTGCTGGTGGTTTGCGCCGCCGCGAAGATGTTGGTGATTTACGATCAAGACGTGGGCGACTTGGTGGCGCAGGTGGCCAACATTGGCCCCAACCCAGCGCAGGTGGCGGTCGACTTGAGAGGCGACGGTGCGCGGTTGTACGTCTCTCTTTTGGGCGACGGGCGGGTGGCGGTGATCGACATTCCCAACTTGGTTGAAGCGCAGCATGCACGCTTGGTGGCGCACCTGGGTCGCAGCCGTCTGTGCGCTGACGGTACCAACAGCAGCGCACCGTGTGACGGAGGCTCGCCATGATGCGCCGTCTGGTTTTCGCCGCTGCTTGGTGCGCCATGGCTGCAGCGTGTTCGCAAGCGCAGACCGCGCAGCCCGCCAAGCTGTCGGGTGCCCGCAGCATTGCGTTGGTGGGCGACTTGGTGCTGGTGACGTCGACTGATCGCAACGAATTGCGCGTGCTCGACTTGGTCCCTCCGGTGTCGATTCAGGGGCGCCAGTTTTTGCCCGCGCCCAACCCGCTGCAGCCGTTGTCGATACCGGTGTTGAACCGACCGACGCGCTTGGCCCGCGACCTCTCTTACGCTGACTTGAAAACGGCCGATGACACTTTGGTGCAAGCCGAAGGGCGCGAAGTCGGCGGCCCGCTGGTCTACGCCAGCAGCCCGGGGCTGTCTGAAATTTCTATTATCGGTGCCACCGAAGATCTGTTGGTTGAAGTGGCGCGGTTGCCGGTCAGTGCTCCGGTGACGGCCACCGCCGCTCGCTTTGACCCGGTGAGCCAGACCAGCGTTCTCTATTTCGCCACCGACAACGGCACGAAGTCGGTGCTGTTCATGTTGCCTCTGCCCAGCCCGGCAGAACTCAACCAGCGCCGCAAGGCCGACGAGTCGAAGCTGTTGAGTGAGTTGAAGGGCAATCTAAAAGTGGTGGCTCCTTACAATGATCTCGCGGTGACTGAGCTGCTGGTGCTCCCGCGGGGGCGCCTCGCGGTGGCGTTGCGCGATCGGCTCGGCAAAACAGGTGAAACGCTGCTCGTCGACACGGCGACTGGCGCGGCGACCCCCATGAATTTTGGCGGCCCGGTGCGCATGCTGATGACCCATGCGGCGACCCAGCTCGAGGGGGGGGGCACCCTGGGCGCCGGAGCCCGTGTCTACGGCTTGCTCGACGAGAGCGCGTGTGGCAGCCCCGCCTGTGGAGGCGTGGTGGCGGTAGACGGGCAAACCGGGGCTCGGCTGAACGGGTTTCTCGGCACGCCCATGGCGCCGATTCAGTTCGGCGAAGTGTGGCCGGTATCGATGTCGATTTTTGCCGGCGTGCCGCTCAACCTTTTGGGCACGGTGGTGACGGTGCCGCTGCTCGGTGTGGTGAGCACGTCGACCGGCGACGTGGTGTTCTTCGATGCCGGGTCGCTCACCCCGTTCGACGTCGACAGTGGCGGCGGCCGTGTCAGTGTGGCGCCGGCGATGTACTTGCCAGCAGCCACCGCGGCCACCGTGCCATACGTCGAAGGGCCGATTGCCAGCAGCATCGTGGTGGGAGAGGGTGCCGGTTACGACGAAGAAATTACGGTGACTGACGACGGCGTGATGCCCGACCCCTTTGTGGTGACTGGCAGCTTGAGCGGGCCAATGGGTCGCACTGGGCCAGGCAAGTCGTTCAGCTTCACTGGCGTGCCGTGGAAAGGAGGAGCAACCGCACCAGCGCTGACGTTCTCGATGGGGCCGATGGCAAGCAGCACGCCTTTGGGAACCAGCTGGAAATTTTCGGTGACGCGCGGGTTCGCCCAATACAGCACCTACATTGATACCTCCAACACCTACAGTGCCGTGGCCTTGTGCGCGGTGCACTTGCCGGGGCCCATTGCCTTTTGGCTGCCGGGTCAGCGCGCCCCCGCAAACGACAATGAGCGGGTCAACGCCAGGCTGTTCTTGGCGTTTCCGTCAGCGAACGGAGTGGTTGAGATAGCGCCGGCGACGGTTAACCCGGGGCCGGCTACCGCGAACGTCTTTTGTTATCGGTAGTTTGGTGGTTAGGTTGTAAGGTGTTACTTCTCAACGCGCCTTCTTCGGAAATCTGGCGAGAAAAATGATGGATCAAAGCACCAAACCACCTCGTAAGGTGGGAATTGCCGACCACATTTGGGACGCCTTTGAAGAAATGGCCTCTCACATGGGCTCTGATCGTGACGCATTGATCAACCAGGCAATGTTCATGTTCGCACGCCTCAATGGCTTCATCGACAGCTCGGGCCAAGCCCGTGGTAACGGGCCTCCCCCGATGCGCATCGCCGCACCGACGCCGAGCGCCAGCCGGGGCCCGCCGCCGGTGTTGGCTCCGGTGAAAGAAGCTCCCCGGCCGCCGACAGCGCCGCAGAAGCTCGACGATGACCCCGTGCGGCGCGAAGTCGCTGAACGGGTGCTTGAGACCGCCGCTGAATTGGAGCGGCTGATCAAGGGCAAGAATCAGGCAGAAGAAGAGCCGGGGCTCGATGAAGCGGTCGACAGCCCCGACGCAGGCCCAGAGGCAGCAGGTGGCCATTTGTACCTGATGGCTGAAGGTGGCGAGCTTGATCGCATCACCAAAGACCGCTTTGTGATTGGCCGCGGCAAGCACTGCGATTTCGTTATCAATTCAGGCAAGGTGTCGCGTGAGCACGCGGTGATTACCCGTGAGGGCGTCGAGCACTACATTGAAGACTTGGGGTCGTCGAACGGTACCTGGTTCAACAAGCAGCGCATCAAGCGCCGCAAGGTCGAAGACGGCGACGAATATTACATCTGCAGCGAGAAGGTAAAACTCGTCTTCAGGTGAGACGCTCGCCTATCAAAGGGCGGCGAGTGATGGAGCGCAACAAGGCATGAGCACGCTGCGCGTACCGCGATCATTTTTCGTAGTGGGGCTGTTGTCTCTCGTGACGTGGCTGGGCGACGCCCGCGCTGCCGAAGAGAGCAACACTTTGAACCTGGGCACGGGCACCCAAAAGGTGATCAACATTGCCGGAGTCACCAAGATTGCTCCGGGTGACAGCAGCGTGGCCTCGGTGCGCAACATTGGCAGTAACCAATTGTTGATCAGCGCCGTGGGTGAGGGCCGCACCACCCTGCTGCTGATCAAGGCCAACGGTCAGCAGATCACCTATGTGATCAACGTGCGCAAGGTCGACGCCGAGGGCCTGAGCAAAGAAATTCGCAGCCTGATCAACGAAGTCGAAGGCGTTTCGATTCGCGTGGTGGCCGAGCGGGTGATTTTAGAAGGCTCGGTGTACACGCAGGCTGACGCTGAGCGAGTGAATCAAGTTGCCGCGCTGTACGGCGACCGCGCGGTGAACATGGTGAAGACCGCGCCCAACGCCAAGAAGCTGTCGGCGGCGACCCTGACCCAGCAGTTTCAAAAGGCGGGTCTGAAAAACGTGCAGGCCAACGTGGTGGGTTCTTCTATCTTTTTGGAAGGTTCGGTCGAGAGCCCACAAGACGTCGACAAGGCCAATTTGATCGTCAAGGCGATGGGCGAGAAGGTCGAGAACCTGTTGGTGGTCGGCATCAAGCGCATGATCTTGTCTGAGGTGCAGTTCGTCGAAATTCGTCGCAACGAAAAAGACCGCTACGGCATCAAGTACCCTACCGACATTGCCGGCAACATCGCTGCCAGCACGGTGATTACCAAAGACCTGATTCCGTCTGGGCCAATCGACATGACGGCCCGCGCCAGTACTTCGGTGTCGCCTGAATTTGCGATCGGCTTTCAAAACAACGACGGCTATGGCCGCTTGCTCGCCCAGCCCCGGTTGGTGTGTGCCAGCGGCGCCGAAGCCGAGTTCACCGCGGGCGGTGAAGTGCCCATTCCGCTGGTGACGCAGCAGCAGTTCACCGTCGAGTACAAGCCGTACGGTGTGATCTTGAAGCTCAAGCCCACCGCTGACCGCGCGGGCAACATTCAAACCGAGATCACCGCTGAAGTGTCAGAGGTTGATCCGTCGGTGGCGGTGTCGGTGGGTGGGTCAGTCTCGGTGCCGGGTTTTCGTACCCGTAAGGTGAAGACCAACGTCACCGTGCGGCATGGTGAAACCATTGTGCTCTCAGGCGTGTTTTCGCATGACGAAACGAAGTCGGTTTCGAAGCTGCCCGGGTTGGGTCACCTGCCGATTATCGGCGAGCTGTTCAAAAACCGCGCGTTCGACACCACCAAGCGTGAGCTGGTGATCTTCGTCACGCCGCGCATCGTCAACCCTGATTCAGACAAAATTCGAACGCTGATCGAAGACGTCAAGTCGCGCTATTTGCAGGCGCGCGGCGAAGTGACCTTTGGCATCTTCGACTAGAGGTACCCATGTTCGTCATCACCCTGACGGAGAAAACAGGCGGCCGCTCCGAACAGCTCACTTTCGACAAAGTCGAAGTGACCATTGGCCGGCTCGAGGGCAACGACGTGGTGCTCGGCAAGGGCAACGTGTCGAAGTACCACTCGCGCATCGTTTTCAAAGAAGGTCGCTTCGTGATTGTCGACATGCGCTCGACCAACGGCACCTTTGTCAATGGCAAGAAAGTCACCACTCACGTGCTCAAGCCAGACGACGAGGTGAGCATTGGTGATTACATTCTGAACGTCGAGGGCCAAGACGGCGCCGCTCAAGACGTTGAAGAAGAGCCCATGCCTGAAAGCCGTGACGATGACGGCGATGACTTGGGCCACGAAGAGCGCAAGCCCGAGAAAACGCGCATGCCAGCGTCGATGACCCGAGCCCTGGCGCGGCGGGGGCGCCCGGTAGACCCGCAAGTCGAGTTGTACGCGCGGTTGCAAAAAGACATTCATGATCGGCTGATTGAGTACTTAGACCTGCGCCGGCTCGACATGGACCGTCTGGGCGACGAAGAGCTGTGGCGACGCACCGAGAAAGCGATACGCGACATCATCGAGCAGATGGACGCTGACGGCGAGTTGGCCCCAGACGTCGACCGCGAAACGTTGTTGACCGACGTGATCAACGAAGCGCTGGGCTTGGGGCCGTTAGAAGCCTTCTTGGCCAGCGACGAGATCAGCGAAATCATGGTCAACCACGCCAACCAGATTTACATCGAGCGCAAAGGCAAAATTACCCTTTCCAACAAGATCTTCTCGTCGAACCAAGCGGTGCTGGGAGTGATTGAGCGCATCGTCGCTCCGATTGGCCGGCGCATCGACGAATCGAGCCCGCTGGTCGACGCCCGCTTGAAAGACGGCAGCCGCGTCAACGCGATTATTCCTCCGCTGGCCCTCAAAGGGCCGTGCATCACCATTCGTAAGTTCAAGCGCGACGCGCTGCGCATCGAAGACCTGATTCGCTTCAAGACGCTCACCCCGCAGATGGCGGAGTTTTTAGAAATGTGCGTCAAGGCGCACAAAAATATCGTGATTTCGGGCGGCACCGGCTCGGGCAAGACCACCACCCTCAACATCATCAGCTCGTTCATTCCTGAAAATGAGCGCATCGTCACGGTCGAAGACGCGGCCGAGCTTCAACTGCCGCAAGAGCACTGGGTGCAGTTGGAATCGCGGCCCCCTAATCTCGAAGGCAAAGGGGCCATCACCATTCGCGACCTGGTGAAAAATTGCCTGCGCATGCGGCCCGACCGCATCGTGGTGGGCGAGTGCCGCTCGGGCGAAACGCTCGACATGTTGCAGGCGATGAATACTGGTCACGACGGCTCGCTCACCACCCTGCACGCCAACACCCCGCGCGACGCGTTGGCGCGCATGGAAACGATGGTGCTGATGGCCGGCATGGAGCTGCCGGTGAAGGCGATTCGCGAGCAGATCGCCAGCGCCGTGCACTTGATTGTGCAGCAGACACGTTTTTCAGACGGCACGCGCAAGGTGGCGTTCATCACCGAGATCTCGGGCATGGAGGTCGACATCGTCACCTTGCAAGACATCTTCTATTTTCGCCAAGACGGCTTCACCGAAGACGGCAAAGTGCGTGGCCGGTACGTGGCGTCGGGCTTCGTGCCCAAATTTTACGACGAGCTGCAGCGGCGGGGCATTCCCGTCAACATGGGCATTTTTCGAGAAGAGTAAGGCAACCCCTTTCATCGCATGGCAACGCTGGTCATTCGCTTTCCCGACGGTACGCTCCAAGAGCAAGCGCTCACGGGTTCGCTGACGGTTGGCCGCGCGTCGGGCAATGACGTGGTGCTGCCCGAAGGAGGTGTCTCGCGGCGCCACGCCCGCTTCTTTTTAGAAGGCACCACGGCGATGGTAGAAGACGCCGGCAGCGCCAACGGCACTTTCGTCGACGGAGAGCGTATTGAAGGGCCCACCCCCATGGGGGCTCGCACCCAAGTGTCGATTGGCGACTACGAAGTGTCGCTCAAGTCGGCGCGACGCACGGCGGCCCCCAAAGCCCGGGTGCCCCAGCGAGAAACGCAACCCTTCGATCGCCAAGAAGAGACCAGCCACCGCGACGCCACCCGCCCGCGGCCGCGCGCCACCAAAATGGTGCCAGTGGTTTCGAACCATGCGGCTGGCGTGGCCCTGGCGAAGCAAACCAAGCCTCCGGCGAGTGGGGTGCCCGCGGGGCCGATATTGCGTGGCCTCACCGGCCCGTGGCTGAACAAGGTTTTCTTGCTCAAAGAAGTGATGGTGGTGGGCCGCGGCGCTGACGTCGACATTCAGTTAGACGACGATTCAGTGAGCCGACGCCACGCCGAGCTCGAAGAGCGGGGCGGGGCGGTGGTGCTGCGTGACTTGGGCAGCGCCAACGGTACGTTGCTCAACGGTGAGCCGGTGGCCGAAGACATGGAGCTGGTGCCGGGTGACATCGTGCAGTTCGGTGTGCTCGAGGTGGCTTTCGAGAACAGCAGCGGGGCGCTGGTGCCCCGGCGGCGCGCGGCCCTGGCCGGTGCGGGCGACACGTTCACGGGCGATGACGATGAAGCCTCGGCGCGGCGCAAGCGGCTGTTGAAGGTGGGCATCGGTGTGGCGTTGGTGTTGTTGGTAGCGGTGGTGGCCAAGCTGATGATCGGCCCGGCCAAGCCGCCCGCGGTGACGACGGGGCCAGCGCTCATGCCGGTCGCCGACGAAAAAGCCGCGCTCGAGAAGGCGCTCGGCGAATGCCGGCAATATTTGAGCGCTTCGAATGGCGAGCCCGAGCTCGATAAGGCCGAGAAAGCGTGTTACCGAGCGCTCGAGCTCGAGCCGATTCACCCCGAAGCCAACGCGCTGAAGAACAAGTACTTGCTCGAGCGGGCGTGTGGGTTGGCGTGGGCCAAGGGCCAGAAAGAAATGCAGCTGCAGCGCGAAGCTTCAGCGTTGCAGTACATCGCTGAAATTCAGCCGCAGTGCGCCATTTACTTCAAGGTGAAGACGCAGGTGTTTCAGGCGATGAACGAGGTGAAGGCCACCGCCGGCGCCGACTGCAAGCGTTACAACGCCAATGGCAATTACGCGCAGGCGCTGCCCCGTTGCGAGCAGTACATGAAGTTTGCTTGCCAGACGATGAGCGAAGAAGAGCTTTACCCGCCGCTGGCCGATGAGGTGGGCAAGGGCTCGAAGACGTGGCGGCCGAAAGACCCGCTGTATGCGATTTTTTTGAAGGTGCGCGAACGGCTCGACCCCGAAGCCCCCCCCTGGCGCTGCACGCCGATACCGATTTTGCAGCCGCCCCCCAAAGAGCCCGACCGCAGCGAGGCGGCGCGGGCGCACTTTGCCAAACGCATCAAAGACCCCGAGATTGTGAGCGTCCTGGTGAAGTACTGGGTCGGCAAGGGCAACGAAGCGTCGTTGGCGCTGGCGAAAATTCGCGAGCGGCCGAGCAAGGCCGCGGTGCACGCTTTGGCTGACAGCCTGCGCAACAGCATTGACAACGTGCTGGCCTTTGTCTCGCAAGGGCGCACCGCGATTTCGCAAGACAAGCACGTCGATGCCGAGCGGCCTTTTCTCGAAGCGCTCCAACTCGACGAAGGTCTCATGCTTGCCGACGACGCCGAAAAAATGACGCCCGACGAAAAGCGCGACTTCTACGCCAAGCTTCGCTCGTACTACCGGTACAGTATTCAGCGCGAAATGGGCGAGGGTTGTTACTTGAAGGGCCGGTTGCTGATCGAACGCGGAGACCCGCGCGCGGCCTGCAAGTTGTACCGTTTGGCTTACGCTTTTTACCGCGAGAATTCAGACGTCACCACGGGCATCGGCCGCTGCACCATCGAAGCCGAAGCGGCGTTTCGCAAAGCCGAAGCGGCGTCTGGCAAAGCCGAAAAGTGTGAAGGGCTTAACGCGGTGCTGGTCTTCGCCATCGAAGGTGACGGTATCGCCGCGCGGGTGGCAGAGAAAAAGGTCGAGTGGAAGTGCGAGTAACGGCCTGCTAATGCCTTCGGGGGTAATGGCCGCACCTGCCCAAGGCAATCTCTTTGACGAAACCCCCGCTCTCGTGGCTGCTCCGGTGTCTGCTGCCGCGCCAGCGCCGCCCGCACCGCCCGAAAAGCGGTTGATGCTGATTGACGCGTCAGGCTTTGTGTTTCGGGCGTACCACGCGTTACCCGCGCTCACCACGTCGAAGGGAGTGGTGACGCACGCGGTGCTCGGCTTTGCCCGCATGTTGCTCAAGTTGATGCGCGAGAAAGACCCTCCCTATATCGCGCTGTGTTTCGACAAAGACAGCCGCAAAGGCCGGTTGGCCATAGACCCCACTTACAAAGCGAACCGCACCGAGACGCCGGCTGACTTAGTCAGCCAGTTCTCGTTGATTCGCAAAGTGGCTGACGTGCTCAACCTGCCGATTCTCGAATTCGAGGGGTGGGAAGCCGACGATGTGGCCGCCACCGTGGTGCAAAAGGCGCGCGCGCAAGGCTTTCACACGCTGATTGTCACCAGCGACAAAGACTTTCTGCAGCTGCTCGCCGACGACGTGAGCCTGTATGATCCCGCGAAGGACAAGGCGATTGGCGAAGCCGATGCGCTCGCCAAGTATGGCGTGAAACCTTCGCAAATGGCCGACTACTTGGCACTGGTGGGTGACGCCATCGACAACGTGGCCAAGGTGCCCGGCATCGGCCCCAAGACGGCATCTGAATTGCTCGCCCAGTTTGCCTCGGTTGACGACTTGTTGGCCCGGGTCGATTGCGTGGTGAAGCCCAAAGTGCGCGAAGCCTTGAAGGCGAACGAAGAGACGCTGCGCCGGGCGCTGAAGTTGGTGACATTTCGCTCTGATTTGCCGCTCGAATTCGAGCTCGACGCGCTGAAGCGGCAAGACGTGAAGCACGCCGAAGCCCGGGCGCTGTTTACCGAGCTCGAATTTTTTCGCCTGCTGCAAGAAATGCCACAGGCGAAGGTGGCCAAGGCCGAGGTGCAGACCGGCCTGGTACGCGTGGCCGACGAGGCCGGCGTCAGCGCGTTGCTGGCAGTTCTTCTCAACGAAACCTCGGTAGGGCTGGCCCCCGCCTTCGAAGGCGCTCCCCACAGCCATTCACCCAAAGGGTTGGGGGTCTCGGTGGGCAAGGGCACCGCGTATTTTGTCGATTTCACCGCAATAGACAAAGCGCAGCAGAGCCGTTTGGTAGGTGCGTTGACGCGGCCTGGCCTCAAGGCAGTAGCGAGCGATGGTAAAGCGCTGATGCACGTGTACCTGGCCGAAGGCGTGGCCGACCCTCAAGTGCACACCGACGTTGAGCTGCTTTCGTACTTGTTAAACCCCTCGCGCAAGGCGCATGTGCTGGCTGATTTGGCACGGGAGCGCCTGGGTTTAGAGCTGCCTACCTTGCAAAGCGTGGGTGGCAGCCCCAACAGCACCGTGGGTGACGTGAGCGCTGACGACTGGGTGCGTATCTTCGGTTTGGCGGCCGATACCACGCTCAGGTTGACTGAAGACCTGTGGAAAGAAATTGAGCTCGCTGGTTTGGGCAGTTTGGCGCGCGATTTGGAGCTCCCCCTGGTGCCGGCGCTCGCTCGCATGGAGCGGCTGGGGGTGATGGTTGATCGCCAAGTGCTGGGCGATGTGTCGATGACGGTTGACCAGCAATGCACCGAGCTGCTCGCCAAGGTGTACGCGTTGGCGGGGCGCGAGTTCAACGTGGGCTCGCCTCCGCAGTTGGCGCAGGTGCTGTTCACCGACTTGAAGTTGCCGGTGCTGAAGAAGGGCAAGACGGGGCCTTCGACTGATCATGAAGTGCTCGAGAAGTTGGCCCAGAGCCACCCACTCCCCGGGGCGATTATCGAGTACCGCAATGTCGCCAAGTTAAAGAGCACCTATTTGGACACGTTGCCTGTGCAGCTGGGCGAAGACGGCCGCATTCGCACCACTTTTCAGCAGGCGGCGGCGGCGACGGGGCGACTTTCGTCGACCGACCCGAACTTACAGAACATTCCCATTCGCACTGAAATGGGCAGGCAAATTCGCAAGGCTTTCGTGGCGCAGCCGGGGTGGAAGCTCGTCTCTGCCGACTACAGCCAAATAGAGCTGCGCATTCTCGCGCACATTGCCGATGACGCGGGCTTGATTGCTGCTTTTGCTGAAGACGCTGACGTGCACGCACGCACGTCGGCAGAGGTTTTCGGCGTGCCTCTGGCCGAAGTGACGGCTGAGCAACGCCGGGTAGCAAAAATGGTGAACTACGGCATTGCTTACGGGTTGTCTCCGCACGGCTTGTCGACGCGGCTCAACATACCCATCGAAGAAGCGGCGGCGGTGATTGCGCGCTACTTCGAACGGTACCCGGGCATTGACCGCTACCTGCGTGAAACGGTCGAGTCGGCGCGGCGCAAAGGCTATGTCGAAAGCCTGTTCGGCCGGCGGCGCTACATGCCCGATTTGGTGAGTAAAAACCGCAATATCGCAATGGCGGCAGAACGCGCGGCGATCAACATGCCCATTCAAGCCACCGCGGCTGACTTGGTGAAGCGGGCCATGCTGCTGCTCGAGCGCGAGCTGACGGCGAAAAAAATGCAGTCGCGCATGTTATTGCAGGTGCACGACGAGCTGCTGATTGAGGCGCCATTTGCCGAAGCTGAAGAAGCAGCGGGTATGGCCAAGCGGGTGATGAGCGCCGCGGGGCAACTCAAAGTGCCGCTGGTGGTCGACGTGGGTGTCGGCCACTCGTGGGACGACGCGCACTAACCCAGTGGGGTTAAACCAGGTTCCGTTCTTCGCGAGGGGGTGCCGCGACTTCGAACTGGGGCAGGCTTGGCGCTTGTGGTACGAGCGGCGTTGCAATGACCGATCGCATCGCACTCCGAAATGGTGGCGCACAATCGCCGTCGGGCTTGGTGACGGGGCTGGCTGAAAAGCTCGAAGAACTCGAGCACGCCGTGGGCCGGCAGGCCGAGCGTTTCTCGGCGGTGCTCGACATTGGCACGCAAATTTCGGCCGCCCGCGACGTTGACCAACTGCTCGGCCTGGTGATGGACCGGTTGACCGCACTGCTCGGTTGCGAAGCGTCGACGTTGTTCATGATCGACGAAGAGCACAACGAGCTGTGGTCGCGGGTGCTGCGTGGTTCGTCGCTCAAAGAAATTCGTCTGCCGGTCAACGCGGGTATCGCCGGGCACGTCGTTTCTACCGGTAAGACGTTGCTGCTCGCCGACGCTTATTCAGACATTCACTTCAACCCTGAAATTGACCGTAAGTCGGGCTTTCGCACCCGCTCGATGATCGCCGCGCCATTGCGCCATGTGAGCGGGCGTATTTTGGGAGTGGTCGAAGTGTTGGACCGCAAGGTGAATGCGTTTAGCCAAGAAGACCGCGCGTTGGTCGAAGGCGTGGCCTCGCAGATCGCCGCCGTCATCGACAACGTGGTGCTGCTCGAAAAGCTGAAGTCGCAGAACGAGAAGCTCACCGTGGCCACCGGCGCTCTGCAGCAAGCGGTGCAAGACTTAGACGTGCTCTACGAAATTGAGCGCGCCATTTCGGCTTCTGACGAGCAGACCGACTTGTTAGACCGTATTTTGGTCAAGGCGATGTCGGTTATCGGCGCTGAGGCAGGGTCTATTTTGTTGATGGAAAAAGACCGCGACGCGCTCTATTTCAAAACCGCGAAGGGTGAAAAAGCCGAGTCGCTGATCTCGATGAAACTGTCGACTGGGCAAGGCATTGCCGGGCACGTCGCCGTGACGGGTGAGTCGGTGCGGGTCAACGTGGCTGAAGAGTCTCCGCACTACGAGCGCGGTGTGGCCAAGAAGCTGGGCGTGCATGTGGGCTCGGTGCTGTGCGTGCCGATTTTGGGCGAAAATGAAGTGATCGGCGCCCTTGAACTGCTCAACAAGAAAACGGGTTTTACCGAAGCCGATGAGAGGTTGGGCTACCTTCTGGCGGGGCAAACGGGGCGCGCGTTGGTGCTTCGTCAGTCGCGCGACGAGGTAGAGCGCAAGGCGCGGCTGGCAGCGATTGGGCAAATGTTGTCGGGTGTGCTGCACGACGTGCGTACACCGATGATGGTGATTGGCGGTTACGCCGAGTTAATGGTCGACGACGAAGATCGCGCTTCGCGCCAAGACGCGGCGGCGCTGATCTTAAGTCAGCTTGAGCACTTGAACGCGATGACGAGAGAAACGTTGGCCTTCGCCAAAGGCGAGAGCGACCTGCTGCTGCGCAAGGTGTACCTGCAGAACTTCGTCAAAGACGTCAGCGCGCAGCTCGAAATCGAATTTGAGAAGACCAAGGTCGAGCTCAAGGTTCAGGCCGAGTATTTGGGGCTGGCGCGCTTCGACGAGAACAAGGTGAAGCGGGTGGTTTACAACATGGCGCGCAATGCGATTGACGCCATGCCCAAGGGCGGCAAGTTCGTCTTCGCGGTTGAACGTGAAGCCGAAGACTTGGTGATGAGGTTTCAAGACAACGGGCCTGGCATTCCCGCTGAAATTGCCGACAAGTTGTTTCAGTCGTTCGTCACGGCGGGCAAGAAGAACGGCACCGGCTTGGGGCTGGCAATCGCCAAGAAGATCGCCGTGGAGCACGGCGGCTCGATTGAGTGCAAGAGCAAGCCAGGCAAAGGCACCACGTTTGAAATGCGTTTCCCCGCCGGCATGCCGCACGAGTAGGCGTCGGCGGGCATAGTGAGTGCCAATACGGTCATTAGGCACCGCAACGGCACTCACTACGTGATGCTTGCATGAGCCTTCAGCGGCGTGACGAGAACGGGTCTTCTGCTGATGCGCGGCGGGCGGCCCGTTTGGGTTGCGTCGCCGGCGTCACCGCGCGCGGGGTGATGGGTAACGGAGCGAGCAGCTCCTCCTCGTCGTCGGCGTCAACCGGCGGCAAAGCGGGTTGCTGTACAGAAACTGCCGTTGTCTCTGCGGTGTCATGCAGCGCCGCCGTGGCCGCGAGAAGGCCCACCAGACAAGAAGCCATGAAATAGGTAGCCGCCAAAGCCCAGCGCGGCCTTGACCAACGGCGGGCCATGCGCAGGGTATTCACTCCCAAGGGGCGGTTTATTCGCGGCGATGTCGACGTGTGGTGGTCAAGGCGCATGCTGACCTCATTCGTTCTGTTGCTTTTTCAGGTAGACGAGGCAGCTCGCCCACTGTCGCTCAAAAAGTTCCCCCCAGGTTGACTTTGCCGCCACCTGGGGCGGGCGCGACAGACGCATGCACAGGCTTTCCACTCCAATAGAGCACGGTACCTACACCGACTGCCGCCACGCCCACACCCAGGGCGGCCCACGACGCCGGGTACACCCAACGTAAGGTGTCGAACTGTTGCCGCGTCACCGTAGGAGTGGCCGCTTCGGGTTGACCGGGTTGTTGGCGTTCAAACCGGCCATAGGTCGAATAGCTCCAACCCAAACCCACGCCGCCGGCGACGATGGCTACGCCACCCACTGCCCACAGCGCCACCGGGCCAGCCACGGAGTAGGGGGCTGCTTCTGTGGGCTGCTCAAGCACGAGGGGCACCGCAGGCGCAGCACCGGGTGGCACACGGGCTCGAGGCGCAGCTGCTACCGGAGCGTCTTGCGCGGCTCGGGGCTCGAGCGATGGTACTTGCACCGAGACCGTGCTCATGGCGGCGACTTTGACGCGAATCGACCACTCCAAACGCCCCGGAGCGTTGGCAGTCACTGTCCACTCGCCGGCGTCAATCGGCACCGAAATGGGTGTGCTGGCGAGTTCTACGCGAAAGGTGTCGACCGAAACCACCAAGCCTGGCGTCGGGTTGGGCGCTGAAATGTTCAGCCATGACAGCTTTGCCTTGAGTGCCGAGACACGCGCCGAAGCGGTTTCTTCGCGGGTCTTTTCACGCGTGCGGCGAGCCCAGGCCGCGGCTTCGTTGAATGACAAATAGGCCTTGGCGGGCTGGCCGGTTTTTTCGAAGCAATCGGCCAGGTTCAACAACGTGCCGAGGGCGGGGTCGAGCTGGTGGCTTTTTTCGAACAGCGGGCAAGCCTCGCTGGCACGGTTGGCGCGCATCAGCTCGCGGCCTTTGTTGAACAAGTGCTCGGCCTCAGAGGTTTTGCTTGCCCCTGCCGGCGCCGCGCTCAACAACAGTGCCCATGCTAACAACGCTTGCATACTTGGTTGCCCCCAAAGGGTTGAACCCACTGCTGCTCCATAGACGCTTGAGCGCGTGAAGAGGCGCAACAAATCTCAAAAGGTGGTTGTTGAGTGCGATGAATGCGTTGTCTAAAGGGGCTTTGGTAGACAGGGTTTGCATCGATGGAAAGCCACCTTACCCCTGATCTCTTTGCGCAATTTTTGCAGGGTAGCTGCAAGAGCGAGCAGGCGGCCGCTGTCGAGGCCCATATTGATGGGTGTGGGGAGTGCCGTCAGGTGTTGTCGAACCTGGTGCGCAGTCAGCGTGATCAATCGCTCAGCAGCACCGACGTGATTTCACCTGCCCAGTGCCCCGTGGCGGTAGGTGACGTGGTGGCCGGTAAATACCGCGTTGAAAAAGTGGTGGGCACAGGGGGCATGGGTTCGGTGGTGGCGGCCTGGCATGAACAACTCAACCACCGCGTAGCGCTGAAGTTCATGTTGCCGCAGTTCGCCAGCGACGCCGAAGCAGCGGCCCGGTTTTCACGCGAAGCCCGTTCAGCAGCACGGCTGCGTTCACCCCATGTGTGCCGGGTGCTCGATCTCGACAAGCTCGTCAATGGCACGCCCTTTCTGGTGATGGAATATTTAGAAGGTGAAACGCTCGAGCGGTGCATCGAGCGCGACAGGGTGATTGCGCCGGCGCGCGCGGTTGATTGGGTGCTGCAGGCGCTCGAGGCCCTGGCTGAAGCGCACGGGGTGGGCATCATTCACCGCGACTTGAAGCCGGCGAATCTCTTCGTCACCCAATGGCAAGGGCAACAGACAATCAAAGTGCTCGATTTCGGTATTGCCAAGTCAGTCGACCCTGACATCGAGTACGGCCTGAAATCGACCTCGCAAAACATGATGATCGGCTCGCCGCCTTTCATGGCGCCGGAGCAGCTGCAGCCGGGAAAAAAGGTCGATGCCCGCGCCGACGTGTGGTCG
>JAIBBR010000084.1 GCA_019694575.1 Myxococcaceae bacterium
TTTTCACCGCGTGGCTCCTTTCCGATTCTGAAAAGCGTCGAAACTCTTCAGTTATCGGCAGAAGTCACGCGGTGTTCCCTCTCCCCCCGGTGACCGATACGGGCTAGGTGACTGGTGTCAAACGAGCGGGGGTCGCCGAAACGCCGATTTGACGTCGCCGGGCATCGTCACAAGCCCTTGAAAGGCCGACAAGCATTCCTGCGGGCTTCTTCCTTGCGCGGCACGCAACTAATGACGTTTGGGACCCGGTCGTCATTGGCGCGGTCCTTGCCTTCCAGTATCGCCTTGGGTGTGAAACCGTCTCTTTGTGAGGCCTCCTTCAATGACGCGTATTGCTTTGTTTCTTCTCACGATTTTCTTGAGCGCAGCCTGCAGCCCGGGTGTACCGACTGACACTTCGCAGCCCCCCGGTTGGGACGCGCAGATTGCCGCGCCGGCCGCCGTCGATGTCGACCCTTCAGAAGGCACGGTGGAAGTGCACCTCGAAGCCAAGTTGGCCCAACTCGAGCTGCGGCCCGGCGTCACCACCACGGTGTGGACCTACAACGGCCAAGTGCCCGGCCCGGTCATACGCGCCAAAAAAGGGCAACGCCTGCGCGTGGTGCTCACCAACCACCTGCCCGAGCCGACGACCATTCACTGGCATGGCGTGCGGGTGCCCGCTTCGATGGACGGCACGCCGTCAGCCCAGGCACCGGTGATGCCCGGAGAAACATTCACCTATTCATTCATGCTGCTCGACGCGGGTACATATTGGTACCACCCGCACATCAGCTCGCCGGGCCAAGTGGGTGCCGGCCTGTATGGCGCCTTAATTATCGAAGACCCAGGCGAGCGCTTCTTCGGCGACGAGCTGGTGCTGGTGCTGAGCGACATTTCTCTTGAAGACGATGGCAGCCTGAGCGCACCCGACGCCGGCGGTTGGTTCGGCGACTACTTCGGCCGCGAAGGCGACGTGAAGCTGGTCAACGGCCGCGTTCGGCCTGTCGTACAAGGGCGTGTTCGCCAGCCGCAACGTTGGAGAATGATCAACGCCTCGCGCTCACGGGTGTACAAGCTTCAGTTGCCCGGAGTGAGTTGGGTGCGCATCGCCGGTGACGGCGGGTTGATCGACCGCCCGCAGACAGGGTCTTTCGTGCTGTTGTCGCCCGGCGAGCGCGCCGAAATCATGCTCTCACCCGGGGGCGAAGAAGGCGCTCGGATCGACGTGTTGTCGCTCGACGCCGACCGCTTTCACACCGGCACACCCATGCCGCCCGAACCACTGTTCACCCTGGCGCTGACCGCTCCGTCGCCCAAAGAGCCCCTGCCGCTGATCACCGAGCCGCTGCGCACCGTCGAGGCCATCGACACCACCCAAGCGCCCACCCGCACCATCGAGCTGATGGAGAAGTCACTCGACGGGGTGGGGGTACTCGGTATCAATGGAAAGACGACGAGCGAGTCAGAACCTTTCGACGTGAAGGTCAATGACACCGAGGTGTGGGAGCTGACCAATACCACTCCGTATGATCACCCGTTTCACTTGCACGGTTTCTTCTTTCAAGTGCTCGACAGCGACGGCGTGCCCCCGGCCGCCCGTGAGTGGAAAGACACGATTATCGTCGGCCCCAAAAAACACATTCGCGTGGCGATTCACTTCGATGACCGCCCCGGCATGTGGATGTTTCACTGCCACATCTTGGACCACGCCGACTTGGGCATGATGGCGATGTTTCACGTGCTCCCCTAAAGGCCCGCCGCCCCAATCGCGCAGCTTTTGCGCGCGCCGGTTGCCAGGCGCAACCTTTGCGCCCAAGCGCCCGGGAGCTTTGTAGGCCCAACGGGCACCTCGCTTGCAATCTTGGCCGATGCATCGCCGCCTATCGCGGTGAGCCTTTGTTCCAAGGAGCTGTCAAACATGCGAGCCGTAACCGTTGCCGCCGTTCTCTTCATTTCTTCACTGACGCAAGCAGGAGCGCCTTCGTCGAGCCCTCAATTGATTGAGAAGGGTAAAACTTCGTACACGACGAACTGCGTCGCCTGCCATGGGCCCAAGGGCGCGGGCGACGGTGTTGCCGCGGCCGCTCTCAACCCCAAGCCGCGCGACTTCACCAAAGAAGCATTCAAGAACGGCGACAACGCCGAGGCCGTTTTCAAGACGGTGAGCCAAGGGTTGACCGGCACTCCGATGGTGGCCTTCGCTCACCTGTCAGACGAAGAGCGCTGGGGCCTCGCGTACTACGTGGTTGAGCTGCGTCACGCCGGCATGCCCGCGGCCCCCGCGGCGGCAACGAAAGCTGCGAAGAAAGTCGGCAAAAAATAGCCTCTGCAGGGTTTGCGCGCCAAACAGCCCATGCGCAGCCCTTGCGTCGAGTTTGCCAGCCTCTCGAGTGAAACAAAGGCTGGCCCACCCCTTGCTCATGCAACACTCACATAAACCTACTCATGGAGCCTCTGTGAATTTTCGCGTTGCGCTGTTGGGCCTGACTGCTTTTTGCACCTCGGTTTCTGCATTCGGCAAAGATCTGCCGGTCGAAAAAGCAGTGCTGACCGAACCTCCTTTGGTGCCACCTCCCATTACCCGCACGTCGCCCGCCAAAGTGCTGGTAGAGCTCGAAGTGATCGAAAAAGTGGGTCAGCTCGCCGACGGGGTGCAGTACACGTTTTGGACCTATGGCGGCACCGTGCCGGGCCGGTTCATTCGCGTGCGCCAGAACGACACCGTCGAATTTTGGTTGAAGAACAACCCCAACAACAAGCTGCCGCACAACATTGACTTGCACGCGGTCACCGGGCCGGGCGGCGGCGCGGCGAGCACCTTCACCGCTCCTGGCCACAAGACGCGCTTCACCTTCAAGGCGTTGAACCCAGGGCTTTACATTTATCACTGCGCCACGGCTCCAGTCGGCATGCACATTGCCAACGGCATGTACGGGCTCATCTACGTGCAACCTGAAAAGGCGCTGCCCAAGGTTGACCACGAGTACTACGTGGTGCAGGGCGACTTTTACACTGAAGGCGACTACGGCGTGAAAGGGCTGCAGCCGTTCTCGATGAAGCGGGCAATCGACGAGAACCCTTCGTACGTGGTGTTCAACGGCGCAGTCGGCTCGTTGGTGGGTGACAAGGCCCTCAAAGCCAAGGTCGGAGAAACCGTGCGCCTTTTCGTGGGCAATGGCGGCCCCAACCTGGTCTCGTCGTTTCACGTCATCGGTGAAATCTTCGACAAGGTTTACACCGAAGGCGGCCAGCGCTCACAAGAACAGGTGCAGACCACGCTGGTGCCCGCGGGCGGCAGCGCCATCGTCGAATACAAGCTCGACACCGACGGCACATTCGTGCTGGTCGATCACTCCATCTTTCGAACCTTCAACAAGGGCTCATTGGGCATGATGAAGGTCGAAGGCAAGGGCAACAAAGACGTCTATTCGGGCAAAGAGATCGACGAAATTTACCTGGGCGACGAAGTGGTCGCCACCGCGGTGAAGAGCCAGGCGACGCCCGCTCCCGCCCAGGCCGCCGCCGCCAAAGACGGCCGTACACTCTTCTTGAGCAACTGCGCGATGTGCCACCAAACAGAAGGGCAAGGCATTCCCAACGTGTTTCCTCCTCTTGCCAAAAGCGACTTCTTGGCCAACCTCGCCAACAAGAGCCGCAAAGACTTGGTGGCACTGGTGCTCAACGGTAAGACTGGCAAAATCGTGGTCAACGGTACCGAATACAACGGGGTGATGACGCCGGTGGCCGGCCTCGATGACGAAGCCTTGGCGGCGGTGCTCAGTTACGTCTCGAGCGCCTGGGGCAACCAAGCACCGGCCTTCACCGCGAACGAAGTGAAGTCGCTGCGCCCGGCGCCTGCCGTGCCGACTGGAGCCGAGCACTAGCCATGGTTCGACTGGCGGCACTGGCCATAGGGGTTTTGCTCTCGAGCGCAACCAGGGCAGAAGGTGTGCTGCTCCCCGAGGGGCGGTTCGCCCCGCTCTTCGGGCTCGACAAAGGGCAGCGCTCCTTCGCGGTGGCCGCCTTTCGTCTCGACCGCCGCTTGGTGACCGAAGCGGCGTTCGCAGCCTTCTTGCGCTCCAAACCCGAATGGAGCAGCGCTTCGGTAAAGCCCGCCCTGGCCGACGAACGGTACCTGTCACAAGAAGGCGGCGCCGCCTACGCACAAGCGCCGCAAACCCGGGTGAGCTGGTTCGCCGCGCAGGCGTACTGTGAGTGGCGCGGTGGCCGGTTGCCCACCACCCTCGAATGGGAATACGCGGCCGCGGCTGACGAGAAAGTGCGCGACGCTTCGACAGACGCGGCCTTCGTGAAACGCATTTTGACATGGTACGGCAAGCCGTTTCGCCGCGAAGACCTGCTGGGCTCGGGCAGCCTGGCGAATGTGTACGGCGTCGAGCAGCTGCACGGCCTGGTGTGGGAATGGACCCTCGACTTCAACGGCACCTTCATGACCAGCGACAACCGTCAAGACGGCGACCGAGTCAATGCGCTGACGTGCGGCAACGGCGCCACTGGCAGTGCCCGCCGTGAAGACTACGCCGCCTTCATGCGTTACGCGCTGCGCTCGAGCCTGAGCGCGCGCAGCACACTGGCCAATCTCGGTTTTCGCTGTGCTTACCCCGCCACAGAGGAGCGCTCGCCATGACCTCGCTCGTGCTCGCCGCGTTGCTGTACGCCACGCCGGCGCCTCAAGCCAATGTCTTCACCTTGGAAACCCACTGGCGTGCCGAAGACGGGAGCGACCGGGCTTTCTCAACTTTGAAGGGCCGCCCTTTCGTTTTGGCCTTCATTTACACCTCGTGCCCTGGCACCTGCCCACTCACCACCGCCAAGCTCAAGCGGCTCGACGCGGCGCTCAAGGCCCAAAAGACGCCTCTGCCAATGGTGGTGGTGAGCCTCGACCCCGAGCACGACACACCTCAAGCGGTGCACCATTACCGCGAGCGCTATGCCTTGGAGCACGCTGAACATTGGTCAGTTTTTGTCGGGGCCGAAGCCGCGCTGCGCACCCTCACCCAGCTGCTCGACTTCAAGTACGCCCAAAACCCCGAGTCGAAACAGATTATGCACGACAACACCGTGTACCTGATTTCGCGCGGGGGAGAAGTACTGACGGCCTTGTCGTCACTCGATGACAGCAGCGCTCCGCTCCTCGAGCAGGCGGCCCAGTCAGAGGGGAAGCAGCGCTGAAAAGGAACGCAGCGTTACTGCGCGACGTAACCTCCGTCGACCAACAGGCCGTGACCGACGATGAATGAGGCCTTGGGCGAGCAAAGAAACAGCACTGTCTCAGCCACCTCTTCGGGTTGACCGAGGCGCTTGGCGGCGTGCAGGCTTTCAAGCCCGTGCCGTACCGAAGCGTCTTCGACCAAGCCAGCGCGCTCGAGCATGGGCGTGACAATGAAGCCTGGGCACACCGCGTTAATGCGAATGCCTTTGGGCGCATATTCGAGCGCGGCTGCTTTGGTCAGGCCCAGCAAGCCGTGCTTGGCGGCGGTGTAAGCGCTGGCGTTGGCAAAGCCGACGGTACCCAAGATAGACGCATTGTTGACAATGACGCCCGAGCCTTGCTTTTCCATCTGTTTGAGCTCGTGCTGCATGCACAAAAAAGGGCCGGTGAGGTTGGTGTCGAGCACCCGCTTCCAAATTGCTTCGGGCAACTGCCCCGTCGGCGCCTGAACCCCTTCGATGCCGGCGTTGTTGAAGGCAATGTCTAACCGGCCCCAGGTTTTCACCGTGCTTTCCACCAACACCTTCACCTGGGCACTGTCGCTGACGTCGCAGTGCACGTAGCGGGCGAGGTTTCCCTGCTGGCGAATCAACGCCACGGTTTCTTCACCTCCCCCGTCGGCGGTGTCGGCCACCACCACTTTCGCCCCGTCGCGCGCAAAAGCCAGCGCGGTGGCTCTGCCAATGCCAAACGCGGCGCCAGTGACGATGACGACTTGGTCTTCGAAGGGGCGGCGCATGGGTTTTACCTTTCGTGGGCTTTGGTGAATAAAGGGGTCGCTTCGCTACGAGCCGCTAATGCTGCGGGCCCGTGACGACGGCACCCGACGCACCGCCTTGCGCACACCCTTCTCGCGCAAGAGCACTTCAATCGCGTGGAGCGCGTCGATGGTGGTGAAGATGCCCAGCACTTCGCCGTCACGCACCACCACCGCAGAGCCACACTTGCGCTTGGCCATCAATGGCGCCACTGCCGACAACGCCGTGTCGGGGTCAACCACCAGCACATCGAGCGACATGGCTTCTTCGACCAGCGCTTCGGCTGGGTCAACGCTGGGAAGGCTCTCGAGCAATTGAATATCGCGCTGCGAAAGCACTCCCACCAAGTCGCCTCCGTGCATGACTGGCAGGTGACGCACGCCGTGCTGGTTCATACGCTCGCGCGCCGCCGTCAAACTGGCCCGGCAGCCAATGGTCACTGGGCTGGCGGTCATGAAACCCGAGATTGAGTCTTTCATCGTTGTTCTCCCCCATGGTGAGCCGTCGTTCGAAGCGTTCTTCAGCAAGGGCCGTGCCTCGTTGGCGTGCCCTGATGCGGGAGGAGCCCAAGCGCAATTCTTGCGTCAAAGGCTGCCGCCACTGACGTTTCTAAACGGTAGCTCTCAACGCGTGGAGCGTTACCGTCACCGCCAGTCACCTGGGCGCTCTCACCAACAGCACCGGGCGTTCGGTCTGCGCAATCACCCCTTGGGCCACCGACCCCAACAGGGTTTTGGCAAGCCCGGAGCGCCCGCGGGTGCCCACGCAGATGACTTCGGCGCCAATGCGCTCGGCCGCCTGGGCAATGGCTTGCGCGGGGTCTCGGCTTTCGAGCACGCACAGCTCGGTGCGTTTTTCGTCGAGCAGGGCCTGCGTGGGCACTCGGGCGCGCAGTTTTTCTTCGGCGGCGCGACGCACGGCGGTCATCTCGGCCGAAGCCATGAAAATGTCGTGCGGCTCCCATTCTGATCGCTGGGCAGAATGAGAAACCACGTGCAGCAAGTGCACCACGCCACCCGGCCCCACCTGGCTGTAGGCCGCGGCGACCGCCGCGTCACCCGCGGGCGAAAAATCAGTCGCTGCCACGACTGCACGCGCGCTGGGGGCGGCCCGCGGTTCGCTCTGGGCCAACGGCGGCACCAGCGCCACTGCGACTTTGGCGTAATGCAGCACGGTACGCGAGACCGAGCCTTCCCACAGTCGCTGCACGTTGCTGCGCGCGTGAGAACCGACGACGATGAGATCAGCGCCCCGCTCGCTCGCCAACTTGAGCAAATGGTCACCGTGGCGCCCGATGCCCGCCGACAGCACCAGCTCGAAGGGGCCGTCGGCGGTGAAGCGGCGATCGATCTCGCGGCGCAACACCTGTTCGACTTCGGGCTCGGTGCCCAGGTAGTTGCGCATGCCTGAAAGGCCGAGCCGGTGAAACGCTTCGGGAGGCCAGTAAACGTGCACGCCGATCACGTTCACCTTGCCCACGCCACGCAGTTGCAGCGCCCAGCGCCAGGCCTGATCAGAGGCGGCGTTGAAATCGAGCCCCACCAGCACCGTCAGCGGCTTCTGGCCCAAAAACCATTGCTCAAACGGCTCACTGTCTCGCACCACCAAGGTGGGAACCTGGGCCTTTTGCGCCAGACGGTCGGCGGTGCGGCCCACCCCGTTGCCTTTCGACGTCTCGGCCCCCGAAGCCCCCACCACCAACAGCTCGGCACCTTCTTCTTTCACCTGCTTCGCCAACGCCGACAGCGGCGTGCCGAGCTCGACGCGGGCGCGCACGTCTGCCCCCGACTGCCGCGCTTCGGTCGCTTCGCGCTCGACCGCCCGGCAGGCCGCGGTAAGCACGCCCATTTTTTCATCGGGGTGAATTTCGCCGGGCCAACCCGTCAGCGCATGGGCCAACACCATGGGTTCTCGGCGCCGGGCCGCCAATTGCGCGGCGACGTGGGTGGCTTTCGAAGAGCCGGGAGAAAAATCGACTCCGCAGATGATGCTCATGCCTGACTGCTTTTTCACAGCGCGTGCCAGGGCTTCTCACCCGCGAAAGGCACAGGCCAAGCGCAAATTTTGCGCACCGGGTGAAAAAAAGCGCCAGGGCACGCCCTAAATCTTTCCCGTTTTCTCGCTGGTCTGAACCGAGATTTTCTTCGACTGGGCCTGCACTTTCTTCGGCACCGCGACGGTCAAGACACCGGTCTTCAGATCAGCGTGCACGTGCTCGAAGTCAGCACCCTCGGGCAGCGTAAACGAACGGGTGAAGGTGCCGTAGCTGCGCTCACAAGCGTAATATGTGTCATTTCGCTCTTCTTTTTCTTCCTCACGTTTGCCCGAAATCTGCAGCCGGTTGCCGGTGACGGTAACGTTGAGGTCCTCTTCTTTGATGCCCGGCACGTCAGCTTTGAACAAGTACCTGTCTTTGGTTTCTTTGACTTCGAACGCGGGTATGAACGACGTGCCTTGCGCATCGAGCGCGGGCCAGTTGGGCGCCATGTCTTGAAATGGGTCCCAGCGGAGCCAGTCGCGCATCACCCGAAACGGGTTGGGGTCTCGAGCCAAAGCAGTGGGAGAATTGCCATTTTGACGACGCACGGTGATGTCAGCCATGGAGAGCTCCTTTGTGAGAAGTGACCTGCCACGAAGCTGCCGTGGACATTCGTGAAACGAAGCAAGCGCCGTTCCAACGGCTTGGCTTTGAAAGCGTGTGGAAAAAGTGAGCACCCTGGTTACGACAGGGCACCGTTGATATGGCAGCCGCTGCCACTTAAGCCACTGCCCACCCATGACCGAGAGTTTATTCGACGAGCTGAAGCGTTACGTTCGCTTCGATGACGCAGACGAGCAGGCCCTGCGCGCCTTCTCACCGCTTGCCACCCCGCACTTTCCGCGCATCACTGACGGCTTCTACAAGCGCATTCTCGAGCACGAGGGAGCGCGAAAAGCGTTGCAAGGCGGCGAATCTCGCGTCGGCCAACTCAAAATCACACTGCAGGCCTGGCTCGACCGGCTGCTCAAAGGCCCGTGGGACGAAGACTATTTCGAGCTGCGCTGCCGCATTGGCCGGGTGCACGTGCGCATTTCGCTGCCTCAGCACTACATGTTCGGAGCGATGAATTACGTACGCGCCGAGCTCAACGCACTCATCGACCAACAATATCTGCATGAGCCGACAGCGCTGGCGGCGGCGCGGCGGGCGGTGGGCAAGGTGCTCGATCTCGAGCTGGCGATCATGCTCCACACGTACCGTGAAGACCTGCTCGCTGAAAAAGCGCGCAGCGAACGGCTGTCGACCTTCGGGCAGCTGGTGGGCTCGATTGGCCATGAGCTTCGCAACCCGCTGGGGGTGATTGAAACCTCGCTCTTCATTCTCAAGGGCCGCGTGGGCCCAGACGAGCGGGCCCACAAGCACATTGAGCGCATGGCAGAGCAGCTGGGTATCGCCAACCAGATCATCACCGATTTGCTCGACATGATTCGCGAACGGCCCATTGCCAAACAGCCCGTGCGCTTGGCCACCCTCATTGAAAACGCGGCGCAGAGCGTGCATTGGCCGCCTGGCGTGACGCTCGAGCGCCAGGGCCTCGACGATTTGGCTTTCATCGAAGGAGACCCCGGGCAACTGCGACAAGTGTTCATCAACTTGCTCGACAACGCGGTGCATGCCAGCGCGCCTTCGGGGCAAGTGCACATCAGAGGAGCCGACGGCAGCGGCTGGGTAGAAGTCGCGGTCGAAGACACCGGGCCGGGCGTCGACACCGCCATTCGCCGGCGCCTTTTCGAGCCGTTGGTCACCACCAAGGTCAAGGGCATTGGCCTGGGCCTGGCGCTGGTGAAGCAAATTGTCGAACGCCACCAGGGCCATATTCGCTACGAAGTGCCGGCCGGGGCGGGCGCTCGCTTCGTGGTTCGCCTGCCAGCGGGGGCGAAATGACCATGCGCCACTATTTGGTGGTCGACGACAACCGGGCCTTCGCTGACAACTTGAGCGAAATTTTGCGCGATGGCGGTGACGAGGCGGTGGTGGTCGGCAACGGCGAGAGCGCGCTCGCGGCGGTGAGAGCCCAGCGCTTCGACGCCATGGTCACCGACATGCGCATGCCGGTGATGGGAGGCGCCGCGCTGGTGCACGAAGTTCGCCGTATCGACGCGGGGCTGCCTGCCATTGTGGTCACCGCTTACACCCAAGAAAACGACCTGGTGGCTGCCCAACAAGAAGGCATTCTCGCGGTGCTGCCCAAGCCGGTGCCGGTGCCCACACTTCTGGCGCTGCTCAAGGCCGCGCGCCGCGATGGCATGGTGGCGGTGCTCGAAGACGACGCGGCCTTGTGCCACAACCTGATCGAAGCGTTGCGCCACCGCGGCTTCACCGCCGTCACCGCTGCCTCGGCGCTCGACGCCGAACGGTTGGGCGCGCTTCGACCGTTCGCCGCGCTAATCGACCTGCGCTTACCCAACAGCCCCGCCGCCCAGGCCGCGCGAGACCTTTCGCAAAAATTCGAGGGGCTAAAGGTTCTGGTGATGACCGGGTTTCCCGAGCTGCGGCCGACATTCGAGCCCGCAGGCGTGTACCTCAAGCCCTTTGACACCCAGGCTTTGCTGACGCGGCTCGACGACCTCTACGCCGGAGCGCGGCAAACAACAGTCACCCGTTTGTGAAAGGTGTACTTCACGCATGCCCGAGCCTTCACCCCGCATTTTGCTCGTCGACGACAACGCTCGCTTGGTTGAGAATTTGTCAGAAATTTTGGGCGACGCTGGCTACACCGTCGACATCGCCAACTCGTGTGCCCAAGGCCGGGCCAAGGCCGCGACCGGGTTTGAAGTCGCGCTGGTCGACTTGCAATTGCCCGACGGCAACGGCACCACCTTGGCGGGTGAGCTCAAAGAGCTCTGCCCCGAGGGAGAAGTCGTGCTGATGACCGGCTTTGCCACCGTCGAGACCGCGGCCGCCGCGGTGCGGGCGGGAGCGTTCGCTTACTTGCTCAAGCCGAGCCCCACGCCCGAATTGTTGCTCACGCTTGAACAAGCCCTGCGGCACGTGAGGTTGGGCGCCGAAAAGCGCGGGCTGGCGCGGCGGGCGCAGATCGCTGAAAAGCTGGCAGCGGTTGGCACCATGACAGCCGGCCTTTCTCACGAAATTCGTAACCCGTTGAACGCCGCCGGCCTGCAGTTGCAAGTGCTCGAGCGCCGCGTCGAGAAGTTGCCCGACTCTGCCACCCGCACCTCGTTGCTCGAGCCACTGCGGTTGGTGCGCGATGAAATTCGCCGGTTAGATCACGTGCTCGAAGATTTTCTGCAGTTCGCCCGGCCCCGCGAACTTTTGGCCCGACCCGTCGAATTGGTGCCGTTAATCAACCGGGTGCTCGACCTTTTGCAAAACGACGCCGAGCGTCGCTCGATTCGCGTGGTGCGCCAGCTCGCTGACATGCCCGTGATTTCAGGTGACGACGGGCGGTTGCGGCAGGTGGTCATGAATCTCGCGCTCAACGCGATGGAGGCGATGAACGGCCCGGGGCAGCTCACCGTTTCGACTGAGCAGCAAGATCGCATGGTAGCGATCACCCTCGAAGACACCGGGCCGGGTATTCCCCCCGAGCTGCGCGAGCGTATTTTCGAGCCGTTCTTCACCACCAAAGCAACGGGCTCGGGGCTGGGTCTGCCGATTGTACACGCCATCATCACCCAGCACGGGGGCACCATTGAAATCAAGAACGGCCAAGAACGCGGCACCCGCTTCGTGGTGCGGCTGCCGATTGCCAAGGGCGTCGCTGACGCTTAGTCACATCTTCAACGGCGCCTCGTCTTCGCCCTCGCCCGGCACGCCACCTTCTGGCGTGTGGCCTCCGTATTCGCGCAGCCGGTACTGAATTTTTCGCACGCTGATGCCCAACACTTCGGCGGCCCGCGTCGTCGACCCTTGCACCATTTCGAGCGTTCGCAAAATCGCCTCGCGCTCGATGTCGTGCATGGTGCCGCCAGGCATGAGCGAACCCTGCCCCACCGTCGACGGGCGCGGGCCGCTGAGCGCAGGCGGAAAATCATCGACCGTCAGTTGCTCGCCCTTGCCCAGCACCACGCCGCGCTCAATCGCGTTCTCTAATTCGCGCACATTGCCCGGCCAACTGTGGCTCAACAGCATGTTGAGCGCGCCCGGCGCCAGGCCGGTCACTTTTTTGCCGTAGGCTTCTGCATATTTGGCGATGAAGTGGCTCACCAACGAGGGAATGTCGCCCTTGCGTTGGCGCAGCGGTGGCAGCGTGACGGCCACCACGTTCAGGCGGTAATAGAGGTCTTCGCGAAACTTGCCCGCTTTCACCTCGGCCGCCAGATCGCGATTGGTGGCGGCCACCAGACGCACGTCGACCTTTAGGGTCTGCGTGCCACCCACCCGCTCGAATTCTCGCTGCTGGAGCACCCGCAACAATTTTATCTGCAGCGAGGCAGAGATTTCGCCGATTTCATCGAGAAACAACGTGCCACCGTCAGCCAGCTCGAAGCGGCCCTCTTTGCGGCCCGCCGCTCCGGTGAAGGAGCCCTTCTCGTGACCAAACAGCTCCGACTCGAGCAGCGACTCAGACAGCGCGGCGCAGTTCACCTTGACGAACGGCTTGTCTTTTCGCGGCGACTCTTCGTGGAGCGCCTGTGCCACCAGCTCTTTACCGGTGCCCGACTCGCCCAAAATCAGCACCGTGGCACGCGTGGGCGCGGCCTGTTTAATCACCTCGAATACCGCCTGCAGCTCGGGCGCCTCGCCGATGATGTTCTTGAACTGAAACCGCTCACGCACCCGGTGGCGAAGCGTTTCGACCTCGCGAATGGCACGGCGCTTTTCGAGCACTTTGTCCAAAATCACCAACACCGCCGACAAGTCGAGCGGCTTGAGCAAGTAATTGTCGGCACCCGCGCGCATCGCTTCGACCGCGGTCTCGACACTGCCGAACGCAGTCATCATCACAAAGAGCGCGTCGGCACCTTGCTCCTTGGCCTTTTTGACCAGGGTAATACCGTCCATACGGGGCATGCGCACGTCGGTCAGCACCACCGCCGGCGCGAAGCTGTTGAGCATGCCCAGCGCTTCTTCGCCGTCTTGCGCCTCGGCGAGCTCGTAGTTTTCTTCGGCCAATAAGGTGCGCAGCGCATGCCGCGCGTTGGGCTCATCGTCGACAATCAGAATGCGTTCCTTGGCCATGTCGGGCCTCCATAAGCAAACACCGTACCCGGCCAACAGCAGACCTACGACGCAATTTTTGCGCTTGTGGGTTTCACCACGTTGACGCGCGCAAGCTTTGCCGGCACCTCGATTCGTTGCACCGCCTCAAAAGCACCCGGCACGGCTTGTGAAAGGGCTTTTTAAGCAAAGGAAGGCATTCGCCCAATGAATGAGATCGAAAAGCAGGCACGAGAGCTGTTGGTGAACCGTCGGCGTGCCATTTTGCAGCTCTTTGAAAAGAACAGCTCGGCAGAGCGTGAGCTGTTTGAGGCCCCGCGCAGCCCCGACTGGGCCGATCGCGCACTGGCCGAAAAAGACACCACCGTTCTGCACAACGTTTCAGAAGGCGAGCGCATCGAATTGAACGAGATCGAAGCCTCGCTGCGGCGCATCGAAGCGGGCACCTACGGAGACTGCGAGCAATGTGGCAGCCGCATCGGCCGCCAACGGCTGCGCGCCATACCCGAAGCACGCCGCTGTATCAGCTGCACCGAAGCCCTGGCGAGGCCTTGACCCACCCACCCGACGCCTGCTTGTGCCGCGGCGTTGTCACGGGTGCGAGCGCGCGCCATCATTGCCGGAACTCAACGACTCGCGAACAAACGCCACTTCTTGCGCCCATTCGCCGCGCGGCCTCCCTTTGAGGTACGCGTCGTAGTACGCCAACGCTCTAGGAACGTCGCGCTTAAGCTGCGCCATGAAACCGCGCAGCACATTGGCGAGCGGGTGCTTCGGCGCCAATTTGAGTGCCTGAACCAGCGTCTGGCGCGCTTGCTTGTCTTTGCGCAGGTCTATCAACGCCAGCGACTTCACCACCAACGCGTCGACATTGTCGGGCGAACGTTCAAGCACCGCGTCGAGCTCAACCAAAGAATCGCGCGCCTTGCCGCGCCACAAAAGCCGCAACGCTTCACGCAACGCCAAGTCGTCATCAAAAGCGGCCGACGGCGCCTCGAGGGTTTTCGCCGCCACTTGCGCCACGGGCTGGGCCAACGCTTCAACCACTGCCGAAGGAAGCACAGGCACACCACGCGCCACGCTCGGCGGCTGAAAAGCGCGCGCGCTGGCCGGTTCAGATTCTTCGTGGCGGCCACCCAACAAGACGACTTGGGTGATGCCCACGGCGATGCTGACCATCGAAGTCAAGAGCGAGCCAATGACCGCCCAATGCTTGACGTCGCGGCGCAAATGACGAACGACCCGCAGGTCGGCTTGCACCTCGTGCATCACCTGGCTCAACCCCGGCTGCGGGTCATCGAGCTCAATGCGAGGCGGGCTTTGCGTATCGAGCAGCCTGAGACCGGCGGGCATGAATGCCTCCTTCTGCCCGTGGCTGAGCAAAAACCTGACCGGCGTAGACCCCCGTTTTTTCAAAGAGGCCGGTGAGTCAAAACCAACCCCTGGGTGCAAATTGGCCCAGCCCGCGCTCACGGTCAAGCGACTGAACTGTGAGCCAAACGGTGAAATTTTTTCACCATTCAGCACCCAGTTCTCGCCCGCTGCCGTTCCACGTCTGTCGACAGCTGAACGAAGGCTTCCAAGCCTCTTTCGGACATGAGAGCACGTCGGCACCCAGACGCTGACGAGACATTCAACCCGCCTTGGGTCCCGTTTGAGCCAACGACTCTTTGCCCACTGGATGCTGCCGAAGCTCCGTGCATCCCCAACGCAACCCTCGATTTATTCATCAGTGGCTCACGCTCAACGTAAAACCGCCCCGCTCTTCATGGCGATAGCCGTCGACGACGACGTAATACGTCGCGCCAGCGGCGGCGGTCACCGTCACCGTTTCAGCCACTCCTTCTAACGTGTTGTCGGCCACACCAAGACAGCTCGCATTGCCGCAGCCGGCGAGCACGCTGACGGTGGCGTCGTACCCTGCCTCGGGCAACAAGGTGACGACGTACTTCCCCGCGGTGGTGGCGGTGAAGGCATACACCAGGTCGGGCGCGGTGAAGTCGTACGGCGTTGCACACCCTTCGTAGCTGTCTTGTGCGCCCCGTACGTCGTCGACGGCCATCACCGTGTCACCCGTCACCGACGTGTTGAGCGGCAACGTCTGTGCAGCCGCGCAGGTTTCATTCGCGGCAATAGCCCCCAGCAGCACATTGACCGCGTACGGGCCTTGCGGCGCTTCAACCGCCGCGGCGTCAACCCACACGTAATACGGCGTGGCCGGAGCGAGGCCGTCAACCACCGCGCGCGCCACGTAGCCCGGAGCCGCGCCTTGCGCACAGGCCAGCTCATTGCCCGAGCCCCCCGGGCACCCCGAGCTCACCAAGAGCAAGGGGTTCAGCTCGCGCCCATTGAGCGACTGCACCCACACCCGCGCCGAAAAGCCAGCGTCGGCCGCGCCGCTCGCCGGCGTGACGAAGCGGTACACGCCATCTGGGTACTCGGCGGGGTCACCCGGAGCGCAGCTCGCCTGGCCAAGGCTGTTGCCCGCATCAGCCGAGTTGCCCGTCGCCTGAGCCACGCGCTGAGCATTGAAGACCAACTGGCCTGGGTTGGCGCACGACGTCACCGTGGGCGACGCGGCCGCGGTCAGCTCGGCCACCAAGGTGAAGGGCGCCTGCAATTCGGTGTCGGCGTCGACTGCGAGCAAATAGCTGCCGGGGGCCAAGCGCGACACTTCCAACATGCCAGGCACCGCCGACGAGAGCGCACGGGCGCAAGCGACGGGCGTCGCGCCCTGGGTGGTACCGTCAGGCAAACAATCGCTGGCGTTCAGCAATTGCAGCGTCGCCCGGCTCACCCCCGCATCGGCGTACGACAGCGACGCCTTGAAGCCTTGCGCCAAAGACGTGGTGAAAGCGTAGAGCACGTCGCGCCCAGCACCTTCACATTCGAGCGAGACGACGTCGTCGTGCGCGCCTGCCGTGGTGCCTTGAACGGTTTGCTGGCTCACCCCGTTGAGAATGGCCACCGGCGCGGTACAGCTGTCGTTGCCCGGTGGCAAGGTGGGCGCGGCCAAGTCAACCTGCAAAGTCACCGGGCCTTGCACCGACGAGCTCTGCGTGTCGAGAAAGATGAAGTAGTCACCCGCAGCCAGGTTTTGCAGCGTCGCCGTCACCGGGCCTGCGGCTCCCACCTGGCATGACCCGAGCACTTCGGTCGTCTCGTCGGTGCACGCTCGGCGCACATAAAGCGTGGGCAAAAAATTCAGCACGCCTTGGGCGCTCAAAGTGACGTCGCGCGCGCTCGCCAGGGTGAGCTTGAAAACCAGGTCATTGCCGTAACCTCCGCACGAGCCCTGGGTGTCGTTGGCGGCCTCGGCGGTGGTGGTGGCCACTTGCCGAGACGTGGAGCCCATGGCGGGGGTGATGTCAAACGCGTTGGCGCAGGTGTCGTTGCCGGGAGCGGGAAGCGGGGTGTTCAAATTCACGGTGACGGTTTGGGCGCCCGAGCCGCTGAGCGAAGCCGCGTCGACCCATAAATAATAGGTGCCCGCGGGCTGACTGAAAGCGCCGATGGTTTCGCTCGCTCCGGGCCCCTGCCCGTCGGCGCAGGCCACGTCGGTGAACGATTCGCAGTTGGAGCGCCGCAAATAAATGAAGGGGTCTGCAGAAGACGCGTGCGGCGAAGCAGTCACGATAATGTCGCGGGCTTCGTTCAGGGCAAACGCATAGACCATGTCTTTGCCGTGATCTTCAGTAGGCCGACAGGCGCCGTAGGCGTCTGAACTGGCCGCCGAAAGATCGACCTCGAACGTCGCCACCAGCCCGCCGTCAGCCCCCGGCATGAATTGCGAGGTGATGTCGATGGCGCTCTGGCAATTGTCACCGGGGAGCACCACCACGCCCCCGTCATCAGTGCCGCCGTCGCCCTCGGTAATGCCTCCACCCATGCCTCCGCCGCCGGCGCCGCCCCCTTGCCCCTCTCCTCCGCCGGAGCCGCCGCCACTTTGGCCTCCACCAACACCTGAATCGACCTCACCCCCACCCCCTCCTCCTGCACCACTGGGCTGACAACTGCCATCAGCGGGCACGCACGTCTCACCCTGCGGGCAAAGCTTCGTCGCGCACAAGTCAGTCTTCTTGGGCCCACAGCCCACCGCGGCGATGAGCAACGCTCCTATTCCCCATGGCAACACACGCATCAGGTTTTTCCTCTTGTGAAATTTAAGCCCACCCCAGCAGCGCTTCTATGCCGCAATCAACGCGCGAGGAAAGGGCGCCAAGGGCAATAGTTGTGCGCTGAAGTGGCGCAGGCTCTTGGGCCCCGACACCACGCGCAGCCCCGGCAAGTGCCGCTTCACGGCTGCGACGTCGCGGCTGACCGCGGCCACATAGTCGACATGGCTTTGGGTGTACACGCGGCGCGGCAAAGCCAGCCGCACCAATTGGCGACGGCCGTTTGCAGCGCCGAACATCAAGTCACCAATTTCGCAGCTCCGAATGCCTCCTGAAAGGTACAGCGCGCACGCCAGCGACTGCCCGGGAAAATGGTCGGCGGGCAGGTGCGCCAAAGCAGCCCCCGCGTCGACGTAAACGGCATGGGCCGCGGCAGGCAGCACCACCGGCCAGCCCGCCTCGCTCAACCCGTTGGCCAGGTACGATGACGCGGCGAAACGGTACGCCAAATAGTCGGCATTCAACACCTCGCGCAGCCCCTGCGCCATGGCGTCTAAGTCGCGCCCGGCCAGGCCTCCATAGGTGACAAAGCCTTCGGTGCGAATCAGCTCGACGCGAATGCGCTCGGCCAACGCTTCGTCGCGCACGCCCAACAGCCCCCCAATGTTGACGATGGCGTCTTTCTTCGCGCTCATGGTGAAAGCGTCGGCCAGTGAAAAGAACGCCTGCGCGGTCGCTTCAAGGGTCGCTTTTTTTATCGCCGGTTCATCGGTAAACACCCGGTAAGCGTTTTCAGCAAAGCGGCACGCGTCGAGCACCAAGAAGAGTTTCTGCTCGCGGCAACGCTGGGCCACTTCTTCCATATTGCGCAGTGACACGGGTAACCCACCCACGGTGTTGTTGGTGACGGTCATCACCACCATCGCGACGCGGCCCCGGTGGGTTTGCAACGCCTTGTCAAAGGCAGCCAGGTCCATGTCTCCGGCAAAGGGAGCGCGTGACACCAAGGCGTCGGCGGCCGCCAAGTCGATGCCCGTGGCGCCAGCCGCTTCGATATTGGCCCGCGTGGTGTCGAAGAGGCCATTCGAGAGCACCACCTGGCCCTTCAATGCCAGCGCGTCGCACAAAATGCGCTCGGCCGCGCGCCCCTGGTGGGTGGGAAAAATATATGGCATGCCCGTGAGGGCGCGGGTCACTTCTTGCAGCCGAAAAAAGCTGTTGGCACCCGCGTACGACTCGTCGCCCCGCATCATCGCCGCCCACTGCTCGGCACTCATCGCTCCGGTGCCAGAATCGGTGAGCAAGTCGATCATCACCTCGTCGGCGGCGAGGCCAAACAGGTTGTAGTGCGCCTTTTCGAGGGCCAGGGCCCGCTGCGCACCATCGGTGACATGAATCGGTTCAACCACTTTGATGCGAAAGGGCTCGATAATCGGTCGCGGCATAAGGGTTGGGCGGCTGGCTCACTGCATCGAGCGTGCCGCCCCTTTCTGTGCGGCGCGCGCCTTTCGTGGCAGGTGCAAATTCTGCGTCAGCGACGGCCGTTGCCCCGCCTTTTGCGTCAAAAAACTGACGCGAACCATGGCTTCAAAACAAATTTCGAAGCGGTACCTCAACATGCGACGCTCTGGGCAATGACGCGCCTGCTCGTGGTTGCCGACGACACTGAATTGCTAAAACGCTGCACCGACACGCTCGCTCCGCTAACCCCCAAGTGGACCGTCATCACCGCCCAAGGCGCAGCGACCGGCCTTCAACACCTGGGGAGCGAAAATTACGACATGGTGTGGACCGCGGCTGACATGGCGCAAGGTGCAGGCGAAGGCCTTCTTTCAACGACCCGCGAGCAGCACCCCGACGTTTTGCGCATTGTTCTTGCGGGGCAGATCAACGACAAGCCGCCGGCGGCCTTTTTCGAGACCGCCCACCAGTGGTTACCCAAAACATTTACGGTTCGCGCCGCCGTCGAAGCTGTGGCCCGGGCCAAGGGGCTCAAGGCTTTCATCGATGACCCCGCGTTGAGGAGGGTCATCAACAGCGCGGGGCAACTGCCAGTCGCCACCAACACCTGGGCCCGCTTGATGGCCCACCTGCAAAAACCCAACAGCGCATTGAGCGAGCTGGCCGACGTGCTTCACGAAGCGCCCGCGGTGGCTGCCAAGGTGTTGCAGTTCGTCAATTCGGCTTACTTCGGCCTGCCCAGTAAAGTGAGCTCGCTGAACTTGGCGGTGTCGCTTTTGGGCGTCGAACAGCTCAAGTCGCTGGTGCTGTCTATCGAGCTTTCACAGGGCATCGGAGAAGCCCCTCGCCCGATGCGCGCCTTCATCAACACGTTGCAACGTCGCGCGGTCGGCCTGGCCCGCGTCGCTCGGCAGCTCACCCGCGGTACCGTCAGCGCCGACGACGCCTTTACCGCCGCGCTGCTCGCCGACGTGGGCAGCATGCTTTTGGCGTCGCGCTTGCCCACCCAGTACTTAGAAGTGCTGCGAATGAGCGACGACGGCCGCCAGTCGCTGTCGAGCGCCGAATTCGAGGCATTCGCGGGGGTCACCCATGCACAAGTCGGTGCGTATTTGTTGGGGCTGTGGGGGTTGCCTTTGAGCATCGTCGAAGCGGTCAGCCAGCACCACGTGACGCCCGCTGATCGCCAAGTCAACGTGCCGGCCGCGGTGGCAATCGCCGATTCGATTGTTTCAGAAGTCAGTGCTCCCGAAGCCCAGCGGGGCCGGCACCGGGCCGAGACCGACAACATGACGGGCAAGACAGTCTTTTTGCCGCAAGTCGAACCCGCCCGCGACGTCGCGCGGCAATGGTACGAAGCGCAAGCGGCGGCTTAATGGCTAATGCGAGGGAATGACGTAGCCATCGCGGCGCGCCACGAAGGCCAGCACATCGAGCGCGGCGAGCATGCCCACCACTCCACCGGCCTCGTCAATCACCGGCACAAAAGAAAAGTTTTCGTATGCCATCAACGAGGCGGCCCGCGCCACGGGGTCATGCTCTGAAACACGCAGTGTCGCGACCAACATGACCTGGCGCACCGTCGCCATCGGGTCACTGCTCTGCGCGATGGCGCTCTTGAGCAACTCGTCTTTCGTCACCAGCCCAATCAGCACATTGTGCTCATTCACCACCGGCACCGCGTTGAAGCCGCGGGTCACCATGACTTGCGTCAATGACGACAACAGCATGGTCGGCCGCACACAGAGCACTTCACGGCTCATCACTTCACCGACACGAACCTTGAGCAGCGACGACAGCACCCGTGCCTCGAGCAAAGGGTTGGCTGTTGTCGCGGGCGCGGTGGGCGCCGACGGCGGCGGCACACATTCGAGCGCGGCTGGCCGCCCTTCAGAGTCTTGAGCGACAGACAGCAGACGCTCACATCGCCGACAAACCGAGAGATCGATTGTACCTTTGCTTGGGCAGTAGACGCTTTCTGATTCGGCGGCTGCACCTGCCTCGTCGAGCACCTGGCGCACATGCACCGTCAAACGCTGACAATTTTTCTTGGGAGGAGCGGGCATGGTGATCTGATTTTCAAGCAAAAAAGGCACCACGGCCGCCCGGGCAAATGCAGCGGCGCGCGCGCAGAACTTGCGCTGACCGCCGAGCGCATGGCCAGTCAACGCGCAGAAGCTGCGCCCTTCACTTGCTATGGCCCCGTGCCGCGGGGCCTACATGCGGCGCCTCATGTCGCCGGTGCCCACAC
Organism: Myxococcaceae bacterium; assembly: GCA_019694575.1. Classification (GTDB taxonomy): domain Bacteria; phylum Myxococcota; class Myxococcia; order Myxococcales; family Myxococcaceae; genus JAIBBR01. The sequence goes on from JAIBBR010000084.1 coordinate 20,963, forward strand.
GTCATGCGAAAGGTATGCCCTTCGTAATTCGTCGGCGCCCATCGCCGCCAAGTCCGACAGGTTCACGGCAAGCGCTTGGTGGCCGACATCTTCGAGTGAAGCAGCAGAGCTGCGCATCATTTCTGCCACCGCGCCTGAATACGGTCGCACCTGATCTGTAACGACTCATCGGCTGGCAGTACAGACGCCGCCGTCGAGCGCAGTACAGCACGTTCGATCGAGCGAGCATTGGCAGCACACCAGGCCTCCGTCGTTGTCGGCGAGGTTGACGGTCTCCAGTGGGGCTGCGCGTACTCGTTCAACGAATACGTTTGGGACTCCGTCGTCGTTTGACACCAGTCACCTAGCGGTCATGCCTCCGCGATCAATGACTGCTCGTTTCGTTCCGCGTAGTTTTTGATCATGGCCTTCAGCTCGTTCTCAAGAAGAGAAGATGAGCTTCCCGGTTCGTGGCCATCGAGCGTCGAAAGGGATGCGTCACCATCAAGGGCCAGTGACTTCCACCATGCGCTCCCCTTGCCGCGTTCGCGGGCGAACTCCGCATTGGCCCGGCCAGCGAGGGGTATGCCCTTTTCGAGCAGCGCCAGAAGTTGCGTCGATCCAACGAGGTGCAGTGCTTCCCGTACGCCGCAGACTAACCAGCCGCTCTTCTGCAACAGAAAGCTCTCGACACCTCCGCTATTGACGTCGTTATCGAAGGTGAAGAGGAACCAGAGAGCTCGCGCGGATTCGGGAATCGAAGCGAGGACCTGCTGATCTTTTTTGGCATCCGACCAGCTGATCGTTACTTGGCTATTTATCCATGACAGAAGCGCGTTTGCGTCCAGCTCGCCATCACGAAAGACCTGCGCACGGGGCGCCTTCTCGTACGGGGTGCTGGTGGTCCGCCGTTGTGGAGGGAGATATTTTCCCAGCCACTTTTCCTTCAGCAGGGCACTTCGAAACGCGTTGGGCGTTTTTCCCGGAACCGCATCCATCGGAAAGCGCACGTCGATTCCCGCCAGAGAGATATGTCGGCCATTAGGTAGGGCGAATTCAAGAACCTGTTTCAACGCTTCCGCCCAACCTTGGACGAATGCGTCACGCCGGGGATCGTCAATCTTGGTCGAATCCATTAGCCAGACGCCGCCTTCGAACTCGCCGTTGGCGTTCTGAAGACGCAGTCGTACCCATACACTCCCACCATCGTCGGTAACGGCACCCGATGAGAGTTGGCCTTCACTCGTCGCTTGCGTACGATCGGCGAGTTCGAGCGTGAGACCCTGCGATCGAATCGGGAAAAGGGGATCCAGTACCTTCGCGATGGCGTCGAGTGCTTCCTTCTTTTGCTCGGACACGGGACTTGCTCCTCGAGTGGAGTGCTCCCGTCACATAACGCAATCGCGTGCGAACATGTAGAAGCGCGGTGCCGGACTTTCCAAAATTCCAAACTTCCGATTCGGGGGAAATAGCGGCGTAGGCACATCATTTCCCGATAAAGAACTCGATGCCACTAAGACTGCCCTACGGCAACCGATGCCCAGTCTGCAGCAACTGGCCTTGAAACTTGCAAGCGTCCGTGTGCACTTTCCGCCGTGACTGCGACACTGCTGATAGCGCTCGTCTTGACGACGAGCCCGGTACGAGAGCAGGTGTTTCGAGCTCCCTGGGGCATCGTGGCCGAGGGGAACGCATCCAGGGAGGCCTCGCTGGAGGTGACGCTCTTTACGCCGCTCGGCCTGGGCCATTTCCGCTCTTCGTGCTCAACCATGGCGCCATCGGAGGGGCCGACCCGTCACCCCGGTGGCGACCTCTGAGACACGCCGAGTGGCTCGCTGCTCGCGGTTGGGCGCTGGCAGTACCGATGCGTAGAGGCAATGCCGCGTCCGACGGCGCTTGGGCCGAGGGCTTCGGGTCGTGTGAGGGAGCTGATTACGTATCGCCCAGTTTCGAGGCGGCGCGTGACATCGGAGCGACGCTACGGTTCCTGAGCGGAAACCACACGTTGGATCTCTCACATGTCGTGTTGGGAGGTTTCTCGGCGGGAGGCTTCGCATCGCTTGCCGCCGCCAACGAGCTGGGTGTGGTCGGTGTCGTCGTATTCGCAGGAGGACGCGGCTCGATGGCCGCCGACCATGGCGCTAGCCGTTCAAACTGCTCTCCCAGCGCGCTGGTCGCTGCAACGAGAAGGTTTGGAGCGCTCATGAACGCGCGGGGGCCGACGTTGTGGCTCTACTCGCAGAATGACCACTACTTTCCCCCCAGTCTGGCGCGATCGATGTTCGACGCGTTCGTTGAATCCGCCGGTCTTGGGCGCTTTGTGGCGCTGCCGGTGTTCGAGCACGAGGGGCATGGCGTCGGTTGGAAGCCCGAAGGAGTGGCAGTTTGGGCTCCGTTTCTTGGACCGATGCTCGACAGCCTGGTCAAGCCGCATGGTCCAGTCGCGGGATCTCCACCGTGAAGAGCAGGCCGTTCTGCGATGGCTTCGCGCGCCTGCCCCCGCAACATTCAGCGAACGCGGACTCGGCCTACGTCGGGTCGGCGTTCATTTTTGGGGCATCTGGAGCGTAGGCACGCGCAACGGATCAGGAACAACCGAACGGAGGGTCTCACAGATTCTGCCGGAAGAAGCTTCGCGCACCGCCGGCGCGAGGTCG
>JAIBBR010000085.1 GCA_019694575.1 Myxococcaceae bacterium
CCGGGCACTACTCGCAGTTGAAAAGTACCTTGCCTACGTTGCGCCGTTCTTGCACGTGGCGGTGTGCATCGGCGCCTTTCTCGAGTGGAAACACGCTGTCTATCACTGGGCGAATTTTGCCTTGGGTGTACAGCTTCATCAGCGCGTCGAGATGGCGGCCGATCAACTCGGCTTCGCCCCACATGTTGCCCATGTTGACACCGAACACGCAGCGGTTGTCGCCCATGAGTTTCATGGGCGAATAGCGCTTCAACCCCAAAAATTCTTTCGCGATGTGAAACACGTTGCGGTGGGTGCCTGAAATCATGTTCGCCCAGCCATACGCGGCGAGCCGGCCCGATGGCGCGAGCAGGTTGTACCCCTTGTTCCAATCGGCGCCTCCCAGCGGGTCTAACACCCACTGCACGCCTTTGCCGCCTGTCAGGCGCAGCACTTCTTGGGCGTAATCTTTCGAGTGGTAATCGATAGGGTGCTGCACGCCCGCCGCGCGCAATGCGTCGTGCTTCTGCGCCGACGCGGTGCCGAAAATGTCGACCCCTTCGACCGTGCGACAGAGCTGAATTGCCGACTGGCCTACGCCGCCTGCTGCCATGTGCACCAACACCTTGTCACCCGGCCTCAATTGCCCCACGTGAAAGAGAATGTGAAACGCGGTGAGGTAATTGACCGGCAGGGCCGCGGCTTCATCGAAGCTCATCTGCGGCGGCAGCGCGGTGAGCTGCGCTTCGGGCACCACCACATGCGTCGCCTGGCCGTTGAACTTGCACATCGCCGACACCCGGTCGCCAGCTTTGAAGCGTATCGTTCCCAAGCCCAGCTGCTCCACGGTGCCAGACACTTCGTACCCCATCACCATCGGCGGCTTGGGCGCATCGGGGTACAGCCCTTGGCGGGCGGCAATGTCTGAAAAATTCAGCCCGGCGCGTGCCACCCGAATCAACACCTCGCCGCTCTGAGGCGACGGTGTGGCCCGTTCGCGCACCTCGAGCACGTCGGGGTCACCGTAACGTGTGATTGTCAACGCTCGCATGGCCGCAAGAGTTAGCGCCGAGCATCGCGAGTTGCCAGTAAACCCGAAACTCACCCATGCTCTGGGTTGTGAAGAGCTTGGCCCCGGGTTTTCTCATCGCGATGCCGCAACTGGCAGACCCCCACTTCCACCGCTCGGTCGTGCTGATGATTGAGCACAGCGACGAAGGCTCAATGGGCCTGGTGTTGAACCGGGCGGCTCCGCTCAAGCTCGTCGATTTGGGCAAGGGCCAGTCGCTGCTGGTGGCCCCGGCGCACGCCGAAGAGAACGTCTTCATCGGAGGCCCGGTCGAACCATTTCGCGGCTTCGTGTTGCATGACTGCGCCGAAGTGGCCGAGCGCCACCAGGTGCTGCCCGGCCTCTTCTTGTCAGTCACGCCCCCCGCGCTGAAGTCGGTGCTCCTCGATGCGGGGGTGCACCTGCGCTTCTGCTTGGGCTATGCAGGGTGGGGCCCGCGACAAGTCGAGCGAGAATTGGCGCAAGGTGCGTGGTTATTTACTGAAGCGAGCGCGGTACCAGTGCTGGGGGGTGACCCCAACCAGTTGTGGGAGGAAACAGTGAAAGGCATGGGCGTAGACCCCGCGATGCTGGTGATGGGTGGAGGTGTTCACTAGATGCTCGACCCTGAAGTGATTCGTTCGCGTATCGCCGCGGCGTTGCCAGGCGCTGACGTACAGGTGCGTGATTTGACCGGCACTGGCGACCATTTCGAAGCCCAGGTGGTGAGCGTGCTCTTCGAAGGCAAGTCGATGGTTGAGCAGCACCAGCTGATTTACGCACCGCTCGACGACGTGCTGAAGACGGGGGCCTTGCATGCGCTGGCCTTGAAGACATATTCGCCTACCCAGTGGCAAACCTGGCTAGCGAGGCAAAAGAAATGAGTCCCGAGTTGAAAGCGCGCTTCGACGCAGAAATTCAAAACAACAAAATCGTCATCTACATGAAGGGCAACACGCTCTTCCCCTCGTGTGGGTTTTCGGCCCGTGCGGTCGAGCTGCTCAAGCCGTTCGGCCCGCTCTTCACCGTCGACGTGCTCAAGGAGCCTGAAGTGCGCGACGGCATCAAGGCGTACTCCAAGTGGCCGACCATTCCACAGGTGTATATCAACGGTCAGTTCGTCGGCGGCAGCGACATCGTGGCCGAGTTGGCGCAGCGCGGTGAGCTCGAGGCGCTCGTCAAAGGTTGACGTTTTTCGACGAGAAAGGCGCGCATGGCTGATTCTGCCGAGGAAAAACAGCGGCGCATCGTCGAAGCGCGCCTGAAACTGCGTGAGCGCTTCTTCGAAAAGATGAAGCAGTCGCCGGCGCAGAGTGACGAGAAGCCGCAGGGCGCGGGGCCGGCCAATCGTCACGGCATGCCCAAGTTGCCCATCGGCCAGCACGAGACTGAAAAGTGGCCGGTGCTCGATTTGGGTGTGAAGCCTGAAGTGGCCCAAGACACGTGGAAGCTGACCATCGACGGCGCGGTGGAAGAACCGGTAGAGCTCGATTTCGCGCAGCTGCTCAAGTTGCCCCAAGTCGAAGAGCAGAGTGACTTTCACTGCGTCACCGCCTGGAGCTTGATGGATTCAACCTGGAGCGGGGTTCAGTTTTCTACGTTGGCGGCGCTGGCCCGGCCGCGTGACGACGCGCGCTTCGTCATGACGTACGCCTACGATGGCTACACCACCAACTTGCCGCTCGAAGAGGCGCTCAAAGACGACGTGTTGGTGGTGTACGCGCGAAACAGAGAGCCGCTGTCGCGCGAGCACGGTGGGCCGGTGCGCATGATTACGCCGCAGCTCTATGCGTGGAAGGGCGCCAAGTGGCTCAAGCGCATTGAGTTCATGAAAGAAGATCGCCAAGGTTTCTGGGAGGTACGTGGATACAGCAACTCAGCGCACCCCTGGCGAGACGACCGCTACAGTTAAAGAGCCGGTCGGCCGTTGGGCGAAGTTTCAAGCGTGGCGCGTAAAGCACGCGCATGCGCAAGAGGTGCTCTTTTTCTTCGCCGGCTTTTGCTTCGACTTGCTGCTGTTGCACAGCATCGACAGCGTGCCGATGTTGATTCACCAGGGCAGTTACGTGGTGCTGCTCGCGGTGTTGCTCGGCGTTGACCACCACTACGAAGTGAAGGGCGAAGAGCCGAAGGGCTTTTGGGGCAAAGTGCTCTCGTTTCGGGTGTGGGTGATTCATTTTCTCTTCGGCACGCTGCTCAACGCCTTCGTGGTTTTCTATTTTCGCGCGTCGGCGCTGCAGTCGCTGGGCTTTCTCATTTTCATGCCGCTACTTGCCGGAGTGCTGATTGCGAATGAGCTGCCGCGCTTTCGCACCTTGGGCCCCTTCATGCGGGTGGCGCTGCTGTCTTTCGTGATGACGTCGTTTCTCGCTTATTTGCTCCCGGTGGCCATCGGCGAAATCGCCACGTGGATGTTCGTGCTCTCGTCGGTGCTCTCGTGCTTGGCGATTTTTGGCCTGTGGAAAGTGTACGGCCATTACACCCAAGACCCGAAGTGGACATTCACACGCGCGGTGGGGCCGTCGCTCATCACCCAAGCGCTGCTGCTGGGTTTGTACTTCGCGGGCGTGGTGCCTCCCGTGCCGCTCTCGCTGAAATACATTGGCGTGTACCACGAAGTTGAAAAGGTCACGACCGAAGAAGGCAAGAGGTACGACCTGCTCAAATATGTGCCCGCCGGTTTCAAGCCTTGGGAGCACGGTGCGCAGACCTTCAAAGCCCGCCCCGGCGACAAAGTGCACGTGTGGACGCGCATCTTCGCGCCGCGCAAATTTCGTGACGGCATTCGGGTGCGCTGGGCGTGGGAAGACCCGCGTCTTGGCTGGCAGTGGACCGACGCGATACCGCTGACGGTGCGCCACTCGGGAGAAAATGGTTGGTGGGGCAGCACCTACAAGCAGAACTGGGTGCCCGGCGATTGGAAGGTGAGGGTAGAGACAGATGATGGGCGCGTGATTGGCGCCATCAGCCTCACCATTGTGCAAGACGACAGCGTCGAGCCCCGCGAGTTCGTGGAAGAGCGCCGTTAACCCATATGCGAGTTAACCCGCCGCGCGGCTTTCAGCCCACGGCGACAACGCCGGCCGAGGTGGTACCCTGCTGCGCCCATGGCCCTTTCGCTTGCTTTAAGCCTGCCCTTAACCGTTTTGGCCGCCGATGCGGGGTATGAGCCCTCACTCCCCTCCAGCTGGGCTTTGAGCGCGGTGCTCGAAAAAGGCAGCCCCGCGCGTGACGCCTTGGTGCGCGATTTTACTGCCGCCAACCGGCCAGGTAACCCGGGTGAAGCGGCGCTCACCGTCGAAGAAGCCGAGACGCTGCTTGACGATGCGCGCGCGCAAATGGTCTACGGCGAACGCACCGTTTCTATCGTTGCGCCTTCAATGTTGAAGAAGCAGCGGCAAGACCATTTGGACTTGATGAAGCTCTTTTTGAAGCCCGAGCGCATCGAGGCAGGAGCAGCCTTTTCGAAAGAGCACCGCGCGGTATTGGAGCGGGTCGAAACGCAACGCGGCGTCGACTTCGAGGTCATCGTCGGCATTTTGATGTGGGAAACGAAGCTCGGCACCATCACTGGCGAGTACCAGGTGTTCAACGCCTTTGTTTCGCAGGCGTTCTTCATCGAGCAAGCCAACGCGGTGGCGCTTTCGCGCAAAGACGAGCAGGGCAAGCTCAACGCCGAGGCGCAGAAGCGGCGGGTCGAGTCGATTCGCAACCGGGCCCGCAACAATTTGGTGGCCCTGGTGCGGCAGTGCAAAGCGCGCGGGTTAGACCCCCTGGTGCAAAAAGGCAGCTGGGCGGGCGCCATGGGCTTTCCCCAATTCATGCCGGCGTCGCTGCGTTGGGCCGATGACGGCAACAACGACGGTGTCATTGACCTCTACAACTTCGACGACGCCATTGCTTCGGTGGGCCGCTACTTGTCTGAACGCGGCTACCGCGTTGATCACGCGAAAGCAGTGTGGAACTACAATAACGAAGAGGCCTACGTGCAGGGCGTGCTCGCCTTTGCCGATGCGCTGAAGAAAAAGTTGGGGCGGGTGAGTGACGCAGGGCCCCTGTGGGTTGCGCCGAAGGAGCTGAGTGCTTCGCCGCCAGATGGTGCAGTGCCGCCGCGTGCGAAGTAGGGCGCAGTGTTGAGGCATTGAGCCGGCTTGACCGTCGGGCTCTGGTGGAACGTGGGGTCGAAGTGCGTGGCGGGTCGCCTTCGTGCGGCCTTGCTCGGGTGACTGTGGAGCCGCCTCACGGCCAAGCGACTGAACCGTGAGCCAAACGGTGAAAACTTTTACCGTTCTGCACACAGTTCTTGCCTGCCGCTTTTCTACGTCAGGTCGACAGATGAACGGAGCCTCTCAAGCCCCTTTCGAACATGAGAGCACGAGGGCACCCTTTAGAAGCTGACGAGACAACCAACGCGCCGCTCGTCGCTTAAAGGCAGGCCTCTACCGCTTCGCTGAACGAGCGACCTTCTTTACCCACAATTCGACTTCGCGCGGCGCGCTGGGTATCGCCTTCGACAAATTGAGGTGACCCTTTTCAGTCACCAGCACGTCGTCTTCAATGCGCACGCCGATGCCGCGGTACCTGGCCGGTACGGTGAGGTCGTCATTTTGGAAATAAAGCCCCGGCTCGACGGTGAGCACCATGCCCGGTTTGAGCGGCCCCAACTTGTACGCTTCGGCGCGGGCTTTGGCGCAGTCGTGCACGTCGAGACCCAACATGTGGCTGACGTTGTGCAATGAGTAGCGCTTGTGAAACTGGTGCTCGTCTTGGAGTGCTTCTTTCGCGTCGCTCAAAATGCCGAGCCGCTCCAGCCCGTGCGCGAGTACGCGTTGCGCCGCGCGGTTGGGCTCCATGAAGTCATTGCCGGGCCGCACCGCGGCGAGCGCTGCTTGCTGGGCTTCCCACACCAGGGTGTAAATCTCGCGCTGCGCCGGCGTGAAACGGCCGCTGATGGGCAATGTGCGTGTGATGTCGGCGGTGTAGAGCGCGTTGCCTTCTACGCCCGCGTCGAGCAGCAGCAACTCTCCCCTCTTCAACGCGCCGTCGTTGCGGGTCCAATGCAGAATGCAGGCGTGCGCTCCGGCCGCGGCGATGGTGCCGTAACCGACGTCGTTGCCTTCAACGCGTGCGCGCAAGGCGAAGACCCCTTCGATTTCGCGCTCACTCTTCGCTTTCTTCAATCGGGCGATGACGTCTTCGAAGCCACGGCGGGTAGACTCAATGACCGCTCGCAACTCATCAACTTCTGCCGCGTCTTTGCACAGCCGCAACTCAGAGAGTGCCGCCATTAACGCGCTGTCACGGCTCGACGCGTCGTACTGTGCGTCGAGCGCCCCATCGACGCCGCGCACCAGGCGTGCTTTGCCGCGGGGAGCGAGAAATGCGTCTAATTGCGACAGCGGGTGCGTCTTGTCGACTTGGTACCGGCGCTGGCTGCCTTCGATACCTAAGCGCGGGCCGACCCACAATTCGCCTTTCGCACGGTCGGTGAAGAAGGTGGCGTCAGAGCGGCCGGGGTTGGGCTCGACGAAGAGGTGGCTTACGTGCCCGCGCCCTTTGGGCACCATCACCAGCACGCAGTCGGGCTCTAAGTTGCCGGTGAGGTAGTAAAAGTCTGAACCAGGGCGAAAACGGTAAACGGTGTCGTTGGCGCGAATTTTCTCGTGGCCGGTAGGAATGACCAACGTGTCGCCGGGGAAGAGGGCCGAGAGTGCGCGACGCCGGGCGGCATGCGCTTTGGCTGTCGCGAGCACCTGCACCTTGCCGCGGCCACCTTTGCGCCAATTCGCCATCATGAACTTGAGCAGCTGGGGAGGAGGCGACGTGTCGTGGCTCGAGCGTTTGGCGAGCGTGGGCGCACTGTCTTGGGCGGGGCGTTTGGTCGGCTTGTCGAGCAGGTAGCTCATGCGCCTACTTTGCGCGCAGGCACCACGGGTTTCAAGGTGAGAGGCGTGGTCAGCCCGAGCTATCTGACGCCACGAATTTGGTAGGGCGCGCCCGCTTCAGGCGAGAGCTCTTCGACGGCCAAATCGTCTTTGTGTACGGCGAACAGCTTGTAGGGGCCGAGCCCTGCAGACGGAGGAATGCCGGGCCGCCCATAGAGGACCGCGATGACCAGCCGATGGTCTTCGCGTGCTCGAACCATGGTGTTGATGGCTTGTTCTTCGGGGTAGAGCGCGGCGAAAGCTTTCTTCGCGGCGGCCTCAGCCGTGGCCTCGGTAATCGGTGCCGGCTTGTCTAACCCGAGCAGCTTGAGCAGGGCCTTCATGGCGCTCGAAGTCTAGCCGATGGCGCCCAATGCCGAAGGAATCGCCACTTCGGTACGTAAAATACGTGGCCCCCAAGTAGCGCTTTGAAACCCTGCCTTTTGCAGCAGCTCCACTTCGAAGGGCACCCAACCGCCGTCAGGCCCAATCGCCAGGGTGACGTGTTGCCCGGCTTTTCGCCGCTCCAGGGGCTGCGAAGAGGTGCCGGGGTGCAAAACCCACCGCGCGGTGCCCGGCCGCAGCCAACCCGGCAGCGTGTCTTCGACGAAAGGCCGAAAGAGCGGCTGCATCGAAAGTTCTGGCAGCACCGTGTCGCGGGCTTGCTCCAAACCTTGGCGAAACAGCTCGCCCACAAACCCCGGCGACAACACTTTCGAAGCGAAGTAGCTTTTTTCAACCCGCGCCGCGTTCACCAACACCACCCGGTCGACGCCCAGCGACGCCACCGCGGGCAGAATTTTCTTCAGCGCCTTGGGCCGAGGTATCGCGAGCAGCAAATCAACCCCCGCACGTGGCGGCGGCGGCTCGTTCAATTCAGGCGCCAAGTGCAGCCCTTGCGCGTCATCGGCGAGCACCCGTGCCGTGCCGCAGGCGCCTCCCAAACGGCCTACGCGCAACACGTCGTCGGGCAATGCCTGCAACACTTCGCGCGCATGCAGCAACCTGCGCCCGCCCAAGCGCACTGTACCGTCGGGCAGAAAGTCGCCCTCTTCGAGCAAAAGCAGGTTCATGCCCGCGAGCGCACGTCAGTGCCCGGTGAGCGAGTCGGTCTCTTTTTTTATCTCGCCCTTCCACGTTTCAGCGTCGCGGTTGGCGCCGGTCTTCGCCGCCTTGGCCGCGCGCTGGCGTTCTACCAAGTCGGCATGCGTCGAAAAGAAAGGCAGGCTCTTGCCGCGCATCTCTTCGAGCGTCTCGAACTTGTGGTCTACCATGACCTTGAGCAGCTCTTCTTTGAGCTTGGTGATGACTTCGTAGCCCTGGAGCATGGCACCCGTGCACACCTGCACCGTGTGTGCGCCGAGCAGAATGAACTGCGCCGCGTCGAAGCCGGTGTCGATGCCCCCCATGCCCGAAATAGGCACCCCGGGAATGGCGCGGGCAATCTCCATCACGTGACGGAGCGCAATGGGCCGCACTGCTTGGCCCGAGTAACCCCCGGGCACCGCGTACCCTTCGACGGTGGGCATGGGCTTCAAGGTGCGCAAGTCGACGCCGATGATGGAAAGAATGGTGTTGATGGTCGAAATGCCGTCAGCGCCGGCTTTGATTGCCGCCTTGGCAGGTACTTTCGGGTCTCCGACGTTGGGCGTCATTTTCGCCCACACCGGAATCTTGGCGACCTCTTTCACCCACCCCACGACTTCTTCGCAGATGCTGGGGTCTTCACCCATCGCCATGCCCATTTTGCGCTCGGGCAAACCGTGCGGGCACGAAAGGTTGAGCTCGAAACCGTCGACGCCGGTCGCTTGTACTTCGCGAATAATCTGCTGCCAGGCGTCTTTGCGGTACTCCTCCATCACCGAGGCGACGAGCACCTTTTTCGGGTATTGCTTCTTCAGCTGTTTGAACTCTTCGAGCCACACTGAATACGGCCGGTCAGAAATCAGCTCGATGTTCTCGAAGCCCACCACCGTGTCGGGGTGGTCAGTCGCTTTCAACTTGCCGTAGCGCGGCGCGGTGTTCACCACTTTGCTCGCGTCGAGGCTGATGGTCTTGCCCACCACGCCGCCCCAGCCCAAGTCGAATGACTTGGCGATGACCTTGGCGTTGGTGCCCGGTGGGCCCGAGCCGAGCAGAAAAGGGTTCTCGAATTCGATGCGGGTGGCGGTGGTCTTGAGCGACGCGGCCATGGGGCCTCCTTCGAAAGACGTGAAAGGGCGTCACTTATCTTTTTCACGGCGAGAGGGCCAGCGCACAAGCGCAAAGACGTCGTGTTAAGGCGCATGGCACCCGTGGAACCCCGTGACTTTTGCATGCGCTGCCGAAGGCCGCGCCGAGTGTGTTTTTGCGACGCGTTGACGCCTGTCGACAGCCGCACCCACGTGGTCTTCATTCAGCACCCGCGCGAAGCGAAGGTTCCCATTAGCACCTGCCGCATGGCGCATTTGTCGCTGCCCAATTCTGAAATGCACGTGGCGCTGCACGTCGAAGGCGAAGCACGGCTCGAGGCGCTGGTGAAAATGCCCGGCACCGCGGTGCTCTTTCCCGGCGAGTCGTCGGTTGACGTCGAATCGCTGACCACGCCTCCTCAGACGCTCATCGTCGTTGACGGTACCTGGAGCAACGCGCGCAAAGTGGTTGAACGCAGCCCGGCGTTGCGCACGCTGCCTCGCATTGGCTTTCGCCCCGAGCGGCCCGGCAATTACCGCATTCGCAAAGAGCCCGACGCGCACTGCCTGTCGACGATTGAGGCGGTGGCGTACGTGCTCGAAAAGTTGGAGCAGGCGCCGGGGCGGTTTCAACCGGTGCTCACAGCGTTCGACGCGATGGTCGACAAGCAACTGGCGTTCATCTCGAGCCGCGCGGGCCCCAGCCGCTACAAAAAGTTCAAGACGCACCGGCAAGTGAAGCGGGTGCACCCGCTCGAAGACTTGCGCGCCCAAGCGAACCGGTGGGTGCTGCTGTACGCCGAAGGCAACGCCTGGCCGCGTGAAGAGGCCGACTGTTCGGCGATGGAGGCCATTGAGTGGTCGGCAGCTCGCCTGAGCGGTGACCGCTTTGAAGCGGTGGTGCAGCCAAAACGCACGTTGGGCGCGCAGGTGGCGGCCCATGTCGAGCGTGAGCCGCTCGCGTATTTGCAAGGTGAAGCGCGCGAAACAGCGCTGCAACGTTGGCGCGGTTTTGTTCGCCCCGACGATATCGTGGTGACCTGGGGCCGTTACCCGCTCGACTTGCTGGCCCGCGAAGGGTGGGAGCCGCCGCATTTCCTCAATTTGCGCCGTACCTTGGCGCAGCTGGGCATTGAGCGAGAAGGTGGGCCCGAAGCGTTGGCCGAACGGTGGGGTGGCGCGGTGTCTGGTTTGACACCTCGCGCGGTGCGGCGAATGCATGCGTTAGAAGTGATTGTGCGCAAAGTGCTCGACGGTTCACGCCTTGCCCTTGAAGGGCCCCAGGTTGAATATCGCGCCGAGGAGCGGGGACCTTGGGGAGATGCCGCGTAAGGAGGGCGTTATGAGAGGGCAGGGGTTCTCGACTTCGCACGTCAGTTTGCATATGTAGGCCCCCCTTTTTGCGTAAAGGCGCCCATGGCCCAGAACAACCTGGAAACTCCGCATTTTACGCCTGAAGCCGCGGCGGCCGACAGCACGCTCGACCTGCGTTTGTACTGGCGCATGGTGGTGCGCCGCCGTTGGTTGATTGTGGGTGTTTTTCTGACGGTGGCTGGGCTGTTTGCCGCGTACACGTTGCGTTTGCCCAAGGTCTATTCGGCGTCGGCGACCATCATTATCGACATGTCGTCGCCGAAGGTGTTGGGCACCGGTCAAGTGCAAGACGTGGTCGATTCAGCGCCCGGTAGTTACTGGTTCAGCAAAGAATATTACGAGACGCAGTACAACGTGCTGCGCAGCCGCGCAGTGGCGGCCCGGGTGGCTGAACGGGTGTTGACCCAGCGCGATGATGAATTTTTGGGGCGCGAACAGTCGGTGCCTGCCGAAGTGTGGGCGAACGGGTTGAAGGCGCTCGCCGCGCTGCGAGAACGCGTGAAGGCGGCCAACGATGCCTCGAGCGCGGTGATGGGCCGGGTTACCGTTGAACCGGTGAAAGACTCTCGCGTTGCCAAGTTGCAAATCGATGACGGCGACCCGGTGTTGGCGGCGGCGTTGGCCAATACGTTTGCTCAGGCCTACATGGAGCAAACCATCGCCTCGAAGTCGACCACCACCACCGAAGCGACTGAGTCGTTGGAGTCGCGCCTGCCCGATTTGGAAGAGAAGCTGCTCGCCAGTGCTCGTGCGCTCGAAGAGTTCAAAGAGAAGAACGACATTGTCGCGCCCAGTTACGAAGACAAAGTGAAAATGGTCGACGATCGCATGCTCAAGCTCAACGAAGAGCTGACCCGCATTGTCGTTTCGAAGGCCCAACTCAAGGCGCGCAACGACGCCATCGCCGCGATGCGCCAAGTGGCGAACAACGACGAAGTGGCGCGCACCGCGCTGGTGTCAGAAACGTACGCGCCGCTCATTCAGCAGCTGCGCATTCGCTTCATGGACGCCAAGAATGAGTGCGACGACATGGAGCAGCGCATGCTGCCGCAGAACCCCAAGCTTTTGGCGTGCAAGTCAAAGTTGCAGAACGCCACCGCCGCGTTGAACACCGAAGTCGAGACGGTGCTTCGTCGCGCCCAAGCCGAATACAACAACGTGGCGCAGACAGAAAAAAACCTGCTGCGCGAGCTGAACGATTCGAAGGCCGAAGCCCAAGCCGTGCGCAAGCACGAGTCAGGCTATTCGAAGCTCAAGCGGGCGCACGAGACCAACGTGCGTTTGTACGAAGTGGCGCAGAAGAGCCTCAAAGAGACGGGGCTGTCAGGCACCACCCGCATGAGCAACATCACCTGGCTTGACCAAGCCCGCCCAGTGCTCAAAGCGACCAAGCCCAACGTACGGTTGAACATGTTGCTCGGCGCGCTGGCCGGTTTGGTGCTCGGTTTCGCGCTCGCCTTCGTGGTGGAGTTCTTAGACAACACCGTCACCTCGCAGCAGCAAATCGAAGAGCGGCTGGGGCTCACCTTCTTGGGCATTTTGCCTTCAATCGGCGAAGAGAAGCACGGCACTTCTCCCTTGCCTGAATTGATTTGCTACGAGCAACCCAAGTCGGCGGTGGCTGAATGTTGCCGCGCCATTCGCACCAATTTGCTCTTCATGTCGCCTGATCGGCCGCTGAAGTCGATTCTGGTGACCTCGGCGGGCCCGCGCGATGGCAAGACCACTACCGCCGCGAGCTTGGCCATCACCATGGCCGAAAGTGGCAACCGCGTGCTCTTGGTCGACGCTGATTTGCGTCGTCCACGCGTGCACAGCGTCTTCAAAGTGAGTAACGGTGCGGGGCTGTCTTCACTCATCGTGGGCGAAGGTACATTGGCCGACATGGTCAAAGACTCAGGCGTACCCAGCTTAGACCTGTTGACTTGTGGGCCGGTGCCCCCCAACCCGGCCGAACTGCTGCACACCGACCGCTTTCGCGAGTTGCTCGCCGAAATGGGCAAGCGTTATGACCGGGTGATTATCGATTCGCCTCCCGTGGGCGCAGTTGCCGATGCAGTCGTGGTGAGCACTTTGGTCGACGGTACGGTGGTGGTTCTTAAGTCAGGTAACACGGGCCGTGACATGGCGCGCCGCACGGTGCGTGCTCTAAATGACGTGAATGCCCGCGTCTTCGGAGCGGTGCTCAATGACGTCAACCTCGAAGACCGTCACGCGGGCGGTTACTACTACTACACGAAATACGGCTACTACTACGGCGAATCTGAGACCAAGCCGCGTGCTCAGAGCCAGTCATAAAGCGTTAGCGGCCGTTGCTGGAGTTCACGAAAGAAATGACTGAACGCATTGCAGTGGTGGGGCTGGGGTACGTCGGGCTGCCGGTCGCTTTGGCGTTTGCGAAGAAGTTTCCCGGCACCATTGGCTTCGACATCAACGAGAAGAAGGTGGCGGCGCTGAAGAGCGGCGTCGACTTCACCGGTGAAATTGGCGGTGACGCCCTGAAGGCCTCATCGCTGCAGCTGACGGCCGACCCCGCTGACTTGGCGAAGGCCACGTTCTTCGTGGTGGCGGTGCCAACGCCAGTTGACAAAAACAACCAGCCCGACCTTACGCCGGTGGTGAAGGCCAGCGAGACAGTGGGCAAGGCGCTCAAAGCCGGCAGCGTGGTGGTTTATGAGTCGACCGTGTACCCCGGGGTTACCGAAGACATTTGCGGGCCCCTTTTGGCGCGCGAGTCGGGCCTCAAGCAGGGCGTCGATTTCAAGTTGGGTTACAGCCCCGAGCGCATCAACCCTGGTGACAACGTGCACTCGCTGGAGCGCATCGTCAAAGTGGTGAGCGGTGAAGACGCGGCCACGTTAGAACGCGTGTCGGCGGTGTACGGCGCCATCATCGACGCGGGCGTGTTCAAAGCAGCGTCAATCAAAGTGGCCGAAGCGGCGAAGGTGATTGAAAACACCCAGCGCGACCTGAACATCGCCTTGATGAACGAATTGGCGCTGATTTTTGACCGCATGGGCATTCGCACCCGCGACGTGCTGGCGGCGGCAGGCACCAAGTGGAACTTTCTCAAGTTCTCGCCCGGGTTGGTGGGGGGGCACTGCATCGGCGTTGACCCGTACTACCTCACCACCAAGGCGCAAGAACTGGGCTACCAGCCCGAAGTGATTCTCGCGGGCCGGCGCATCAACAACAACATGGGCCCGTACGTGGCGCAGCGGCTGGTGAAGCTGCTCATTCACTCAGACATTCCGGTGAAGAACGCGCGGGTGGGCGTACTGGGGCTGACCTTCAAAGAAAACGTGTCAGACATTCGCAACAGCAAGGTGCCCGACATCGTCAACGAGCTGCGTGCGTTTGGCATCGAGCCGATGATTCATGACCCGCTCGCCAACGCCGAAGAGACCCACCACGAATATGGGTTGACGCTGTCGAAGTGGGAGCTGCTCGAGAACTTAGACGCGATGGTGCTGGCGGTGCCGCACAAGGCCTATACCGAACTGTCAGGTGAGGCGTTGGCCAAGCGGCTGAAGAAGGGCGGTGTGATTGTCGACGTGAAGAGCATGATTGACGCGCACCAACTGCCCGAGGGCGTTCGTTACTGGTGCTTGTGATGTCGACTTGGCAGCAGCTGCTGGCAGAAAAAGCCCAGCGTTGGTTGGTGACCGGAGCAGCCGGCTTCATTGGCTCGCATTTGGTCGAGTCGTTGCTGAAACAAGGTCAAACCGTCGTCGGTTTAGATAATTTTTCTACCGGTTACCGTAAAAACGTCGACGCGGTACGCAGCGCGGTGGGCGTGGCCGCGGCGGCGCGCTTCACGTTCATCGAAGCAGACATTACCGACCCGGTGGCGTGTGCGAAGGCCTGCCAAGGCGTGCAGCGGGTGTTGCACCAGGCGGCGTTGGGCTCAGTGCCGCGCTCGATGGAAAACCCGCGTCTGACGCACGTCAACAACGTCGACGGTTTCTTCAACATGCTGGTGGCGGCGCGCGACGCGAAGGTGGAGCGCTTCGTCTACGCCTCCTCGAGCTCGGTGTACGGCAGCAACCGTGAATTGCCGAAGCAAGAAGACAAGACCGGGCAGTGCCTGTCTCCGTACGCGGCGAGCAAAGCGGTCAATGAAACGTACGCGTTGGCTTTTGAGCAGGCGTATGGTCTGCGCACCGCGGGCTTGCGGTACTTCAATGTCTTTGGGCCCCGGCAAGACCCCAACGGTGCGTACGCGGCGGTGATTCCCCGGTGGACATCGCGGCTCGTGCGCGGTGAAGCGTGCGAGGTGTACGGCGACGGCGAGACGAGCCGAGACTTTTGCTACGTCGACAATGTGGTGCAGGCCAACGTATTGGCGGCGCTGCGTGAAGGGGCTGACGTTTCGGGCACCGTGTACAACGTCGCGGTGGGCACCAAGACGAGCTTGAACCAGCTTTACCGCGGCATTCGGGCGTTGGTGCCGGGCGCGTCTGCGCAAGAAGCGAAGTACTTGCCTGAGCGCAAAGGCGATATTCGCGACTCGCTGGCCGACATTTCGCGGGTGCAAGCGCGGCTGGGTTATTCGCCGACCCATACTTTGCAACAGGGGCTTGAAGTCACCGTTCCGTCTTTTCTTTCACAGGAGCCGTTGGGTTGAGCTCTTTTCAAAATGTCGAGCAGTTCGTCTTTCGCGTCTTGCGAAAAGCAATTCTTCGCCCGGTGGCACAATGGCGAAGCCGGTTAGAAGTCATCGAGCAGCTCGAGGGGCTGAAGCGTTTGGGGCGCGGCGTGGTGGTCAACGGACCGGTCGAATTTGGTAACCCCGCGGCGACTGAATTGGGAGACGACGTCTGTATCAACCCGGGTTTGCGGGTGCGTGGCGAGGGTGGTTTACGAATTGGTTCTCACGTTCATTTTGGTATCGATGTTGAAATTCTGACTTCAAACCACAATTACAATCGACCCGCGCGGCTGCCCTATGACGAAGTGCGTTTGGCCGAAGACGTCGAAATTGGTGACTGCACGTGGGTAGGAGACCGCGTCGTCATTGTTCCGGGGGTGAAAATTGGTGAGGGAGCCGTTTTGGCGGCGGGCGCCGTGGTGGTGCGCGATGTGCCGCCGTTGACGGTCGTCGGTGGAGCGCCGGCGAAGGCTCTGCGCGAGCGTGATCAAGAGGCATATCGAAAGCTGCGAGAATCGAATACCTACCTGGGTTGGCCGCGGGAACACCACCTCATCAACGGTCGCCGTGCCGTGTTGCCTCGTTAACCCAGCTGGGAGCCACGAGAAGATGAATTCGTCGGCGAGCGCTGCTGTTGTTGAAGAGTCGCAAGGGCGGCGGCTTTTGCAGGCCGTCTTCAACTATGGCGTGGGCGGGTATTTGCCGCAGTTGATCAACTTTGTCTTGGTTCCCGTTTACTCGCACTACATCGACCCCACGCAAATGGGCACCCTCGAGGTGTGCCTGGCGACGCAGCTCCTGGTGGCCTTGGTCAGTCGGCTTGGCATGGCGGGAGCGGTCACCCGGTACTACGTCGACCTGGGCGAAGGTGACGGCCTGCGTGATTTGGTGACGACCGTGGCGGCCGTCATTACCGCGGTCGCCGGAGCCCTGGTGGCCATTGGCCTGTGGGCGGGCCCCCGTATTTTTGAGCGATTTTTACCGAACGTGCCGTTTCACCCGATGATGGACATCGCGCTGGTGGGTGCTTTTTTTCAAGCAGCGCCTGATTTGCAGCGGCGACTGTTGCAAGCCCGCGAGCAATCGGGGTTTTCGGCGCGGCTTTCGGTGTTCATGGGTTTTTTAGGCACCCTGACGAGCGCCTTGGCGGTCATTGGTTTCGGCTTGGGGGCGACAGGTGTCTTGTGGTCAGGGTTGCTGGTCTCGGTCGCGATGGCCGCGGTGGCCGTCGTGCGGCAGCGTGATGACCTCCGAGGGCGTTTCAAGCTCGACGCACTGAAAAGAGCGCTTCTTTACGGGCTGCCGCTGGTGCCTCACCACGGCGCTGCTTGGCTGCAGCAGTTCGTCGGCCGGTGGACCTTGGGGGCTTTTTGCTCTCCCGCCGCGGTAGGGTACTTGGGGTTGGCGACCCGGGTGGCGTCGCCGTTGACGGTGGCCACGAGTGCCTTTGGCACGGCCTACGCGCCCATTTACTTCTCATGGCGGGCAAAGCTTGCGGCCGATGACGCGCGCGCGCATTCAATGCGTGTGGGTCTGATTATTTTTTGGGTGGCGGGTGTTTCGGTTTTGGGCGCAGGAACTTTCGGCAGCCTCGTTGTTCGACGGTGGATGGCCGAGAGCTACTACCCGGCGGCGCCGGTGGTACCCGTGGTGGCGGCCGCGCTCGCTTTGCACCTGATTTACACGATGCTCACCAATGAGATTTTTTACACCGGCAACACCAAGTGGATATCCATCATTTTTGTTTTTTCGGCGCTGACCAATATCGTTGGCATTTGGCTTTTTGCGGCGCGCGGCGAAGCGTTGGCCGCGGCAGGCGCCCAAGTGGCGGGGGGCGTGGTGAGCTGCCTGTTGGCGGGCCTGATGGCGAAGCAAACGGCGCCCTTGCCGCTCGAGACGCGTGCCCTCACCGTATCGGTGTTGAGCATGGTGGTGGGTTGCGTCATTCCCCGGTGGATGCCGCGCTTGTCAGGGCCGGCAGACGTTTTGTTCACGACCATGGTGTTCGTCGTTTCTCTCGCTGTCATGGTGATGGCGACGGGCCGAGCGCGCACGATGGTCAGTACGCTTCGCGAGCTGAAATCGGCTCGGCAAGCTGCCTAGTTGAGAAAGAACCTTCGTGAAGGACTCACCACCAACGTCAGGCAGTGCACCCTCCCGCGCGGAGCGAATTGCGGCAGCGGTGGACTTCTTAGGAGAACTTTCGAAGTCGATTCGCATCTTGAGGCAGGCACGGCTCGACCCGACCACGCCGACGGCGGCCGAGCTGTTGTTTGGCAGTTTGATTTACCGCTTTGCTGACGGGCCGCATTCAACGGGGGTGTCGCCCCGTGCGTGGGCTTGGCAGCGTGCGCAACATACGCGCTTGGCGGTGGCCTCTCGTTTGCCGAAGCTTTCGCGCGAGGGTACTGAACTGTTGTGGGTACCCCGTCACAGCAACCACTTGCGAGACATGTTGCAAGTCGCGCTGCGGCGCCGCGAGCGGGGGCAAGCACCCGGTGTTTTCGTGGTGCTGGCGGGCACGATGTTGTTACCTATTCGCGCCGCAGGCCTGCCGTGGGTCGACTGCGCTCCTTACCTGCATGATGACTGGCGCATTCGGCACGAGCGCGAGTCATTGCGAGAAGCGTGTCGCTACCCGCTGGGCTCCCTACGCCACCCCGAGCCCCCGCTGTGGGCCGAATTTCGGCTGCAGACCATGAAGCAGGTTCAAGACACGCTCGAGCAAGCGGTTGTCTTTCGCGACGCGTTCAACGGGCTGGTTGAGACAGTGAGGCCACGTTGCATCGTGGTGGGCAACCCGACCTTGGCCGAAGGCCGTGCCGCGACGTGGAGTGCCCGCCGGGTCGGCGCTACCACCGTTACGATTCAGCACGGCGACTTGGTGCGCGACGAGCCGGCGTGGGCTGACGTGCGGGTCGACCATTATTGCTCCTGGGGCAAGCACGGGGCCGAAATGTTGCCGCTGTTGTCCAAGGGTACGACGCATGTGCACGTCACGGGCGCTCCCTGGCTCGACGCTGAACGACGCGCGCGGAAAGAGAAGAAGGGTTCTTCGGTGGTGTTGGTGGCGCTCTCGGGCGCGGGGCATTCGATTTCGATGTCAGAACATTTGGCCTGCCTCGACCGCCTCGCCCAAACCGTGCGCGCGATGCCTGAATTGGACTGGCGCATTCGGTTGCACCCCAAAGATGACCCCCAGCTCTACGCCACGCGCTTCGACAAGAGGGTGACGGTGCAACAGGCCACCAAGAACCGGCCGGCGATTGACGTCGACCTCGACGAGAGCGCGGTGTTGCTGACCGCTGGTTCGACCGCGGGCCTCGATGCGCTGCGCCAAGGGGTGCCGGTGATTACCCTGGCCGACCCGCCGGCCTTCAAGCTGCCCGCGTATGTCGAAGCCGGTACCACGCTGCATGTCGGCCGCGGCCAGTCTTTGACCGACGCGATTGGGCGGGTGTTGTCAGAGGGCGTGCCGATGCCGGTGCAAGAGCGCTCGCAGAAATGGGTAGAACACTTTTACGGCCCGACTGACGGGCGGGCTGCTGACCGGGTGGGTGATTTGCTCGAGTCGCTTGTTGAGGGCGCGTGTTCCGGCGAGTGGAAGATGTCGCCACTGGGCTCGAATTCATAGACGTGAAGCACTTTCTCGTATCGACTTCGCCCACCCAAACCAGGCGTTCTCTCGCGAGCGCAGCCAAAGGCACCGACCTGCCGTCATCAGCCGCGCTGCCTGAGATGCAACGAGAATTGTCGTCAAGGGTGCGGCACCTTTGTGAAACGGTGCACATGAGGTGTGCGTGGCTTCACAAACCTCGCTGCTCACCTACAGCTGCGAAAGTACGAGAGCTGGTGTTGTCGAGGGGCGAAAGGCTCTCGTCGGTGCTACGCTTCAGGCGTGTCCTCCAAGAAGAATACCGCTCGAATGACGGCCGCCCTCCAAAAGGAGGGCAAGTTGTATGTCGCCCAATGTTTGGAAGTCGACGTGGCAAGCCAAGGCCCCACTGTCGAAAAGGCTCTCGCCAACCTAACTGAAGCGCTGGAGCTCTATTTCGAAGACGGTGACGTCGAGGTAGCGGAGGCGCCCATCATTGCTCCTGTCGAAGTGCGGCTCCCTCGAGCTGGCTGAATGACGAAGCGGCGTTTCCCGAAGAGCCTCTCTGGTGAAGATATTCGCCGTGCACTTGGGAGGGCCGGCTTCGAGGATCATGTCGTCATCGTCCCCATGCATCGCGAAATCGCCACCGGCACGCTGCGCAGCATCGTGCGGCAGTCAAAGCTGACAGTCGAAGAATTCATCGAGCTCTTCGAATAGCTCGAGCGTAACGGCTACCCTTGAGGCACCAAAACGCATTCGCGCACCACGTCAGTCGGGGCTCGGGCGCCACGCTTGCCACTGCGAGACTCAGCCTGCGCCGACTACCGGGCGTGCTCGGCCATCACCACGTCTTCCCAGTTGTAAATGGGGCGGCCATTCACCATCGAAGCGAAACGGCCGGCGTAGTAGTCGCGGTTGAGCAGCTCGCCGTCTGACAGCGGGCGGAACATTTCGCCCAGCGTCTCTTCCCAGCCGGGGTACGTCTCGCGCAGCTCGGTCATCTGCGCCGGGCGGGGCTGGTCGGCGAACGTACGCAGCGCTTTGAGCATCGCCGGCGTAATTGACACCGGGCCGTCTTTGGTTTCGGTGGGGCCGAGCACGGTGAAGTGGCGCTCGACGCAGGTGGCGCCCAACGCCAACGCGGCCTGCGAAGCCTTCATGGCCGTCACTGCCGGAGCGGTGTGATCAGAAAACCCCACCTGTGGCGTGAAGCGGCGCAGGTACGCCATGCGGCGCAAATGCAGTTGGTTGAGCGGCGTGGGGTAAAGTGTCACGCAGTGCAAGAACGTGTAGTTCGTGCCCTGAAGCACCTGTGCCGCGGCTTCGATTTCGGCATCGAGGGTGGCGCCGGTAGAGACGATGAGGGTGCTCCAGTACTTTTTCACGTCACGCAGCAAAGGCACCGAGCGGCAGTCGTAGCTGGCGATTTTTATCGCATCGAAGCCCACGTCTTTCACGTCACGCACCGCATCGCGGGTGAAGACCGTGGTCATCGACTTCACGCCGGCGCGTTGGCACTCGCGCACGAACCACGCTTCGTCGCCCGGAGCGAGGTCGAGCTTCGCAAGGCGCTCTTTCTCAGCACCGAAGGGCCGCTTGATGGTCTTGGTTTTACCGCTGCTGTCGGTCTCGCCATTTTCAAAACGCTCGCGAAACGCCAGCTCGCGGCTGCGAATGGTCTGCATTTTCAAGTAGTCGGCCCCGGCGGCGGCCGCTTCGTGAATCATGCGCTGCAAAATGTCACGCTGGCCGTTGTGGTTCTGGCAGCACTCGGCAATCAAAATGGGTTTCATGTAAGTCGTTCCTCAAGACTGCGTTCTTCCAGAGAGCTCTTTCAAAAATTTTTCCACCATGAAGGTGCGGGTGGAGTGGAGCGCTTGCTCTGCGTAGCCTCCGATGTGCGGTGTAATCAAGAGCCGGTTGCTTTGGCGGACATAGGCGAGCAACGCGGCTGATGCGCTGTCGGCGTCAGCAGGTACCTTTTCAGGCCAGTGCGCGTCACCCGGCAGCACGTCAACCGCCGCTCCAGCCAAATGCCCTTCTTGCAGCAGCCTGAGCAATTCGGCGTTGTCGAGCACTTCGCCCCGGGCGGTGTTGAGCACCACCGCACCGCGCGGCAGCAGGCGCAGCCGCTCTGCATTGAGAAAACCCCGCGTCGACGCGTCTAACGGCAAATGCACGCTCAGTACGTCACTTTGGGCGAGCAGCGTGTTCAGTTCGACCGCGACCATGCCTTCGCCCAGCCGCGCCAGCGCTTGGGCTGAAATGTCGTTCACCCGCACCTTCATGCCGAACGCCACGCCGTAGCGCGCCACCATGCGCCCCAAGCGCCCGTAGCCCAAGATGCCTAAGGTGAGCCCTTTCAATTCACGGCCCAGAAACGGCTCCCGCCGCCAATGGCCTTGCGCCACGTCGTGGTGGGCGCCGGGCAACCGACGCAACAGGGCGAGCAGCAGCGCCCACGTCAGCTCAGCGGTGCTGGTGATGCCGTCGAGAAAATCGGTCTCGCCTTTGAGCGAGAGCACGCGCACCCCGGCGTCGTGGGCGGCCTGCAAGTCGAGGTGATCAGTGCCCGTGGTGGGAGTGACGATGAAACGCAGCGAAGGGCAGGCCTGCAGCGTGGCCCGGTCGACTGCGAGCCCCAAGCGAATGAAGAGCGCCTGGTACGGCTTTCTGCGCAACGCTTCGAGAAGCTGCGCTTGGCCAGTGCAGGCGACGTAGTCGACGGCTCCGGCGGTGGCAAGCCTTCGCCGGGTGCTGTCTAAGTAGCGCTCCGGTTCGACGTTGAGAATCAGGCGGGCTGCTCCTTGAGCAGAAGCTCGGCGTGTTGAAAGTCGCGCGCGGTGTCGATGTTCACCGAGCGCTCTTCAGGCATGACCCACGCGCGGCAGTCTTGGCCTTTGAAAGAGCCGCTGCGCAGCGTGGCGCGGCGGGTGAGGTAAATGGCGCCGTTGCGCAGGTACATCGGCCGCAACTCTTGGCGGGGCTGGTTTTCGATGGCTTCGCAAAAAACAGGGTCTACCAAGCGGTTGCCCTCGAGGTACTTCATGCGCGCGGGGTGGTGCCCTCCCACGTCGACCACGCTGATGACGCTGTCGGCATTTGTTTCGGTGAGCAGCGCCACCGCGGCGTCGATGTCGGCCGAGGTGCGAAACGGGGTGGTGGGTTGCAGCATCATCACCGCGTCGAAGGGGGCGGCGGTGCGGTCGAGCTTCTCTATCGTCTCGAGTGCGTGCTGCATCACCGGCATCGACTTGGCAGAATCGGTCGCCAACGCCAAGGGGCGCATGAAGGGCACTTCGGCATGGTGTTCTCGAGCCACCTGCGCGATGCGCTCGTCGTCAGTCGAGACCACCACGCGCGAGAGACTTCGTGCACCCATGGCGGCGCGAATGGTCCACGCGATGAGCGGGTAAGGGCCCAGCGGTTTGATGTTCTTTCCGGGCACGCCTTTCGAGCCTCCCCGGGCGGGAATCACCGCCAGCACGCGCAACGCACTCACGCCATGCCCTCGGAGCGGCGCGAGAAACCCAGGCCCAAATACACGCTGGGTGCGGCGTGGAGCACGTCTTCAGGACGGTAAAGGTGCCAGCCGTCGACCAGCACCGCGGGCTTCTTCATTGCGTTGAGCCACGCCGTGATGTCGCCCTTTTGGTAGTAGCGGTGGTTGTTCAAAATGAGCAGCGCGTCCATCTCGTTGAGCCCGGCGGTGAGGTCGGCGATGGGCGTGAAACCCTGGGCGCGAATTTCTTCAGCGCTCACCACGGGGTCATGCCCGAAGACTTCTTGCACCGCGGTTTTGAGCTTGAGCGCAATGTCGACGCTGGGTGAATTGCGCAAGTCGCCCGTTTCAGGCTCACCTTTGAAAGCCAGGCCGGCCACCGCAATGCGGCAGCGTTTCGGGTCGCGGCCCAAGCGCTTGAATTCGGCGAGCAGGCCATTCACCACGAAGTCGCACATGGCTTCATTGGCTTGGCGGCCCGCGTACGACAGGGTGTCGGTGACGCCGGCTTGCTTGGCGACTGAAGCGAAGATGTACGGGTCTTTGGTGAGGCAAGGCCCGCCCACGCCTGGGCTGGGCAGGGGTATGGGGTCGCGTATGTACCCTTGGTTGGCGGCGCGAATCAGCTCGACCGGGTCGATGTTGAAGGCCGAGGCGATTTGGGTGACTTGGTTGGCAAAGCCGAACACCACGTCGCGAAACGCGTTGTTGAGCAGCTTCGCCATTTCGGCCGCTTCGAGTGATTCGACGCGCACGATAGAGGGGGTGAGCTCGCGAAAGAGCGCCACCGTGGCTTCGACGCTGTCGGCAGTGAGGCCTCCGATGATTTGCGGCAAGGTGCGCAGCTCTTTGAGCGCGCGGCCTTCGGCGGTGCGCTCAGGGGCGAAGGCGAGGTGAAAGTCGATGCCTCCGCGCAGGCCAGTGGCTTTTTCAAGGTACGGCAGCACGAAGTTGCGCGTGGTGCCGGCCGGCACCGTCGAGCGCAGCACCACCAGGTTACCCGGCTTGAGTTTCTTGCTAATGAGGCCCAGCGCGTTTTCGAGGTAATTCATTTGCGGCACGGGCAGGGCGCCTGCGTGCGGCGCGGCTACCGGGGTGCCCACTGAAATCACGTACACATCGCCGTTGTTGGGCAAGGTGTCGGCGGCGACGAAGTGCCGGTTCAGTTCTTGGCGGAGCAGCTCGGTGAGCCCGAGCTCGTGCACGTGTGACTCGCCGCGGTTCAAGTTCTTCACTTTGGTGGCGTCGACTTCGAAGCCGGTCACGTGAAAACCCTTGTCGGCGAGGGTGAGGGCCAAAGTGAGGCCGACATAGCCCATGCCCACCACCACCACGT
>JAIBBR010000086.1 GCA_019694575.1 Myxococcaceae bacterium
TTCAAAGGTGGCATCGAAAGCTGACCGCGCGCTCCGAGTTGCAGCAACAACAACGCTGCCTGGGTCGCGTCAGCGCACGTGTCGGTGTCAACAGTACGCTCTCCATTCATCGGAGCAATGAAGGTGACTGATAGACGCCAACGCAAATCGACGGGTTTGATCACCACCCTGGCCGCCCCCGCTGCAGCACCCAACAAGGCTTTTGTGTCGGGCGCCGAGGCGCACTCTGCCGGCACTTCCCACGAGAGGGAAAACGCGGGTGCCGGCGCATTCTGCGCATGTGCACACCGCGATGCGCCCATGACGATCAAAATGAAAACGCGCAACGACACGCGTACGACTTTTGCCAGACCTGCGCGCAGCGGCAAGGCACCCTTCAGCACTTTTTGGGAAAACGAATTGCACTTGACGCTGGTGACCAGCGGGTGCAGATGCATTCGCAGGAGACTCACACACACCATGCGAAACACACTCATCGCCGCCCTGACCTGCGTCAGTTTGACCGCTTTTGCTGCTCCACCAGCTTCGACCCCGGCGTTGCTTGCCAAAGGCAAAGCCTCGTATGGCACCAACTGCGTGCCGTGCCACGGTGAACAAGGCCACGGCGACGGCCCTGCCGCGGTAGCGCTCAACCCCAAGCCGCGCGACTACACCAAAGACACGCTCAAAAACGGCGACAAGGTTGAAGACATTTTCAAGACGCTCACCGAAGGCTTGAAAGGCACCACCATGGTGAGTTTCGCCCACTTGCCTGAAGAAGAGCGTTGGGCGCTTGCTTACCATGTGACCGAGTTGCGCAAGGCCGGTGGCGCCGGTACTGCCGCTGCGGTGCCCGATGCAGGCACGGCTCCGGCGAAAAAGACCGGCAAAGCCAAGAAGTAGCATGAAGGCCAAGCTGCTCATCGTTCTCGGCGCCTTGCTGTTCGCCACGTTTGGGCTCATGGCTTATGTGCGCGCGACGGTGAGCGGCCCAAGGCGCACGGCCGAGGCGGTGACGGCTGCTTCGGCCGCAGGCGCGTTAGACCCTCTTTGGCCGGTGCCCGCTTTTTCGTACCCAGATCAGCACGGTGAGACTGTCACCGACGCGTCGCTGCGCGGCAAAGTGTGGGTGGCAAATTTCATTTTCACGCAATGCCGCACCGTGTGCCCACTGCTCACCAGCAAGATGACCATGCTGATGCGGCGGCTCGAAGGTGTCGACGCGCGTTTCGTTTCGTTTTCTGTCGACCCTGCCCATGACACACCCGAAGTGCTGCTGCATTACAAGCACCGTTGGGCGCCTGACGAAGCCCGGTGGACCTTGCTTTCCACCGACGCCAACAGCTTGCCCGCGCTCGCCAAGGCGTTTCACGTCAGCGCCGAGAAGAATACCGAAGGCGAAGGTGACCCGATCATTCATTCCAGCATCTTCGTGGTGGTCGACGCGCAAGGGTTGGTGCGCGGGGTCTTCGACAGCGAGCACGGCAAAGACTTCGACGCGATGAAAGATGCCGTGCTGCGCTTGAGTCGCTCGCCGGCGGCACAGGTTGCTCCGCACGTAAAAGTGAGCCCTGAACAGCTCTACCAAGATCTCAAATGCGCTCAGTGTCACGACGCTCCCGCCTTGGCGCCGTCACTGGCGGGTCGTGCCGGCACACGCCGCGAGCTCGAGAACGGGCTTTTGGTCGGCTACGACGAGTCGTACATTCGCGAATCGCTGCTCGCCCCCGACGCCAAGCGGGTGCGTGGCTACCCGCTGCGCATGCCCAGTTATGACGGGCAAATCGACGACGTGGCGATCACTGAGCTAACGCGTTGGCTGTTGGCATTGCCCACGGTCGACGGGGGTACCGCCAAAGGGAAAGAAGCCGACCACGTCGAGACAGACGTGGTGTGCGGCATGAGTGTGCGGGTGACAGACGACACACCGCGAACGTCTTTTCAGGGGCACACGTTCTATTTTTGCGCCGAAGACTGTAAGAACCGCTTCGTTTCCAACCCTGGCAGCTATTTCAAACCGAAGCCCGAAGCGGGCCGCGACTAACTTGAACCATCAACGCGACTTACCTTTAAAGAAGCCCCGCCCTTCAAATCACTTGGCTTAGCGAAAGCGCTGTGACAAATCGCCCGCACTTGGGTGGCATAGGTAGACCTAAACACATGCAACGACTTCCAATCTGGGCAGCCGCTGTTTTTCTCTCCGTCATCAACTTGGCGTGCGTGAAACCTGACGGTGCCGCGCAAACCATTTCGGGTAAAGAGCTGTTCCGCGCGTGCGACGCCTGCCACGGCAAAAATGGCGAAGGCAAAGTCGATGTCGCGGCGCCGGCGATCGCCGGTTTGCCTGCGTGGTACGTCGAATCTCAGCTGGTGAAGTTTCGCACTGGCGTGCGCGGCGGTCACCCCGACGATATCGAAGGTTTGCGCATGCGGCCGATGTCGCGCACGCTGATGAACGAGGGCGAAGTAAAGCGCATCGCCGAGTACGTTTCGACCCTGCCCAAACACAAACCGGCTGCGACGATTGCCGGTGGCGATGCTGCGAAAGGCAAAGATGCCTATGTGGTGTGCCAGGCGTGCCACGGAGACAAGGGCCAGGGCAACGAAGCCCTCAAAGCACCGCCCATTCACGCGCAAGCTGACTGGTACTTGGTGTCACAGCTAAAGAAGTTCAAGGCCGGCGTTCGGGGGGCCAACCCCAATGACACGACCGGTCTGCAAATGCGGCCCATGTCGCTCACGCTCGCTGACGAGCAGGCAATGAAGAACGTCGTCGCGCACGTCGCCACGCTGCAACCCTAATTAAGGAGACTTCAATGGCCCACCCCACGTCTCATGATCACCAAGAAGCCGACGGCTTGGCCAAGAAGCTTTTCGTGATCACCATGGTCAGTGCGCTCATTTTCGCGACGAGCGCCTTCGTCTACACGAAGTACTTTTAGGTGATTTTGTGATCGAACAGTACGTTCCTTCAGCTTCGACGTTTTCTCCAGACATCGACCACATCATTTGGTTGGTGCTGGTAATTACTGGGTTTTGGTTCTTGCTCGCCGAAGGCGTTTTCTTCTGGCTGATCTTTCGCTTTCGCGCGCGCCCCGGCGTCAAAGGCGAATTCATCACCGGCGAAAAACCGCACGAGAAGCGCTGGGTGACGTTGCCTCACTACCTGACGCTCATTTTCGATTTGTGGATTCTCGTGGTCGCGATCAAGGTGTGGACGGCGGTGAAAATCACCACGCCTCCCGCCGAAGAGACGGTACGTATCATTGCTCAACAATGGGCATGGACATTCGTGCATGCAGGGCCTGACAACAAGCTCGACACCGCCGATGACGTGACGATTGTCGACGAGCTGCACGTTCAGAAAGACCGCGTTTACCACTTCGAGCTCACCAGCCGCGACGTGCTGCACAGCTTCTCGGTGCCGGTGTTTCGTTTGAAGCAAGACGCCATTCCCGGCCGGGTGATCAAAGGTTGGTTTAAGCCCACGCTCACGGGTCAATTCGATGTTCAGTGCACCGAAATATGTGGCATCGGTCACGGGGTCATGCCGGCGCGCATATTCATCGAGAGCCCTGAAGATCACGCACGTTGGCTAAAAGGTCCCGCCAACGTTGCCACCGCGGTGCCGCCGTCAGCGCCCGCGGCCCCTGCGACTCCTGGAGGCACGAAATGAGCAGCACCGCCCACGGCCACGCCGCATCTGTCGGCAACGGTCACGACGCCCCTGCCGGGCACCACCACAACCCCGGGTTCATCGAGAAATACCTGTGGTCGACCGATCACAAGATGATCGGCTTTCAGTACCTCTTTACCGGCATGGCGATGGCGCTGATTGGCGGGTTCACCGTCTACGCGTTTCGAATGCAAATCGCTTTTCCGGGCATGTCGATTCCCGGTTACGGTCGTGTCACGGCGGGCGACTACAACGCGCTGGTGACCACGCACGGCACGGTGATGATCTTCTGGGTGGCGATGCCGGTGTTGATCGCAGCGTTGGGCAACTACCTCATTCCCCTGATGATCGGGTGCGATGACATGGTGTTCCCGCGGCTCAATCGCTTGAGCTATCAAATCTTTCTCGTCAGCGCTTTGGTGCTGATCTCGTCGTTCTTCGTCGAAGGGGGCGCGTTCGGCGGCGCGTGGACCTCGTACCCTCCACTTTCTTCAAAATCTCAATACAATTTGACCGGCGTCGGCTCGACATTGTGGGTGGTCGCCGTGGCGCTCGAATTCGTGGCCTTCTTGCTGGGCGGTATCAACTTCGTCACCACGGTCATGAACTCACGCGCCCCTGGCATGAAGCTGTGGGACGTACCGATCGTGGTGTGGATGATCGTTCTCGCCTCGATTCTGTTCATGGCCTCGGTGGGCCCGTTGGTGGCTGGCGCGGTGATGTTGATTTTCGATCAAAATTTTCACACCGGGTTCTTCGACCCGGTCAAGGGTGGCGACCCCGTGTTGTGGCAGCACTTGTTCTGGTTTTTCGGCCACCCTGAAGTGTACGTGGTGTTGTTGCCAGCGATGGGCATCGTCGCTGAAGTGATCACCGTATTCTCGCGCAAGCGGCTCTTCGCGCAACGAACTGTGATCATGACGGCCATCGCCGTTGGCATCATCAGCTTCTTCGTGTGGGCTCACCACCAGTTCGTGGCTGGCATCGACCCGCGCATGGCGAACGTGTTCAGTGTGACTACGCTGATCATTTCGATTCCCGTTGCTGAAATGGTCTTCGTCTACATCGGCACGCTGTACGGAGGGTCTATTCGACTCACCACGCCGATGCTGTGGGCGCTGGCGTTCATCGCTGAGTTTTTGCTCGGCGGTGTGACGGGCATCTTCTTGGGTGCATCGGGAGCAGACATTTACTTTCACGACACCTATTTCGTGCTCGCCCACTTTCACTACACGTTCTTTCCCATCGCGTTCATCGCGGTGTTTGCCGCCATTACCCATTGGTTTCCCAAGATGTTCGGCCGCACGCTGAACGAAACGTTCGGCAAGGTGCACTTCTGGGGCACGGTCATTCCCTTCAACTGCATCTTCATTCCACTCTTTGTCTTGGGCGTTCGCGGCGATCACCGCCGCATTTACGACTACCGACACTTCCCCGACTCGATGCAGGCAGGCATGCAAGACTTGCGGGTCTTCGCAACGCTCTCGCTCGTGGTGCTGCTCGCCTTTCAGGTCGTCTTTCTGGTGAACTTTTTCTACAGCATGTTCAAGGGCCCCAAGGCGCCGGCCAACCCGTGGCATGCGAATACGTTGGAGTGGGCAGCGCCTTCTCCACCGCCCCATGGCAATTTTCCCGAAGGGTTGCCCACGGTTTATCGCGGGCCTTACGAATACAGCCACCCTGACCGCAAAGAAGACTACTGGCCGCAACACATTGCGCCAGAGGGAGCATAAAGCCCGTGATTCGACCTGTTGCCACGACGCGTGAAATGACGGGCATGCCCACCGGCCGTTTGGCGGTGTGGTGGGTCATCGCCTCAGAAATCGTGATCTTCGGTGGGGTGCTCGGCTCGTACATTATGCACCGCATCGGCCACCCCGAATGGGAGTATCAGGCGGCCCATACCAACACCATGGCAGGCGCCTTCAACACCGTGGTGCTGCTGACCTCGAGCTTGGCGGCGGTGCTGGCACACAACGCGGCCGAGCAGAAAAACGGCCCCAAAGCAGCGCGGTTTTTGATGCTGACTTGCTTGGGGGGCTTCATCTTCTTGGTGGTGAAGTCGGTCGAGTGGACCAACGAGATTCACCATGGTTACACGTTGGCTTCGAGCACCTTCTGGTCGTTTTATTACATGGCGGCGGGCCTGCACGGCCTGCACGTGATCGCCGGCATGGTGATCATGTTGTTCGTCGCCGCTGACGCACGAAAGAACAAAGAGCTACAACGGGTCGAAAACATCGGCATCTACTGGCACTTCGTCGACTTGGTGTGGATCTTTCTGTTCCCCCTTCTCTACATCGCGAAATGAGCCGCCATGTCTGACACTGCACACGCTTCGGCCGGTTCACACGGCGACCACAGCAAGCACTACATCAAGATCTGGGCCATTCTGCTCGCCCTGCTGGTGGTGAGCGTGGTCGGCCCCATCATCGGTGAAAAACTCGAGCATGGCGGCACCATTAACCACCACATGCGTCTGATTCTCACGCTGATCACCGCCTTCGGCATTGCGATCGTCAAAGCCTTCATGGTGGTGAAGCACTTCATGCACATCAACCTCGAGAAAAAGTACGTCACCTATATGGTCACGGCCATGGTGGGCTTCATGCTCGTCTTCTTCGGGGGCACCGCTCCCGACGTGCTCGAGCACGAAGGCACCCACTGGGAAAATGTCTCAGCCAAAGAAGTGGTGAAGCGCGGGCAAGCTGCTGGCGCTGCCGGAGCAGAACATCACGGTGGAGCGGCGCACCCTGCCGAAGGCTCGCACGTTCCGGCGGCCCCCGTTGAACAAGAAGTCAAACACTGACCAACGTTTTATGAATTCGATAGCCCTACCCACCCGACGTGTTGCCCGCCAGCCGCTGGTACCCGACGCGATCTTAGGCACGTTGGTATTTGTCGCCGCCGAGACCATGTTCTTCGTCGGCATGATCAGCGCGTTTACGATCAGCCGCTCGCAGGCCTTGCCGGGCACGTGGCCGATGCCAGGTCAACCGACCTTGCCGGTGGCGTCGACCGCCTTCAACACCGCGGCCTTATTGTTGAGTGGTGTGCTGGTGCTGGTGGCGCAACGTCTTTTCAGCCGAGGCAACCTTTGGGCGCGTCGGGTGTTGGCAGTGGCATGGGCACTGGGAGCGGTGTTCGTCATTCTGCAAGGCGCTGAATGGGCCGCGCTGCTCAAGCAAGGCTTGACGATGACGTCGAGCCGGCTGGGTGCGTTTTTCTATTTGTTGGTGGGCACCCACGCGCTGCACGCCGTCGGAGCGTTGATTGCCCTCGGGTGGACTTGGCTGCAAATGAGCAAAGGCCGTCTTTCGCAAGGGCTGTTTTTTGGCTCGCAGGTGTTTTGGTACTTCGTGGTGCTGATGTGGCCGGTTCTCTACTTGAGGGTGTACTTCTAATGCGCGCTCCGCCCCTTCGTTTCGGGTTGGTGGCGGCCTGGGTGGGCGCCAGCAATGCGTGGGCGTGCGCGGTGTGCGGCGCGGGGCAACAGCCTGATGACAACGTGTTTTTGGTGATGTCGGTGGTGATTTCACTGGTGCCGCTCGCGATGATGGGGGCGATTGGGTACTGGGTATTTCGCAGCGCCCGCCGCGCGCAGCTGACCCCTCCGGCTAAATCGCAGGGCGATAACGCGCCCGAGCGTGTCTGAATAAAATGAAAAAATGGGTGAACCCGTACACGGTCGCCTTCGTGGTTGGAGCTGCGTTTTTGACCGCGTTACCGCTCATGCAAAGACAATTTCTTTCTGCCCCTGCTCCTGTTGGCGCTTGGGGCGAGTGGCAGTTGTCTGCCGTCGACGATGGCACGACAAAGACGTCTGCGACGTTCGCCGGCAAAGTGGTGCTCGCCAACTTCGTACCCAATGACTGCGACAGCGCTTGCGTCGACAACCGGCTAGAAATCGGCAAAGTGCTCGGCCACACCGATGATCTCGGTGACAAGATCGCGGTGGTTACCTTCGCGTGGCCTTCGAGCCGCAACCTGGTGCGAGGCAAAGCGCACGAGCGGTGGTACGTGCTCTCGGGTGATGAAAGCCAATTGTGGGGCTTATTCGAGCGCTTTCGCGCGAGCTGGGCGACCTTCGCGCATACCGATGCAGGCAACTCGGCGCCCGAATTTTCGACACTGCCGGCATACATGCTTGTCGATCAACTGGGCGCGATTCGCGGCTTTTGGAAAAGCGACGAAGTAGGTCGAGGTAACTCAATCAACGCGGCACGGCTTTTGGCAAAAGAAGGGCCCAACCCATGAAGTCGAATGAATGGGTCAAAAAAGGTGGGCTCGCGGTGCTCGTCGGCAGAGAAGCGTCGACGCGTTTACCGCTTGGAAATGTGGCTCATTGTCGCTAAGCGCGAACACTCTTAAGGACATTCATGGCGCAAATTTTTCCACGATGGGCGAATCAAACGCCGACCCTCGGAATGGTCGGCACCTTGGTCGGAGGCGCGGTCGCGGCCTTCGCCGTTTACTGGTGGGCGTCGCCGTACAACACCGACGTCGGTTACAAACCCAAGCAGCCAATTCCGTACAGCCACAAGCTGCACGCGGGCGATATGCAGATCGACTGCCGCTATTGCCATGCGTACGTCGAGCGCGGGCCTCACGCGGGCGTGCCCCCGACGCAGGTGTGCATGAACTGTCACCAGCAGGTGAAGAAAGACTCGCCCAACCTCGCCAAGCTCCGCGAGAGTTGGGCTGAAGGCAAAGGCGACAAGTCGATTCCCTGGGTGCGCATTCACAAGGTACCCGACTTTGCTTATTTCAACCATTCGGCCCACATGGGCTTCGGTGTGGGCGAAAACCGCGCGGCCATTGGCTGTGAGTCGTGCCACGGTCGCATCGACACCATGGTTGAAGTGCGGCAATCGCAGCCGCTGTCGATGTCATGGTGCATCGAGTGTCATTCAGACCCCGCTCCGCAACTGCGGCCGCTCGACGCGATCACCAAAATGGGTTGGAAAGGCGACCTCGCGTGGAACGAAAAAGCCCACGCCATCGCCGCCACACTGCACCCGCCCGGTAACTTGTCGGGCGCCGGCAAGTTGAATGCCGACGGAAAACTCGAAACTTACGCCAGCGCCGGTTGCAACGGCTGTCACCGCTAATCGGTATTTTAGAGAGAGCACACGTCTATGAAGAAGGACCCTTACGCTCCACTTCGCGATCAAATGAATCAGCCGCCCGAGTACTGGCGGTCGATCGCGCACAAAGAAGGTGACGCTACCCTCGCCGCTCAACTCGACGTCGAGTTTCCCAACGGCGTAGGGCCCATTTCAGGCGTTAGCCGACGCGATGCTTTGAAAATCGGTGGGGCCGCGCTGGGTATGGGTGCGCTGGCCGGTTGCGACAAGCTGCCGCTTCGCCGCCCGGTCGAAGAAATTTTGCCCTTCGTGAAGCAGCCCGACGGGGTGGTGCCCGGGTTGCGCATGTATTACGCGACGGCGATGCAGCGCTCCGAGGGAGCGATTGGTTTGATCGTCGAGGCCAACCAGGGCCGGCCGACGAAAATTGAAGGCAACCCCAACCACCCCTCGTCGCTCGGCGCGTCTGATATTTGGGCACAGGCCGAAGTGCTGCGTTTGTATGACCCCGAGCGGGCGCGCACGCCGATGCAGGGCAGCCAAGCCAGCACGTGGGACAAGTTCGACGCGATGGTGAAAGAGACCGTCGGCCGCTTGGGCGGTGCACAAGGCAAAGGGTTGGTGCTGTTGCTCGAGGGCGAAGTCGGCCCCACGGCAGAGAAGCAGTTGGCAGCGCTCAAGACCAAGTGGCCCGAAGCAAAGATTTACCGGTGGGACCCGACGGCGGCTGATCACGCGGCCATGGGTACGCAGATTGCGTTCGGGCCGGGCACGCGCGCGCAGGTCGATCTCGAAAAAGCACAGATCATCTTCTCGCTCGAATCGAATTTCTTGGTCGCCGGGCCCGATCATCTCAAGCTGGCGCGTCAGTTTGGCAAGTCACGCGCGGTGCACACCCGCGAAGACACCGCAAAAATGCACCGACTGTACGCGGCCGAGGCAGCGTTCAGCGCCACCGGCACCAACGCCGATCACCGGGTGCGCATTGCTTCGGGCCAAGGCGTCGACGTGCTCAAGGCTTTGGCCAAAGCGTTGGGCGGGTTGGGCTTGGCGTTGGGCGAGCTCGACGCGGCGGTCGCTCCGGGAGCGTTGCCTGAGAACGTCACCGACTTCGTCAACAAGCTGGCGAAAGACTTGTACGCACACCGCGGGTCTGCAGCGATTATGGTGGGCGAGAACCAGAGCGCTGCCGTGCATGCCTTGGCGCACGCCCTCAACGCTGGCCTGAATGCGCCAGTGAGCGTGATCAACACCGGCGCCGCTGCGCGTACTTCGATGTTCGCGCAGCTGAGTGAGCTGACCCAGGCGCTCAGCGCGGGTCAGGTCGACACGCTGGTCATGTTCGACGTCAACCCGGTCTACACCGCACCGGGCGCTCTCAAGTTCGGCGAGGCGTTGGCGAAAGCGAAGACGTCAATTCATTTTGGTGTGTTGCCTGAAGAGACTGGGCTCAAGGCGACTTGGCATGCTCCGCTCGCGCACTTTCTCGAGTCATGGAGCGACGCCCGGGCCTTCGACGGCACGGTGAGCTTGGTGCAGCCATTGATTCAGCCGATTTTCGCGGCACGGCCAATGGTGAGCGTGCTGGCGGCGCTGCTGGGCGAGAGCGAGACCAACGATCGAAAGGTGATCGAAAGCACCTGGCACGTCGCGGGTGCCGCGCTGGCCGACAACAAGGCCTGGCGGCGCGCGCTGCATGACGGCGTGGTTCCCAACACCGCTTGGGCCAAGGGCGCTGGCACGTTGAACCTCGCGGCGGTGGCGGCGGCGGTGGGGCCGCTCAAAGGCTCAGCACCTTCGAAAGACGCGTTAGAGGTTGTCGCCTACCACGGTCACCAACTCGACGGCCGCCTCACCAACGTCGCGTGGACAATGGAATTGCCCGACACGATGTCGAAGCTCACCTGGGACAACGCGCTGCTGGTATCGCCGCAGTTGGCCAAGGAGCTGAACATCGAGAGCGCGGTGCGCAAGAACGCTTACCAAGCCGACGTGGTGAAGCTCGAAGTGGGCGGCCGTTCGATGACCGGCCCCGCCTTTGTGTTGCCTGGCCTTGCGCCCTATTCGGTGGTGATCAACAAAGGCTACGGCCGTGCAATTGGCGAAGTGTCAAAGGGCGTTGGCGTCGACGTGCAGCCGCTGCTCGACGGCGAAGTGAACGTGGTGCAAGGCGTGAAGGCTTCGAAGACCGGAGCGACCGTCGAATTGTGCTCCACGCAAGATCACTTCAGCATGCCGGGCAACCCGTTGCGCGAGTTGACCTTCGCGGCGATGACCGCAGAACCCAAGGGCGCGGTGGAGCGCACGTTGGGGCTGAACGGCCGCCCGCACTTCATGAGCGGCACCGCGGCCGAGTATCAGAAAGACGGAGCCGAGTTCGCGCGCAAAGCCGACATGCCCGAAAATTTGGTGCAGTTGGGCACCCCCAAGAACCGCCCCACCAAGCCCATTCAGATGACCCAAGAGGTCGTTTACGAAGGCCAGCAATGGGGCATGGTGATCGACCTGTCGTCATGTATTGGCTGCAATATCTGCGCGATCGCCTGCGTGGCCGAAAACAACATACCCTCGGTGGGCCGCGAGCAAGTGCTGCTGGGCCGCGAAATGCACTGGATTCGCGTCGATCGGTATTTCTCGGGCGACATCGAGAACCCGCACGCCATTCACCAGCCGGTCGCCTGCCAACACTGCGAGAACGCGCCGTGCGAGCCGGTGTGCCCGGTGTCGGCCACTGTGCACGACGAAGAGGGCTTGAACAGCATGGCGTATAACCGCTGCATCGGCACGCGGTACTGCGCCAACAACTGCCCGTACAAGGTGCGCCGCTTCAACTATTTAGACTTCACGCACACCGGCGACGTGTACGTAGAACCTTATTGGAAAGAGCGCATGAAGACGCTCAAGCTGCAGCGAAACCCTGACGTGACGGTGCGCTACCGCGGCGTGATGGAAAAATGCTCCTACTGCACCCAGCGCGTTGAAGAGGCGAAAATTGCAGCCAAGCGTGACGGTGAAGATCGCAAGAAGCTGCCTGACGGCGCGGTGACTCCGGCCTGCGCGCAAGCCTGCCCCACCCAGGCGATCACCTTTGGCAACATCAATGACGAAAAGTCGCGCGTATTCGCCTTGAAGAAGAGCGAACGAAACTACGAGCTATTGCAGGAGCTCAACATACGGCCCCGCACGTCGTATTTGGCTCGCGTACGCAACGAAAATGAGGAGCTGGCATAAATGGCGACCGCCAACGCAGCCGCGGTGAATCTACCTGACGACCCCAATGTACGGGGTGACGTGGTGCTCGACGAGCCGGTGGCAGGCCGCGAGCCACTGGTCCGTGGGCAACACGACTTTCACTCCGTCACTGAAATGGTGTGCAGGGTCAACGAGGTGCCGCTGAAAAAGACGCCGATGCCGTTCGTGTTCGGCACCCTGCTCGCCAGCGCCGTGTTCGCCATGTTCGGTGGCTACATCGGCTACCTGATTTGGGTCGGCCCCGGTATCTGGGGCAACAACAACCCAGTCGGCTGGGCTTGGGACATCGTCAACTTCGTGTTCTGGGTCGGCATTGGCCACGCCGGCACGCTGATCTCGGCAATTCTCTATTTGTTCCGCCAGAAATGGCGCACCAGTATCAACCGCTATGCCGAGGCGATGACGATTTTCGCCGTGCTCGCGGCCAGCTCGTGCGTGGCATTGCATACCGGCCGCGTGTGGATGGACTATTACCTCTTCCCCCTTCCCAACCAGATGGGGCTGTGGCCGAACTTCCGCAGCCCACTGGAGTGGGACGTGTTCGCCGTCAACACGTACCTCATTGTTTCGCTGCTCTTTTGGTACACCGGCATGGTGCCTGACTTCGCCACCTTGCGCGACCGCGCGACGGTGAAGTGGCGTCAGCTCTTTTATGGTGTGCTCGCGCTTGGCTGGCGCGGTTCGATGCGCCACTGGGTGACGTACGAAAAGGCGTACCAGATTCTCGCCGCCTTCTCGGCGCCGCTGGTGCTCTCGGTGCACACGATCGTTTCATTCGACTTCGCGGTGTCGCAGCTGCCTGGCTGGCACACCACCATCTTCCCGCCCTACTTCGTGGCCGGAGCGATCTTCTCGGGCTTTGCGATGGTGCAAACGCTGATGCTGCCGGCGCGTCACTGGCTGGGTCTGAAAGACCTGGTGACGGTGAAACACATCGAGAACATGAACAAGGTCATTCTCTTGACTGGTTCGCTCGTCGGCTACGCGTACGCGATGGAGTTCTTCGTCGCCGCGTATTCGGGCAACCAATACGAGAGTTTCACGTTCATCAACCGCGCCACCGGCCCGTACTGGTGGTCATACTGGATCATGCTCAGCTGCAACGTGGTGACTCCGCAGCTCTTCTGGTTTCGCAAAATTCGCACCAGCGTGGGTTGGAGCTTTGTGCTTTCGATCTTCGTCAATATCGGCATGTGGTTCGAGCGCTTTGTGATCACCGTTACCTCGCTGCACCGCGACGCACTCGTCTCGAGCTGGGACTACTTCGTTCCCGTGACCGAGGCGTTGTATTTGCTTGGCACTTTCGGTCTCTTCTTCACTCTGTTCTTGCTCTTCATTCGCTTCTTCCCCGTCATCGCGATGAGTGAAGTGAAGGGGGTCATGCCGCAGGCCAACCCACATTGGTCGGGCTACGACAAGAAGGGCCACCACGCGCCCGCACATGCTGCGGTCGAGGAGGTGCACCCATGAGTGAGTCGAAGATTTGGGGCTTGCTCGCCCAGTACGAGAACCCCGCCGAGATTTACCACGCCAGTGAAAAGGTGCGTGATGCGGGCTACGAGAAGTGGGACGCATGCGCCCCTTTTCCCGTGCACGGGTTAGACAAGGCGATGGGAGCCAAGCCGTCGAAGTTGCCGTGGGCGGTGCTCCTCATTGGCCTTACGGGTTCATCGTTGATGCTCTTTTTCGAGAGCTATACGTCGGGTTACGCCTACCCGTTCATCGTGGGTGGCAAACCGCTGTTCTCGCTGCCTGCCTTCGTGCCGGTTTGGTACGAAATGAGCGTTCTTTCCAGCTGTCTGACCGCGTTCTTCGCCAACTGGATCATGAGCGGCCTGCCTGAGCCGTACCACCCGGCGTTCGCTTCGAAAGCATTCGAACGGGTCACAGACGATAAGTTTTTCATCATGATCGAAGCCGAAGACGCAAAGTTCGATCTCGAAAAGACCAAAGCGTTGCTGGCCGACACCGGCGCCACGCTCGTCGAGGAGTTGAAGCCGTGATGCGCGCCCTTTCTTTCGCGGCGTTGGCAATGTGGTGCACGTTGGCGGGTTGCCGCGGCGGAGATTCTGAGAGCCCGCCCGTGCACCTGATTCACAACATGGACACCCAAGAGAAAGTGAAGGCGTACCGCGCCGACACCTCGGGTGTGTTTGCCAACGGCCGTGGCATGCAGGCACCGCCTGAAGGCACCGTGGCCATGGGTCACCTCGAAGAAGATGACCTTTATTACCGGGGCGTCGACGACAAGGGCGAGCCGAGCAAGCTCTTTCCCTCGCAGCTGAAGAACCCTGACAACAGCATTCCCGAGGCGCTGGCGCTGCGCGGTGAAAACCGCTTCGGCGTCTACTGTGCGCCCTGCCACGGCCTCGAAGGTGACGGCAAAGGGCCAGTGGCTTCGCGGGGGTTAGAAGTACCTCCCGCTAACCTGCATGACGAGTTTCGCAAGACGATGCCGGTCGGCAAAATTTACTCCGCCATCTACAACGGAGTGAACAACGGCAACATGGCGTCGTACGCCTCGCAAATTCCCGTGAAAGATCGTTGGGCAATCGTGGCGTACATCTGCAAGTTGCAGCAGGTGCCGTGTGAAAACCGCAAGATAATCGTGATTGACCCCAATGAAGTGTCAGTTGCCAAGGGCGAGCAGCTCTACAAGGCGCGCGCTTGCGTGACCTGCCACACCACCGACGGCAGCAAGCTGGTAGGCCCGAGCTTCAAAGGCCTGTGGGGCAAAACCGAAGCGACGTCAGCGGGCAACGTGGTTGTCGACGCAGCCTATGTCAAAGAGTCGATCTCGAACCCTACCGCCAAGGTGGTGAATGGGTTCCCTCCGGCGATGCCGCCACAAGTGCTACCCGCCGCCGAAGTCGACAGCATCATTCTCTATTTGCAGACGTTGAAGTGAGGCACTGACACGTGAGCCACACGATCGAAAAGCCGACTGACATCACCATTCCCTCGAGCAGCATGTGGGCGAAGTTGCCTGTGTTGGGCGGCATTTGCGCTGCCACCGGCCTGGGCGCGACCTTGGCCATGGCCTTCGGAGAACACCAAGCGCGCGCGATGTTCAGCTACCTCTGGGCATACGAGGTGTGGCTGGCGGTCGCCTTGGGCGCCCTGGGCTGGGTGATGATTGATCAGATCGTGCGCGCCGGCTGGTCGGCAGTGGTGCGGCGCATTTCAGAGACCGCGGCCGCGACGTTGCCGGTATTCATCGTGCTCTTCATACCCATCGTCACTGTGGGCTACCACGCGCTCTACCCGTGGACCCACGAGACCGACGCGATTTTGGAGCGCAAGCGCTGGTTTTTGTCGACGCCATTCTTCATGGGCCGCGCCGGGTTCTACCTGCTCGTTTGGGCTGCGCTGAGCATCTACTTGTACCGCATGTCGGTGAAGCAAGACGCGGCAGGCAATGACGACATGGCGAAGGCGCGTATCAGCCGCTCGATTTGGCGTTTCAGCGCGGTGGGCATCATTCTCTATGTGCTCACCCAGAGCTTTCAAGCGATCGACTGGATGATGTCGTTGCAGCCGCACTGGTACTCCACCATTTTCGGTGTGTACTACTTCGCGGCGTCGACCTTGGCGTTCTTCGCCTTCATCACGTTGGTGTCGATGGGCCTGCAGAAAGCGGGCGTACTGAAAAAAGCCATTACCATCGAGCACTACCACGACCTCGGCAAGTACCTCTTCGGCTACACCATTTTCTGGGCGTACATCGCGTTCTCGCAGTTCATTTTGATTTGGTACGCGAACATTCCCGAAGAGACCGAGTTTTATATCGCGCGGTTACACGGTGGCTGGGAGTGGGTGTCTTACGCACTCCCGGTGCTCCATTTCTTCGTGCCCTTCTTGTACTTGTTGTCGCGCCAAGTGAAGCGCAAGCAGCTGCTGTTGGGCCTGGGCGCCACGTGGATTTTGCTCATGCACTTGATCGACTTGTACTGGCTGATTCTGCCCAACTTTGGCGCACATGGAGAAGGCCACCACGAGCCGCACCTGGCACTGTCGTGGCTCGACATGGCGGCGCTGGTAGGTATTGGTGGGGTATTTATGGCCACCTTTGGCTGGCTGCTGGCCCGCAACAAGGTCGTCTGTGTCAATGACCCCCGTTTGCCCGAATCACTGGCGCACGAGAACTACTGACGTAAACTATAGGGAGTCGTACGCGGTTGGAGGAGGCGCATGCCTTCTTAGAACGTGGGCGGTACCGGCTTCCCTGGTTGGCTTCGCGCGGTTCTCTCGCAGGAAGATGGTCAACGCATGGGCCTCTTCGACTTCTTTCGTAGGTCTAAAAAGAGCTCGGCGGTAGCGGGGCCAAAGGTACCGTTGAGCGGTACCATCGCGCAATTCACCGCCCAAGATGATCTCGGAGAAATTGCGTGCGAGGGTGGACAAAGCCTGCGCTTCTCACGTGCGGCGTGTCGCGGTTTTGAGCCCGTCGAAGGGGCGCTGGTTCGAGTTGACGAAGTGTCGCCCCACCCGCTCGGTGGCTGGCAGGCTTTGGCGATTGCCCTGGCGATGCCGGTGGCCGCCTACAAGGCCTTGGTCGCCACGCGCGATCAGGCGTTGAGCTTGGCGAACAGCCCCGCGGGCATGGCCGAGAAGACAGTCGCCATCGCGCACACCTTGGGCTGGGTGGTCATGCTTCTCGACGAAGCACCCCCAGTTGAGCCGCAGGCCTTTCTTGCGTGGGCCACCGAGAAAGGGTTGCCTGCCAGGGGCATTCGCATCGACATCAGCCGGGGAGACATTCGTTTGCGCCACGGGGTGCACGAAGCCCTCGCTTATGTCGCCGACGAGCCCTTTCCGAAGAAGACGCTCGACTTGCTCGGGTTGACCACTGAGCTGCGTTCGGGCAAGGGGTTCATCGCGCTCTCGTTGGGTGCGCCGGGCATGATGCGGGTTCACCGCTCATTGGCGAACGGCAAGCTCGATGACCCGTGGGCAAAGAACGGCGCGCTCCGCGATTTGTCACGTTTGGTAGCGGGCATGCTCGACTTGTCGCACGCGCTGGTGCTG
Source organism: Myxococcaceae bacterium (assembly GCA_019694575.1). Lineage (GTDB taxonomy): Bacteria > Myxococcota > Myxococcia > Myxococcales > Myxococcaceae > JAIBBR01. The sequence continues at coordinate 17,023 of JAIBBR010000086.1, forward strand.
CCGCAAGCTGGTGCGGTGATGCTGGCCGATACGTTTCGGCGCAGAACTGCTGATCTCGACGACGTGGCAGGGCGACCGTTTAGCGCCTGGGTGGCCACGGCGGTTGATCCCGAGCTGAACGTTTATGCCACTTACGGCATGGTGCTGCATGGTCTGCCCGACGTCGAAGTGCCGGTCACGCTGGGTGATGACTGGGCGCTTGATCGCTCGCGCGAAGCCTTGCTCTTCGCTTGCCAGCAAATGGTGTTCAACAATGCGCCTCTGAAATCGGGGAGTACGATCAAGGTGCCCATCGGCGTTAGCGTTGGCTCGCACAAGGCGAGCAGCGAAGGTGACGCCGAGAGCTACCAAATTCAGTTTACAGAAGGGCCTGGCCCGCAGCGATTGGCGCTCAAGCCGCTGGGAGACAGGTTCAGCACGCGGGCGTTGTGGCGAAAGGCATCTGACCCGCGAGCACCCAACAGCGATTTAATTGGCCTCAACACGTATCGCGAGTTGGTGCGTAACACGGCGTGCGTAGCGCTCAAGGCGTCGATGGTGAGCGGCTTGTCTCCAGACGGGCCGCAATTGCCTACTCCGTTCGATCTCGACGTGCTGCGTTCGAATGAAGACGACGGTTTTTTCATGATGACCAACGGGCTGGGGCGCAAACGGCAGCCGGGCGGCCAGCCCGAGACGGGTACCGCGCACGTCGAGTTGGTGGCGGCGATGGGTACGCACCACACGCTGCTCGCCGGTGTGTTGGCGCAGATCGGCGGGCAGCTGCACGCGCATTCGGGCGATGAAGATCATGTTTACAAGGCGGGCGATACCATTGGCTTTCCGGTCGAAGAGCTCTCGACCAAGGGCTTCGTGCTTCGCGACGCGGGCCGCTTGCAGATTGCTGACGGCGCGCCAGTGCACCTGCTTGAGGTGATTCCACTGACCAGTGACGAGTACCAGCAAGTGAGATCGCTCGGCAGCCGCGCCTGGCTCGAAGCGCAAGGCTCGATGAGCCCGGCCAAGCGCGCCGCGCGGTGGAAGCTGCGGTTGAATTGATTGGCGGTAGCCGCGACGCCCGGAAATTTGCGAACGCGCACGCGAGGCAACCGGAAACACGGAAAGTCCGACACCTTTCGCTATGTGCCGACCTTCTGCAACGCCTGCAACAGCGGGGCTCGCAAGCTTGCGTCAACCGTGGCCGCACCCAGCAGCACCAACGCCGCGCTGCACACGTCGAGATCAACCCGCTGCCCGATAGAAAGCAGATAGGGATCATACCGCCCACCCATTGCTGACGAGCCGTCTTTGAAAGTGCCCGTCACCAGCCCCCGCTTGTTGTCCCACTCCACCGACACCCGTGAAAAGACGAGCTGCAAATGGTGAGGGCCCGACTCTGGGTGAAACCAAACGAAGAACTCGGTAGCGTTATCGCCCAAGAACCAACGCACCTGCGAGCCGTCTTCATCGGGGACAAGCGAGCTGGGGTCAATCTCGCGCAGCGACAGCCCCCACTGCTTGAGCTGCTCGTCAGTCGGTCGAATCATTCGATCGCCGCCACACGCCAAGCGTCGCCTTCACGCACCAACTTCACCGACTTGCCCTCGCCCAATACCCGCTCGGCTCCAGCAGCAGTGGCTTGCCAGGGCTGCTGCGCCGCCGCCTTGATTCGCCCGAGCCGCTCTTGGCTCTTGGGCTCATTCTGAAAATCTTCTTTCAAACGCGCAGGCGTGTAACGTGCTCTCAACGACAGAGAGAGCAATGTCCACGCGGTTTGAAAATCACCTTCTTCAGTCGCCTGCAAAAGACGCAGCACCACGGCATCGGCCGCGGTCTGCAACGCCGTCGCCGGAGCCGCGTCGATCACCCGCCATTGGCCTTGCGCATATTCCAGCAACAACGCTGGCGCTTCAGGCGCACCGGCGAGCGCCGCTTTGATGTCGCGGGCCTTTGCCTGCCGGTTCGAGAGATCGTCGTAAAACGCGTGCCACGCAGGGGTGCCCCCGCCAACCACCCAGCCCTCGCCCTTTTTCCAATCGCCTTCGAGCGCTCGAGCGTACGATTCGGCAGCCGCACGCGCGTCGTACCGCTCGTGGACACACCCCACGCCGGCCAACAGCAGCACTGTTGCCATGACAGTCAGTCGCACGTTGCTAACGAAGCGTAGCACTCGCGGTCAGTTACCCAAGTTTTCACTGACCGGCGTCAGCCGCGTGCAAAGGTCGCATGCCAATGGGAATCAACTGGGGGTTGATCAGCCGATCGCGCGCTGGGTTGAACCCGTTGCCCGGTAAACGCAACGTCGGCAAACGTTGCAAGCTGACGCTGGTGGCAGGTCTTCCCGCGTCGAGCAAAGCTGGCGCCGACACCGCGGCCACCGCGTCGTGCGTGCCTTTGTCACCCAGCACCGCGAGCAACAACACCGCGAGGCCAAAGCCGCAGATCGCTCCAGTGGCAAGATAACGCGTCATGGCGTGTTCCCTACCTGAGAGATGGGGCGATGGTCTACAGTGCGCCCGTTTTGCCGTCTGCCAGTAAGAAGGTTTGAAAATATGACGACCCCAAAAACAATTCGGGCTCCCCGCGGCAACGCGCTCCAGTGCAAGGGCTGGGTGCAAGAAGCGGCGCTGCGCATGCTGATGAACAATTTAGACCCCGACGTGGCTGAACGCCCCGAAGACTTGGTGGTCTACGGCGGTACTGGCAAAGCCGCGCGCGACTGGCCTTCGTTCGAACGCATCGTGGCTGCGCTGAAAACGCTCGCCGACGATGAAACGCTGCTGGTGCAGTCGGGCAAGCCCGTGGGCATTTTGCGCACCCATGTTGATGCTCCGCGCGTGCTGCTCGCCAATTCTAATTTGGTCGGCAAGTGGGCCACCTGGGAGCACTTTCGCGACCTCGAGCGCCGCGGGCTGATGATGTACGGCCAGATGACGGCCGGCTCGTGGATCTACATTGGCACCCAAGGCATTTTGCAGGGTACCTACGAGACGTTCGCACAAGCGGGCCGCACCCACTTCGGCAGCGACGACTTGCGCGGCCGGGTGATTCTCACCGGAGGTTTGGGCGGCATGGGCGGCGCTCAGCCACTGGCCGCCACGATGTGTGGCGCGGTAATGCTCGCGGTAGAAGTCGACGTCCAGCGCGCCGAGCGACGAATGGCGACCCGCTATTTGGACACCATTGCCAAAAACCTCGACGACGCGTTGGCCCAAGTGGCCGAAGCAAAGGAAAAGAAGGTTTCCCGTTCTATCGGGCTCATCGGCAACTGCGCCGAGGTGCTGCCTGAATTGGCGAAGCGTGGCTTCAGGCCTGACCTGGTGACTGATCAGACGTCGGCGCATGACCCCCTCAACGGCTACGTGCCGGCGGGCATGTCGCTCGCACAGGCCGATGCACTGCGAAAATCAGACAGCAAGGCGTACGTAGAGCGCTCCATGGCGTCAATGGCCACCCACGTGCAGGCAATGCTGGCGTTTCAAAAGGCCGGTGCTCACGTGTTCGACTACGGCAACAACCTGCGGGCGCATGCGCAGACGGCCGGCGTCGCCAACGCTTTCGATTTTCCCGGTTTCGTGCCCGCCTACATTCGGCCCCTTTTCTGCGAGGGCCAAGGCCCGTTTCGCTGGGTGGCGCTCTCGGGAGACCCCGAAGACATTCGCCGCACCGATCGCGCGCTCATCAATCTCTTTCCCCAGAAGGCCAGTCTCAAGCGCTGGCTCACCATGGCCCAAGAGAAAGTCGCGTTCCAAGGGCTGCCCGCGCGCATTTGCTGGCTGGGTTACGGCGAGCGTGAAAAGGCTGGCCTGCTCTTCAATGAGATGGTGCGAAAGAAAGAACTGTCAGCGCCGATTGTGATTGGGCGTGATCATTTAGACTGTGGTTCGGTGGCGTCTCCCAACCGCGAAACCGAAGCGATGAAAGATGGCACCGACGCGGTAGCCGACTGGCCGATTCTCAATGCATTGGTCAATGCGGTGAACGGCGCTTCATGGGTGTCGTTTCACCATGGTGGAGGGGTGGGCATCGGTTACTCCCTGCATGCAGGCCAGGTGATCGTCGCCGACGGCACAGACGCGGCCGCGGCGCGTATTTCGCGGGTGCTGACGTCAGACCCGGCAATGGGTGTCTTGCGCCATGTCGACGCGGGCTACGACGAAGCCATCACCACCGCCAAAGAGCGCGGTGTTCGCATACCTGGGGTGACCGCGTAACTCACGGGCAAGGGGCATGTTCGACATTTTGATTCGCAACTCCGCATGGGTGCTCACCGGCCGGGGCGACGTACGTGGCGACGCCATGGCAGCCCTGGCTCCGGTGCGGGCCGGCGCGGTGGGCATCAAAGGCGCGAGCGTGGCCTGGGTGGGTCTCGAAGCTGATCTCCCCAAAGAGGCGCTGGCGCAGACTCCCCGCGTGCTCGACGCGCAGGGCGGCCTGGTGACTCCGGGCTTGCTCGACTGTCACACCCACGCAGTCTTCGCGGGCCAACGCGCCCACGAGTTCGCCATGCGCTGCGCCGGCAAGAGCTATTTAGAGATCGCCGCGGCAGGAGGCGGCATCGCTTCGACAGTGCGGGCAACGCGCAAGGCGACCGAAGACGACCTCATCGCCTCGGCGCGCCCGCGCTTGCGTCGGCTGCTCGAACAGGGCGTCACCACGGTCGAGGTCAAAAGCGGTTACGGCCTCAACTTCGACGACGAGCTGAAAATGCTACGCGTGGTGAAGCGCTTAAATGCGTTGCAGCCCGCGACGTTGGTGCCCACCCTGCTCTGCGCCCACGCGATACCCGAGGAGCACCGGGCCCACCGTGAGGCGTATTTTGAGCTGTGTTTGAACTCGATTCTGCCGGCGGCCGCGAAAGAACACTTGGCAGCGTTTTGCGACATTTTCGTCGAGCAGCACGCGTTCACCGCCGACGAAGCGCGCACCTTGCTGGCCCGCGCTTCGCAACTGGGCATGGGCGTGCGTCTGCATGTTGATCAGCTCACGCCAGGTCAAAAAGGCGCTGAGCTCGCCGTCGAGCTCAAGGCTTCAAGCGCCGACCATTTGGAGCAGATTTCAGAGCAAGGCATTGCCGCCTTGGCGCGCAGTGAAACGGTGGCCGTGCTCGCGCCCACTTCGACCCTTTTCGTGAAAGCGCGCCCTTTCGCGCCCGGGCGCAAGTTGCGCGAAGCGGGAGCAGTCGTGGCGTTGTGCACCAATGTCAACCCCGGCTCGGCGATGAGCGACAGCGTTTCGCTCGCCATGGGCCTGGCGTGCTTGGAAAACGGGCTCACTCCAGCCGAGGCGCTGCTCGGCTTCACCCGCGCGGCGGCGATGGCGCTTCGGCTGCCCCAAGCAGGGCGGTTGCAAGAAGGTGCCCCCGCCGACGTGGCGATCTTTGCGTGCCCCGACATCGAGTCGATTCCCTACAACATGGGCACGAACCTGGTTCGCACCGTGGTAAAAAGCGGCCGCGTCGTCGTCGGTTAATTCGAAGAAGGTACCTGCCAGATGTGTCGCTTGTTCGCCATTCGTTCGGAGGAGCCGGTGCGCGTCAATCGCGCCTTTGCCGCCCTCAAAAACCGTTCTCACGAGCACAAAGATGGCTGGGGGTTGGCGCTCTTCGACGACGGAGCACCCGCGATCGAAGTCAGCGTCAAGGCGGCCCACGCCTGTCACCGCTTCGACGAGCTGTCGATGTCGCTTTCAACCAAGTCGATGCTCACGCACTTGCGGCTCGCGTCGCAGGGTGACGTCTCTGAACGCAACGCTCACCCGTTTCGCCATGAAAATTGGGCATTCATGCATAACGGCACGCTGCAGAATTTTGACGAGCGGTATGAACGGGTAGAAGCGTTAATCGCTCCTGATTATCGCGCGCGGCTTTGCGGTGAGACCGACTCAGAGCGTTGCTTTTATTTGTTTCTCACGCATTTGCGGCGGTTCGCGAAACCTTCAACCCGCGAAGCCGCCGTGGCGCTGGCCCACACCGTGCGCGACGTGGTTGACATTTTCGACGTAGCGAGCACCGCCAAAGAACGCACCACCACCAACTTCGTCGCTTTCGACGGCAACACGCTGCTTGCCTGCCGCCACGGCAAAGATCTTTTTCACGCCTTCACCGGTACAGCCCACTTCATCGCCAGCGAGCCACTGTGGCCTGATGATCCTTGGGTCGCGATTGAGGAAGACTCGGTGCTCGCCATTGACAGTTCACTCGCCGCGCAGCGTTGGGCCTTCAGCCAGCTATGACCCCGAGTAGGAGAGCTGGCAGTGAACCACGCGAGTAAAATTCGGTCCGTCGTTGGAGCAATAATGTTGGGTATCGGCGTGCCCGCTGTTCTCGCATTGGTGTTCAACCACATGCGCCCCGACTTGATAGCGCCGATGCTTGACC
>JAIBBR010000087.1 GCA_019694575.1 Myxococcaceae bacterium
GACTTTCGATTGACCGCGGGCAGCCCCTCGCTCACCGGAGGTCAAGGCGCTACACAACAAGGCGCTTTCGGTGGCGGCACTCCGTTTGCTTCGGCGCAGAACCCTCGATTGGCCTGCGTGCTGCGCGACACCGCACCGGGTTACCCTGACCTGGGCCAGTGCCTCGGTCAAAGTGACGGCATGTCCTGCGACAGCGTTCACTGCGCTGACGCCACTCATGGTTACCGCGGGCAATGCTTCGCGGGGCGGTGTGACGACACCGTGCGCACTGATTTCGACTGCGATGACGGTAATGCGATGACGGTCGACAGCTGCATGCCTGCCGCGGGCTGCGTGCATCGGGCAGTCAACCCAGGTGATGCCGGCACACCTGACGCGGGTGACGCTGATGCGGGTATCAACGACGCCGGCGAAGTTGATGCCGGTCAACCCGATGCGGGAGAGAGCGACGGAGGCACCATCATGCAACCCGATGGAGGCTCAATGACGACTTCACCTGGGGGTACGGTGATAGGTGCGTGTGGTTGCAGCAGCGGCGCCGCGCCTTGGGGCCTCATCGCCTTCGCGGTGCTCGCGCTCGCTCGACAACGCCGCGCTGGCCAAGCTCGATGCTAAGAAGTGGCTTGAAAAAAGAGGTCTGTTCAAAACCCGCGGCCGCTGATGCAGCTCAGTCGCTACCCTTCGAAGGTGCCTCGTCGTGCGGTGACGATTTGCAGTACTTTTTTTGTTTTCGCGTCATAGAGCCCCGCTCCGCGACGGAACTGCGTTGGACCACCGTCGATAGAGAACTCAAACCAATCGACATTCTTTGAATTAGGCCCAAGCTGAAAGTCCGAAACCTTTGTTTTGGGAAAAGGGAAATGACTTTCCCTCACAATATTTTGCTCGAGTTTTTTTTGATTTTCCAAAGGAATGCCCTCTTTCCCCTTCGGAGCCGGCGAAAAAGTGGCGTAGTCGGCCTCTATAATTTTCAGAATTCCACCCTTAGGATTGCCAACACCAAACACCTTGCGGAAAAAGTAGGGGCCCGACATGTTGCCAATAAACGGAGACCCAGAAATTTTCTCGAGCTGAACTTTTGGTTCTGCATAGGAAATCTCGGTAATGGCTTTGATGGCGCTGATAACCGTCTTGGGTACCACTGGAGCCGTTAGTCGCGCTTTCCCAACATGAGGCCTGTTTACGTGAGTTGACTTCACTGTTTTGGGCATCATGGGACTCTGTTCCTTTCGGAAAGACGGTTGATTTTTCCACTATGCCAAGAACACAGGCCTGCTTTCTTCTCAACCAACCACAAATTCTCAATAACCAAAGAAGCAGGTGCGGAACTTTCCGAGTTTCCGTTTCGCCCTCAAATGCGGCAGTAACCGCTATTGAATGCCTTGAAAGTAACTGTACGCCGCGTCGAAGGTCGCACCGGCCGACGGCACGCTGCCGAAGAAGAGCACGGTGTTACCCGCGGGATCGTAATCGAAGCCGTTCTGACGGCCGCGCGGTACATTCATCGTGGTGCGCACCGCGAGTGAGCCCGAAATCGGCCGGTTGGCGAGCGGAGACTGGCTGGCGCTGCCCAACGCGCCGAAGAGCACTTCTTCCACCACTTCGGTGAGGTTGGGGTTGCAGATACTGCCGCTCGAGCCGCCGGTGACGGTGGCCACGTCGATATACGCCTTGCCCGCGCGTGCCCGGCCCAAACCGACGCGTTGGCAACCCAGCGGTTTGGGGCCCACGATGGCAAAGAGCACTGCTTTTTCTTTCACGAATTCGGCGGCGTACTGCGCGGTGCTCATCAACCCAGAGTTCTCTTCGTCAGAGAGCACCACCACCACCAAGCCAGCGTCGTCACGCAGCTTACGGTTGGGGTCGGTAGCCATGCGGGCGTTGCGAATGGCCCGAAGGGCATATTCCAAGCCCATTTCCAAGCTGTTGCCGTCAATGCCCACGCGCACGTTGCTCTTGAAGTCGCCTTCCACATTCGAAAAGCCATTGCCGTAAAGCACGTCGCTGTCGGTGGTGACGACGCCAATGCGAAAGTCGAGACCGCTCGTGGCGAACGCCGCGAAGAGCGAGCTGGCTGCGTTGGCGAGCGCCGCTTGCTCTTCAATCATCGAGCCCGAATTGTCGACCACGAAAATGAAGTCGCTCTTCAACGCCGGCGCCACGCGGTGCTCGCAGCGGTACTGCAACAAGTCACCTTCAATGCCCAAGTGCGAGCCGTTGGTCAGGTCGACCATCACCGGTTGGTTCACCTTGAAACGCGCCAGGGGCGTCACCGCCACCGCGATGAAGAGCTTGTTAGAAACAATGCGCATGCCCACGTTCACCACATGCTCTGGGGTGGCCATGCTATTCGCCGCCACGGGGAGCGCTCCCAACATCGCCGGGCCAATGCCCGAGAACGACGACAGCAACCGGTTGCGCAGCGCATAGGCATTGGTGGGCGCCGAAAAGGTCAGCTGCTCGCTCGCCGAATAGGTGGGGCCAAAGAGCACGCGGCCCGAGCGTTCGATGCGGTCTTTCACCGTGGGCGTGCCGAGCAGCGCGTCGAGCGCGTTGATTTCGCGCACGCCGACCACTTCAACCGACTTGGGGTCAGCGGCGTCGACGTCCATCGGCACGTCGCGCGCGAGCACAAAGGCGGCCACTTCGGCCTGCGCGTCGTCGAGCAGCAACGCCTTGGCGGTGGGGTTGGGTGTCTGCGTGAAGCGCGGGTCGACGGCCCAGGGGTTGGTCGTACCGGGTATCGGCACCGCGATGAGCTGCGCTGGGTAGAGGTTTCCACAGTCCCACATTTCGACAGGAGGCACCCACACGCCGGCATCAGGTGCCCCGGCGTCGGCCTCACCCATGTCGATGAAAGGCAGCTCGGGCACCCGAATTTCACTCTGGCAACCCAAAAATGAGAGCAACGCCAGCACCGGCAACACCCGCACCGCTCCGCGTCGCCACTGCGCACGGCGCCGCCACAGCCAAGGCAACAGCGCCAAGCCCAACCAACCCGCGCCGGCGCCTGCACCATTGCAGCCACAACCTGTCAACACCAAGGGAGGTTGCTCTTCGTTCATGCCTGAGCCTCCGCCAGTCATACCGTCGCCGCCACCTTGGCCAGTGCCCGCGTCGGTCAGGTCGCCACCATCAATCGGCATGCCCGCGTCGTTGACGCACACCCGAATGCCCAAGCTGTCTAAGTCGACTTGGCCGTCGCAGTCGTTGTCTTTGCCGTCGCAGACTTCAGAAGCGCCGCGGTACACCGACGGGTCGGCGTCATTGCAGTCTCCGTCGCAGTTGGTGACGCCGTCGTTGTCAGCGTCGAAGCAGGCCGCGCACAAGTTGAATTGGCCAGGCGCCGAGTCGACATAGTCGTCGCAGTTGTTGTCGATGCGGTCGCACACTTCAGTGACGTGTGGGTGCACCGTAGGGTCACTGTCGTTGCAGTCGCCGCAAATCGGCGAATAGCCGTCGTGGTCGGCGTCTACCGTGCCTTCGTCGACGACGCCGTTGCAGTTGTCGTCTTTGTTGTTGCCGGCCAGCTCGGGCTTGCGCGGGCCGACATTGGCGTCGTTGTCGTCGCAGTCGCCGAAGCACACCGCCACCTTGTCATCATCGACATCGAAGCCTTCGTCAGTTTGGCCATTGCAGTTGTTGTCTTGCCCGTCGCAGACCTCGGCGTGCGGCGCGGTGCCTCCGAAGACCGCGGCGTTGTGATCGTTGCAGTCGCCGCTGCACGTCGTCACGCCGTCTAAGTCTTCATCTAAATCTTCGTCGACCAAACCGTTGCAGTCGTCGTCGACCGAGTTGCCGCAAATTTCGCGTTTGAAGGGGCTGCGGCTGGCGTCGTTGTCGTCGCAGTCGCCCGCGCATGACGTGGCGAAGTCACCGTCTTTGTCGAAGCCTTCGTCGGTTTGGCCATTGCAGTTGTTGTCGAAGCCGTCACACAGCTCGGTAGCACCGGGGTTGATTTGCGCGAACTTGTCGTCGCAATCACCTTGGCTCACCGAATAGCCGTCGCCGTCTTCATCGGTGTCTTCGTCGACCGCGCCGTCGCAATCGTCGTCGATACCGTTGCTCTTTTGCTCCGAGCGGTTGGGGCCGACCAACGGGTTGTTGTCGTTACAGTCGCCTTCACAGTTGGTGACACCGTCGTCATCGTTGTCATGACATGGAGCGCCTAAACAGACATTGTTTTCGTCAATCTGGTTATTGCAATTGTTGTCTTTGCAGTCGCAAATGTCGGGCAGACCCGGGCGGTTGAAGGGGTCATTGTCGTCACAGTCGCAGGGGCTGATACTGGGGCAAAGCGCGCACGAGACAACGCCATCACCGTCTTTGTCGAAGTCTTCGTCGACTTTGCCGTCACAGTCGTTGTCGAAGGTGTCGCAGGTGGTGCCTTCGCTTTGGGGCACCACTTCACCCGAGCACACCGTGGGAGGCATGCCCATCGAGCAGGGGCCGCTGCCGGCGTGGCACAACCCGACACCCTCGGTGCCAGCCGGGCCGGTGTAACACTTGGTGCTGTTGCCATCGACAATGCCGTCACAATTGTTGTCTTTGTTGTCACAAATTTCGAGCGCGCCCGGTTTGATGTTGGGGTCGTTGTCGTTGCAGTCGTTGTCGCAGGTGCGCACGCCGTCCATGTCGAGGTCGAAGTTGCCGTCGTCGACGGTGCCATCGCAGTCATCGTCGACGCCGTTGCACATGGCTTCTCCTTGCGCCGGGTCATTTTTCGGCAGCACTTGCCCCGCGCACGCCGACCAATTGCCGCTCGGCTCGCAGGTCTGCATGCCCGCCGCGCACGGCGCGTTGGGTTGGCACATCGAGCCGGGGCAGGTGCCGGTGTACGTGGCTGAGGTGACGAACATGCCGCCAAAGCACTTGCGGGCCGGCACGTCATTCACTTGGCCGTCGCAGTCTTGGTCAATGGCGTCACAAATTTCAGTCGCCCCCGGCTTCACCGTGGCGTCGTTGTCGTTGCAGTCGCACAAACCAGCGGGAGGCGCGCCACAGGTACCGCAGGCGCGTACACCGTCACCGTCGACGTCGACCGCCAACCCGTCGTCAGGCGTGCCGTCACAGTCGTTGTCGAAGGTGTCGCACATTGTCTCGGGAGCCGAGGGCGTGTTGGTGGGCACCACCTCCATCGCGCAGGCGGTGTAGCTGGCGGTGCCCGGCACGGTGGCGTTGCAGTCGCGAATGCCCGGCGTGCACAAACCGACACCCGCGGTGCCGGGAGGGCCCGAATAGCAAACCTGTTGCAGCTTCGCGCCCATCGCGTTGCGCTCATCGACGAGGCTGTCGCAGTCGTTGTCGAGCGCGTCGCAAACTTCGGCCACTGCCGCCCGGTTGCACCACGCGGCGTGCTGTTGCGCGCCGTTGGTCGCCGAGTCATTGCATTCTACGCTTGGGCCCGCGCAAGCCGGCACACCGTCGTTGTCGAGGTCGGGAAAACCGTTGGCGATTTGGCCGTCGCAGTCTTGGTCGACGCAGTCACACAATTCAGGCGCCCCGGGAAAAATGGTGGCGTTGTTGTCGTTGCAGTCGCACGGCATCACCGAGCATGACGCGCAAGAACGGTAACCGTCCATGTCGACATCGAAGCCTTCGTCGATGACGCCGTTGCAGTTGTTGTCGATACCGTCGCACAGCTCGGCAGAAGGGTTCACGTTGCGCACGCATTGCACCGTGCCCGCGGTGCAGCGCATGGTGCCGGGGCCACACACCCCCATTTGCCCCGTCATGCATGACGCGCCGCCTCCGGGGTTGCCGTTGTCGGCAGTGCCGTTGCAGTCGTTGTCGAACGTGTCACACACTTCGGCGGTGGGCAGCACTTGGGCGCTGCACGAAGGGTTGTTCCACACTCCCGCCGTACACGTCTGGGTGTCGCGCTGGCAGGTGCCCCGCGGAGTGCAATTCGCGCCGGGGCAGGTACCGGTGTACGTACCCGTCGCCCCGGTGAAGCAAAAGCGGCTGATGTTATCGACAGTGCCGTTGCAGTCGTTGTCTAAGTTGTCACAAACCTCGGCTGACGAAGCCACGTTTTGCACGCACTGCAAGGTGCCGTTGCTTTGGCACCGCATCGTACCCGCCGCGCACACCCCCTGCAGACCGGTAGAGCACGACGCCCCCCCGCCGGGGTTGCCTTCGTTGAGTGTACCGTCGCAGTTGTTGTCGACGGTGTCACACACTTCAGCGGTGGGCAGCACTTGGCCCGTGCACGCCGCGTTGCTCCACACGCCCGCGGTGCACGTCTGGGTGCCGCGTTGGCAGGCTCCGCGTGGGGTGCAGTCGCTCCCAGGGCAGGTGCCGGTGTACGTCGACGCGGCGCCTCCAAAACAAAAGCGGTTGAAGTTGTCGACGGTGCCGTCGCAGTTGTTGTCTAAGTTGTCGCAAACCTCAGCCGACGAAGCCACGTTTTGCACGCACTGCAATGACGTACCGCTGCACGTCATGGTACCTGCCGAGCAAACGCCCAAAAGCCCGGTAGCACACGACGCGCCTCCGCCCGGGTTGTTTTCGTTGTTGGTGCCGTTGCAGTTGTTGTCGACGGCGTCACACACTTCAGCGGTGGGTACGACTTCGCCGACACACGCGCCGTAAGCAGGGGTGCCGGGCACCGTCGCCGTGCACTGCTGGGTACCGCCATGGCAGGGGCCCACTCCCGACGTACCCGACGCGCCCGAGTAGCAGCTGCGCGCGGTGCCTTCGTCAGTCATGCCGTTGCAGTTGTTGTCGATGGCGTCGCACACTTCGGTGGCGCCCGGCTTGACCGCGGCGTTGTTGTCGTTGCAGTCGCAAGCGCCCGCGGCCGGCGCCGAGCACGTGTTGCACGCCCGCACGCCGTCGTTGTCAGCGTCGACGTGTAACCCTTCATCCACTTGCGAGTTGCAGTTGTTGTCTTTGGTGTCACACAGCTCGGCTTGCCCTGGTTTGTACAGGTAGCCACGGCGCTGCCCGCACACACAGAAGTATGTATAAGGCCCGCCCGTCGGGTCGCACATGCCGGCGGTACACAGGGTGCCGTTGTCGTCGCAGTCACCGGCGAGAATGGTGTAGCCGTCCATGTCGCAGTCGTTCTCGGGGTTGCTGGGGTTCACCGAGTCGCAGGCCGCTTGCGCCGCGGCTGACATCAACGAAGCGCACGCCACCACGACGGCCGTCAACGTTTTCACAGTCGAGCGCTTCATTAGAAGAACACTCCCACTTCCATCGCGTAAAAGACGCGCAAGTCGACGAGCGCCAGCCCGTCTGGCGTCACCAGGCGGTTGCGCACCAAGCGGGCGCCGCCGCGGGCGAAGAGCACCGACACCGGCTTGGCTTCGAGCCACGCTTCACCCGCCAACGACAAACCTTGCGGGTCAGCGCCGTCACCCTTCATCAAAAAGCGCGGGCCGGCCGACACTTTGAGCGCCAGGCGGTCAACCACCAAAGGCTGTTCGACTTGCAACTGCACGTCAATGCCACGCGCGGTGGTGCTGGCCACCGGCAAGCCGCAGCCAAACCAGGCGCGCTCTTGGGTCCACGCGCCGGCCACCCCCACCACCGGCCAATAACCTTTGCCCAGCTTGTAACCGGCGCGGCCTCCCACTTGAAAGTCGTCGTCGATGACGCGGCATGATTGGCCTTCGAGCCCAGGTGAAGCGCCCGTGGCCCGCACGAAACCTTTGCGGTAGTGGCCAAACACCTGCAGCTCAGACCAGGGGCGCTCTGCCCACGCTTCGACGAATTTCAGCGGAGCCACGTTCACGTAAACACCCCACCCCGGCGCGGCCTGGTTACGCAGCTCGGCCAAGCGGGTGACCCCCTCGCCCGAGACGCCCAGCGAGCGGGTCGACGCACCCGCTCCGGTCGCCACCACCCACCGCACTTGCGAATGGTCTACCTTCATGCCCAACACCCGGCTTTGCCGTTCACGGCGCAGCTCGACATCGACATCGCCCGCCACGTCTTCTGACTCGGAGCCGGCGGGCGGCGTCGACTCGAGCACCACCGGAGCAGGCTCAGAAACGGCATTGGTTTTGGGTGCCGACAAGTCAGCCAATTGCTTCACCACCGCCGCGGCCACCGCTGAGGTGTCTTTCGGCTTGAGCGCTGCGGCTTGGGGCAACACCACCGCGGTGCCTTGGCTTTCACCCAATGCGTCGTGAATGGTGGCGGTGAGGGTACCGTTTTTCGCCACTTCGAAAACAATGACCCACGCGGCATCAGCAGCCTTGGCGGCGCGCGCCAGCGTGGCCGGTTGTTTGGCTTGAGACGCTTTAAGCTGCTCCCTTTTCATCACCGTCAAGGTGGCGTCGACTGAGACGACCCGGCCGCTCAGCTCTTTCGAAAACGCGGGAAAAAGCTTGGCCAAACCCGCGTTGTCGAAACGTTCGACCATTTTTGCTTCGACACCCGCGAACGACAGACCCGACGGCTTCACCGCGACCTGCACCAACGGAGGCAAGAGCAACACGTTCTTCACGTCTGACGTGCTCGACAGGTCTAACTCGAGGTCGCCGTTGAACGCCGCCCAGCCATTGGCGGCCACACACACCCAACCCATGCAAAGCGCGGCGTAGGCTCTAACCCGCATATGTCACCGGTCTCTCGTAACGGGAGTCGACGAATTGTAGGCCCATCAGGGCCGCTCGTCGTGTTCTACACAGACTTACAAAGGCCTCGATGTCTGACTTGGGGGCGAAACGGTACAGGCGCAGAAAAAGTTTACGCCTTGGGTGTGTCACTCCACGACAAGAGGTCGCCTTTGGTTAAGTATTCGCCCTCGGTGAAGGCGGCATAGAAGTCATCGAGCATGGTGTCGAAGTCGGCGTAGCGCTTGTCTTTGCGGTCTTGCGTCATTTTGTCGAAAATCGGGTCGAGCTTCGACGGGCAGGCATCGTTCACTTCAGACGGCAGCGGTGAACGACGGCCGGGAATCTGACCGGTCACCATTTCGTACAGCAGAATGCCCAGGCCATAAACGTCAGACGAGGGGCCCACGTCTTTCGAGCGCGAAATCAGCTCGGGGCTCATGTACCCCATGCCACCCGTGCCGACGAAGACTTGGGGCATGCCTTTGCTCTGATCAACTTCAATCACCCGTGAAAGGCCAAAGTCAGTCAGCTTGGCATTGCCGTAGGCGTCGAAGAGCACGTTTTCAGGCTTCACGTTGTGGTGCGTCAGGCCCGAATGGTGCGCGGCGCGCAACGCGTAAGAAAGCTGCAAGAAGTAGCGAATGGCGTGGTTGACGTCGATACCCTTGCCGCCGGCCGCTTCGAGCTTTTCGCGCAGGCTGCCTTTGCACAGCTCCATCACGTAGTAGGGCCGGGCCACGTCGGTGTTCTGATCTAAAATTTGCACGATGCTGGGGTGACGCACTTGGGCTTGCGCGCAGAGCTCTTTCTTCAAGCGCTTGATGACTTCACCGCGCTGCAAAAATGAGAAGTAGCCAAAAATATCTTTCAGCTCTTTGACGCAAATGTCGACGCCCAGCGCGTTGTGCTTGCCCTTGTAAACGGTGCCGAGCGGGCCCGCGCCGAGCGAGTCGAACTTCACGTAACGCAAGTCGAGGTCTTGCCCTTTGACAGGCACGGGCGCCGCGGGAGCATTGGCAGGCATAGGCATGGGCACAGGCGGAGGAGGAGGGAGCGGCGGCAACGTCGTCGAGCTGCGAATGTCAGGAGGCGGTGTGACCGAATGCGGCCCCGACTCTTCAGGCGGGGGCGGCGGCAACGTGTTGCGACGAACACGCGAATGAATGCCCGGCCCTGTTTCTTCGCCGTCGTCAGGCGCCACCGGTGGAGGCGGGCGCAGATGATCGACGTCGACCGAGAGCTGGGTCATTTCACCAACGCCGACAATTTGATCAGCGAAGAAGTCAGCCACCTCGTCGGTGAACTTTTCCATGTTCTCGCCCTCGACGACCGTTTCACCTTCGGCCGTGAGCTTGAGCTGGGCCTCGCGGTCCATCGCAATGTAGTGAAACTTGCGCAAGAAAAAGAAATAGCTGTCGAAGTCGAGCGAGCAGCTGGGCTCGAGAAAACTCTTCACCTCGGCGAGCTTGTTCGACCGGCCTTGCAGCTGGTTCTCTTTCAAGCTCGTCAAAATGAAATGGGCTTCACTCGAAACTTTATCGCGCGTCATCACAGAAGAAGACATGGCTGGTTCCTCAAACCTTACCTAAGAATCAATTTACTGAATGTGCAACAACCGCTTCACCGTCTCGAGCACCTCGGCAAAGCGCACGGGTTTCTTCAAAAAAATGTCTACCCCAGACTTGAGTGCCCGCTCTTGCGCTTCTTTGTCGGCCGAAATCGCCACCACCGGTATGGACCGCAGCGCTTCATCGCTGCGAATGCGCTCTACCAGGGCGAAACCGTCCATCACCGGCATGTAGAGGTCGGTCATCACCAAGTTGAAGGGAGCCTCTTGCAACTGCTGCATCGCGGCGTGGCCGTCGCCGGCGAAGTGCACTTCTAACGGCACCTGGCCTTTCAAGTCTTGGCTGGCGAGCTTCTTCAGCACGTAGCTGTACATCTCGACGATGTGCGGGTTGTCTTCGACAATCAACACGCGAAAACCCTTGGCCAAAGGCTGGGTCGAAGCATCTTGGCCCTGGGTCGCCGCGCTCAATAAACGCTCCAGTTGCTTTTGGTGCGACTCGTCATTGACGCTCACACCCACGCCGGCGCCGTAACCGCCGAAAGCGCCGCGCTTCCACGCTACTGTACCGATTATTTCTACCGCTTTCAGAAGACCCGGAAAAGACAGCTTCAGACCCAGCTGTGCCCCCAGCTCGAACTTTCGCGAGGTTTGAATGAAGAAGCCACCCCCCGACAGGTTCTCGGTGGCGTCCGCCAGTGCGCTGTCATCGGCATATTCCACCTTGAGCACCATGGGCACTCGCGGTGAGGCGCGCTTTTCAGACCCCATGCAGGCGCTGATTCTGTGGGCTACAACTGCCCGTGTCGAGAAGCTTTTTTTCCCGCTGGGTCGAATTTGACCCGCATGTGGAGCGCGCGTTTTATGGGCAGTTCATTCGGTTGCTGCTGGGCACCGGGCTGAAATGAGCGCTCATGACCGACAAACACGACACTGACGCGTTGATGCGAATGCGCCCCACCGCGCCGCCACCGCCGCCCCCTCCACCGTGATCAACATTGCCGGCCGTGCCCACTTGGCACACACCATTGGCCGCGCCTCCGCGCCCACCCGCGCCTCCAAAAGTGCTGCCCCCGCCACCGCCCAAAACAGGGTTGAGCGAACGCAAGGCGCCGTTTACGCCACCGTCACCGGGGCCATTCACATTCGCTCCCCCGCCGCCCGAGCCGCCGTTGGCGGTGACTGAACCGCTGGCCAAGAACGCCGTGCACTCGAGCAAAATCGCGCCGCCGCTGCCACCCCCACCGCCCCCTGAATTGGCACTGGTGCCCCCTTGCCCGCCCGCCCCCGGCGACGCGATGAGCCCGGTGACGGTGAGCACCGAGGCCGATGAAATTTGCAAACCGCCCCCGCCCGAACCGCCCACCCCGGCGAGCAGTGGCAAAGGCAACACCCCGCAGTGTCCTCCCTGGCCACCCGCGCAGCCTCCCCAAAGGGGTGACAGCTCGGCATTGCCGAACGCCAAACCCCGCTGCCCGCCCATTGCGCCGTTGGGTTCCAACGCCGCGCCGCCGTCGGCCCCTACCGTGCCCAAGCCCGCACCGCCTCCACCGCCGCAAGAAATTTCGCTGTTGCCGCCCAAACTGCCACCGGGCATACCGACCTTGCCTGGCGCCCCCGTGCCTGCCTCGCAGTTTTGATTTCCACCGGGGCCCGGCGTGGTGCCCTGGCCACCTGCCAAAATCGACCCGCGAATCACCACCGAGCCCGAAGCGGCGATGATGAGCGGTCGCTCACCCACCACCGTAATCACCCCCGCGTCACCCACGGTGAAGGCATGCGTGCCCAGCAACATCGCCGGGCTCGTTCCGGCTTGCGCTATTTCACCCGTGGGTATTTGCACCCCGCACAAAGTGACGCTGCCTGGCACGGCCGAGCCCAGTGCACCGGTGTCGAGGGTGGCCGCGCAATTGAGCAGCACGTCGCTGCGCACCGGTGCGACCGCCACGAATTGCCCTTCGGTGAAATTGCTCGTCGTATAGGGAAAAACCTTGCCGCAGCCACCGTCGGCGAAGCACACGCCGTTGCTGCAAGCAGTACCCGGGGCTTTGGGCTCTTCGAGGCACGCGCCTGCTTTGCAGCCAAGGCTCACCAGGCATTCTGCCGCGGCAGGAGGGCACACCACAGGCGTACCCACGCAACCTCCGTCTGCCACGCACACGTCTGCCTGGGTACACCCTTTGCCATCGTCGCAGGTGTCGTTCAGTTTCACCGTGTATTGACAGTGGCCATCGCCTTGTTGGCACTGACCCACCGCTTCGAAGCACGCTGTATTGGGAGGGCTGGCGCACACCACGGGTACACCCTGACACCCTCCGTCGGCGAGACACGCGTCGGCTTGGGTGCAATTTTGGTTGTCGCTGCACGAAGGCGTCGTAGCCACGTCGTACACGCAAGTACCCGCGGGGCTGACACAACGGCCTTGGGCGCTGAAGCACGTTGAGGGAGGCGCCATGCAGTTCTTCGCCATGCCGCCTTGGCACTGGTTGTTGACGCAGGTCGCTCCCACCACGCAGCCGTCGGGGTGCGCGCACGCAGCGCCTTGGCAGTCACTGTCGGCGCAGTCGATTTGCCCGTCGCCGTCGTCGTCGAGCCCGTCGTCGCAGTGGCCCACTTCATTGGCCAACAAGGCGCACTGGCCATTGACGCCGCAGCGCAAGCCGTTGCTGCACAGTTGACCCAGGCAATTGGGGTCAAGGCAGTCGGCCTGGCCGTCGATGTCGTTGTCGACGTTGTCGCCGCAGCTCTCTTCTTTGCAACGGCCCCCCGAGCAGACCGCGCCCACACCGCCCGGCGCGCACACCGCCTTGTCGCATGCCGCGGTGTCTGCACAGTCGGTCAGCCCATCACAATTGTCGTCGATGCCGTTGTAGCAAAGCTCGGCGGCCCCCGGCTTCACGGCTGAATTGTAATCATCACAGTCGGTCCCTCCCGAGGCGACAGAGTTCACCCCGTCTCTGTCGGCGTCGAAAGAGCCGGGCCTCAGGCGCAATTCGACCGGCGTCTTGCTCGACGAAAACGTGGCGCTCACCCGCTCGCTGACTTCAGCCGGCACTGTGGGTGTCGAGCAGGCCTCGTCGGCATACCCCACCGCCCGAACCTCGACCGTGGCAGGCATTTTTCCACGCCGAATCGCCACCGTGACCCGGGTTTGGCTGCCAAACACCATCGCAGGTGAACTCTGCGTCGCCGCCCCACTCGCTTGAATTTGCACCTGGGTGCATTTCGATTGGGCGCCCGCTTCCAGCACCGCGCTCACCAGCAAGGCGGTGTCTTCGGGGGCGACACCCGTGCAGCGCGACAAAAGCACCGCACATACCAGCCATGACAGTTTCTGTCGCACGTCGGGTCAGTCTAGCCGACGGTCAAAAGCGATGCAGAAGTGATCCGCCCTTCTCGCGAACCGCTCCCGTGTTTTCATTGACTTGTCGGGCATGACTGCCTACGTACCCCCGCCATGCCGGAGCCGCTTTTTACTCCCGAAGAACAACTCCAATTTGATCGCGGCATCGATGAGCTGCTGACTCATTACCCGCCTGATCGCAAGTCGGCCGCGATGCTGCCGGCGTTGCGCCATTTGCAGACCCTGAAGGGCTGGCTACCGCCCGAAGGCATGGCGCTCGTCGCTCAACGCTTGGGCACCACCAAAGAACGTGCGTACGAAGTGGCCACCTTCTACGTCATGTTCCACACCGAAAAACCGGGGCGCTACGTCATCGACGTGTGCACCAACTTGTCGTGTGCGCTGCGCGGCGCCGAAGGGCTCTTGACGTACATGGAGCAAAAGCTCGGCACCCACGCCGGCACCAACGGCGACAAATATTTCCTCCGCGAGACCGAATGTCTGGCTTCGTGCGGCACCGCCCCGTGCCTGCAAATCAACGAAGACCACCATGAGAACCTGAACAAGGCCAAGGTCGACGCACTTTTGGAGAAACTGAAGTGACCCACGCCGCTCCTGTCGAAAAGGTGATGACCAAGAACTGGGCGAACCCCGGTCAAAACACGCTCGAAGGGTACCAGCGCAGCGGCGGGTACACCGCGCTCAAAACCGCGCTCGAGTGGGCCCCGGCCAAGGTCATCGACGAAGTGAAGAAGTCGAACCTGCGCGGCCGTGGCGGCGCCGGCTTTCCCACCGGTTTGAAGTGGAGCTTCGTACCCAAAGACAACCCCAAGCCCAAATACCTGGCCATCAACGCCGACGAGTCAGAACCGGGCACCGCCAAAGACCGCTTCATTCTCGAGAACGACCCCCACATGCTCCTCGAGGGCATCGCCATTGCCTGCTGGGCCTTGGGTGCCCACACTTGCTACATCTACGCGCGCGGCGAATTTAAATACCCCAGCGCGGTGTTGGACAAAGCGATTGCCGAAGCCTACGCCGCCGGCATTTTCGGCAAAAAGCTGTTGGGCAAAGACTTCGAGCTCAACGTTTACCAAGTGCGCGGCGCCGGCGCGTATATCTGCGGTGAAGAAACGGCGCTCTTAGAATCGCTCGAAGGTAAAAAAGGCTGGCCTCGCTTGAAGCCTCCTTTCCCCGCGGTGGTCGGCTTGTTCGGCTGCCCCACGGTGGTGAACAACGTCGAGACCATTGCCTCGCTGCCGCCCATCATCAACCAGGGCGCTGAATGGTTCGCCAAACTGGGCACTGAAAAATCGGGAGGCACCCGCCTCGTCACTTTGTCGGGCTGTGTCAACCGCCCCGGCACCTATGAAGTGGGCATGCACACGTCGTTGCGCGACCTCATTTACGCCGACGAATTTGGCCAAGGCCTGCCTGCGGGCCGCATGGTGAAAGCGGTGATTCCCGGTGGTTCTTCGGCGCCGGTGCTCAACGCCGCCGAGCTCGACACCAAGCTCGAGTTCGAAGCCTTCAAGCCCATGCAGTCGATGGCCGGCTCGGGCGGCGTCATCGTGATGGACGACACCTGTTGCATGGTGCGCTGCCTGTGGCGCGTGGCCCGGTTCTACGCCGAAGAATCGTGCGGCCAATGCACGCCCTGCCGCGAAGGCCAACCGTGGATGGCCAGACTCTTGCGCAAAATCGAAGAAGGCCTGGGCGATATGGACGACTTGAAAACGTTGATGAACGTCGCCGCTTCTATCGCGCCGTGGCCGCCGATTGGCCTGGGCAACACCATTTGCGCGCTGGGCGACGCGGGAGCGCTGCCGGTGCAGTCGTTCGTCACCAAGTTCAAAGACGACTTCGTGAAGCACATCGAAAACAAGGGGTGCCCTCATGGCGACAAGCCGTGGGGCCACTTTGGTGACTTCGTTTGAGCGCCGAATTCGTCTTGTTCTGGGTCTTCGCCATTGCCACCGCCATGTCGGCATTGGGCGTCATCGTCACCAAGAACCCCATCGCCAGCGCGATGAGCTTGGTGGCGACCTTCTTCTTCTTGGCCGGCATTTACGTGTTGCTGTGGGCGCATACCGTCGCGGTGCTGCAGGTGATGGTCTACGCCGGCGCCATCATGGTGTTGTTCTTGTTCGTCATCATGTTGCTGTCGCTGGGTGAAGACACTTCGATGACCAAGTTCTCGCCCACGCGCATCATCGGAGGCGTGGCCACCGCCGGCTTGCTCGCCGCGTTGGTGCTCGCTTTTCGCAAGCTGCCTGAAGCGTCAACCGGGTGGGCAGCGAGCGTCGACCAACTAAAGGCCTTCGGCACCCTCTCGCAGTTGGGTGACGTGCTCTACAAGCAGTGGTTGTTTCCTTTCGAGGCGGTGTCGCTGTTGCTGCTCGTGGCCATCGTCGGGGCTGTCGTCGTCGCCAAACCGCGCATCTAGTTTTCAAGGGGTTTCATGCAGCTCGTACCCACACAGCACTATTTGATTCTCGCGGCGGTGCTCTTTTGCCTCGGCATGTTGGGCGTGCTGGTGCGGCGCAATGCCCTGGTGGTGTTCATGTGCGTCGAGTTGATGCTCAACGCGGCGAACTTGACCTTCTTGGCCTTCGCCCGCGAACGCGGAGACGTCACTGGCCACCTCTCGGCCTTCTTCATCATCGCGGTGGCGGCGGCCGAAGCGGCGGTGGGCCTGGCCATCGTCATCGCCGTCTTTAGAAGCCGGGGCACCGTCAACATCGACGAGCTGCACACGATGAAGCACTGACCTTATCTAAGAGCTCACGGGCACATTCATGATCGACTGCAGCGATTTTCAAAGCTTCGGCCAGTATTTTTCAACCCACGGTTTCACCGACACGGTGACGTGCTTCGTTCAAAACCCGCCCTTCAACACCGCCAACATCGGCAACTCCCTGTGGATGATTATCGCCCTGCCGATTCTGGGCGCTTTCTTCTGTGGGGTGTTCGGCAAGTTCATGGGGCGCAGCAACACCCACCTCATCGCCAGCGCGTCGGTGTTTGGCTCCTTTTTGTTGTCGGTCATGGTGTTTTGGGCAGTGAACCCCTCGTCGACCGTGGCGCCCAACCCGTTTGGCAGCACGCTGCGTTACGCGGTCGGCGCTGACTATGGTACCTGGTTTCAAGCGGGCGATTTCAGGGTCAACTTCGGGCTGCTGGCTGACCACCTTTCAGCCTCGATGCTCATGGTGATTACCGGCGTCGGCTTTCTGATTCACCTCTATTCCACCAGCTACATGTCGCACGACAAAGCGTACTGGAGGTACTTCGCTTACTTGAATCTCTTCGTGGCGATGATGCTCACCCTCGTGCTGGCCGACTCGCTGGTGCTGCTCTTCGTCGGTTGGGAAGGCGTGGGCATGTGCAGCTACCTGCTGATTGGTTTTTGGTACGACGACCCGGCCAAGGCCTTCGCGGGGCGCAAGGCGTTCATCACCAACCGCATCGGCGACTTTGGTTTTTTGGTGGCGTGCTTTCTGTTGGTGCTGACGATGGGCGCCTTCACCTTGCAGGCAAAGAACAACAACTTCCCCGGCGACGGCACCGGCTCGAGCCAAGTCTTCAAGGCGGGCTTGAGCGCCAAGGGCCCACTCTCGTTCGCCGCCATCGACGCCTTCACCCGCGCGCTGCCCTCCAAAGCAGACTCGAACCAAGTCACGCTCTCGACCGTCATCGACAACGGGCCGCTCAAAGGCTTCGCGTACGGGGCGATGGTGACGGTGATTCTGCTTTGCTTCTTGCTCGGCGCCGCCGGTAAGAGCGCGCAGTTTCCGCTCTACGTCTGGCTGCCCGACGCGATGGCCGGCCCGACGCCCGTCTCGGCGCTCATTCACGCCGCCACCATGGTCACCGCCGGTATTTATTTGTTCTGCCGGCTGTCTTACTTGGTGGTGCTGTCACCCACGGCCATGGCGGTCATCGCCGTCACCGGAGGCATCACCGCACTGCTCGCCGCGCTCATCGCCTTCGCGCAAGACGACATCAAAAAAATTCTCGCCTACTCCACCGTGTCGCAGCTGGGCTTCATGTTCATGGCGATTGGGGCCGGAGCGTTCTGGGCCGCTTTCCTGCACGTCGTCACCCATGCCTTCTTCAAAGCCTGCCTGTTCTTGGGCGCGGGCAGCGTGATGCACGGCAACGCCGAAGAGACGAACATCAAAAAGCTGGGCGGCTTAAGCAAAGAAATGCCCGTCACCTGGGCGACGTTTCTCATCTCTACGTTGGCCATTACCGGCATGGTGCCGCTGTCTGGCTTCTTCTCGAAAGACGCCATTCTGCACGCGCTGCACACCACCACGCTCGAAGGTTACGAGCACATTTTGCACTGGGTTTGGTACGTCGGCCTGGCCACCGCCGCCTGCACCGCGTTCTACATGATGCGGTTGTACGTGCTGACGTTTCACGGCACGCGCGCGCCTGACGCCAAGGTTCCCCACGCCCACGAGAGCGACTGGCAAATGACGCTGCCTTTGGTGGTGCTGGCCATGCTCGCCATCGCCGCTGTGGCGCACGGCATTCCGGTAATGGAGAACGCCAACCGCGAGGGCCCGCTGCAGACCGTGATGGAAAATTACCTGCACCCGGTTTTCCAAAACGCGATGCGCAGCATCGAAGCGACCGGCTTCGTCACCGTGGAACACGAAGAGGGTTTGCCGTGGGGCGCCTGGGGCATGGCCTGGGCCATTGCTCTGGCCGGCGGTGGCCTTTCTATCGTGCTCTACCGCTTCGTCTTCAAGCGCGACGGGCAGTGGTCTGGCCCCGCCGAGTTCATTCGCTCGCTGGCGCAACACAAGTTCTACGTCGACGAGCTGTACGAGCTGCTGGTGATTCGCCCGGTGAAATTCGTTTCGTTCATCTTTTTCAAAATTGTCGACTCGCTGCTCATCGACACCGTGGCGGTGCGCGGTACCGCGTGGGTGACGGCGCAGACCGGCGCGGCCCTGCGCTACCTGCAGAGCGGCGACGCCCAAAGTTACGCGGCGATTATGACGCTCGGTTTGATGTGCGCTCTCTTCTACGCGCTGTTCAAGGTGCTCTAACGTGAACGCCTCTTTCGATTCGCGGTTGTTGAACCTGGTCATCTTCTCGCCGCTGGTCTTCGCCGCGGTGCTGGCGCTGTTGCCCAAAACCGAAAAAGGGCAGCTGCGCAGCCTCACCTTGGCCGGCATGCTGGTGAACTTCGCGCTCACCGTGTGGGCGTTTCTTCGCTTTCAATCGCACGGGCCAGAATTTCAGCTCGAGTACCGGGTGAACTGGGTGTCGGAAATTGGCCTCTCGTACCACCTGGGTGTCGACGGGTTGGCCATCGCGCTGGTGCTGCTCACCGGTCTGCTCGGGCCGTTGGTGGTGCTCGCTTCGTGGACCTTCGTCGACCACCGCGTCAAAGAATTTCACCTCGCGCTGCTCTTGCTGCAGACCGCCATGCTCGGCGCCTTGTGCTCGCTCGACGTTTTGCTCTTCTACGTGTTCTTCGAAGCCATGTTGATTCCCATGTACTTGCTGATTGGCGTGTGGGGCGCCGAAGAACGGCAAATGGCGGCGATGAAGTTTTTCCTCTACACGCTGGTCGGCTCGCTCTTGATGTTGGTGGCGCTGCTCGCGGTGTACTTCATCGCCCAGCCCACCGGTGCGCGCTCCTTCGACTATGCGACCCTGTACAACGGCTTGCTGCAGGCCAACCAACAAGTCGCGCAGTGCGTGCAGCAAGGCCTTACCGCCGACACGTGCACCACCGCGTCACCGGCCGCCTTGGCGTTGCTCAAGTACGGGCCCTTCATGTTTTTGGCCTTCGCCTTGGCCTTTGCCATCAAAGTGCCGATGTTCCCCTTTCACACCTGGTTGCCTGACGCGCACGTGCAAGCACCGGTGGCGGGCTCCATGGTGTTGGCCGGCGTGATGCTGAAAATGGGCACCTTCGGCTTCTGGCGCTTCGCGGTGCCGCTCTTTCCCCAGGCGGCGCGGCAGTACCAACTGGCCATCGGCGTCATCGCGGTCATCGGCATTGTTTACGGCGCGTTGATGTGCCTCGCCCAACGCGACATCAAAAAGCTCATCGCTTACAGCTCGGTTTCACACTTGGGTTACTGCATGTTGGGCATCGCCGCCTTCACCCCTGAAGGGGCCACCGGCTCGGCGTACCAAATGCTGAACCATGGGGTGTCAACCAGCGCGCTCTTCTTGCTCTTCGGCATGCTCTACGAGCGGCGCCACGTGCGGTTGATGAGCGACTACGGAGGCATCGCCAAGGTGATGCCGGTGTTCGCCACCTTCTTTCTCATCATCACCTTCTCGTCGGTGGCAGTGCCCGGCACCAACGGCTTCGTGGGCGAATTCTTGGTGCTGCTCGGCTCATTCAAAAGCCACTTGCCGCTCTGGGTTTCGGCGTTGGCCGCTACCGCCGTGGTGCTGGGCGCCGCCTACATGTTGTGGATGGTACAGCGCGTGTTCTTCGGGCCGTTGACGCACAGCGAGAACAAGGGGCTGTCAGACATGAACGCGCGCGAGTGGGTGACCGCGCTGCCTTTGGTGGTGCTGGTGCTGGTCATGGGCCTGCAGCCACAGCCGTTGCTCGACGTCATTGCCCCCTCGACACGGCATTACATCGACCGCGCGCTCTTCGCTTCGGGCCCTGAGCACCAAGACCTGCGCCGGGTACAAATCAACGTGCGCGGCTTGGAGCCTGAAGTGGCTGCCGCGCCGCCGGGGCAAAAACTCAATCCGGCGCCGCTCGCCGTTCCAATGGGCAGCGTGCGCTTGCTGCCAGCCACCACTCCCCCTGTTCCCCATGGGATTCCCCCGCCGGTGGCCGCTCCCCTCCCCACGCTGGGCCACTAACGAGAACTCGCCATGCCTTCTTTTTCGATTCAAGACTTCATGCCCATTTTTCCCGCTGCGATTTTGGCGGTGGGCGCCATGGCGCTGCTCTTGTCTGAAGCGTTTCTTGTTTCGGTACCTCACGCTTCGGCCTCGCGCGGCTACCAAGCCGTCATCGGCGTCATCACCGCGGCCTTCGCCGGCACCGTGGCTTTTCACAACGCCTTCGAAGACCCCCGGGTCGTGCTGCAAGGCTTCGCCGTGTTGGACCCTTTCTCGAGCTTTGTCACCGTGGTGGTGGCAGTCACCGTGGGCCTCGCGGTGTTGCTGTCGGCCGGCTTTTTGAAGCACCGCAACGCCGAGCGGGGCGAATTTTATGCGCTCATGCTCTTCGCCGCGGCGGGCATGAGCCTGCTCGCGCTCTCGGCCGAATTCATTACCCTCTTCGTGAACCTCGAAGTGCTCTCGGTGGCCACTTACGCCCTCACCGCGTATTTGCGCCGTGGCACCCGCCCCGCCGAAGCCGGCTTCAAGTACTTCATCTTGGGAGCCTTCTCGGGCGCGCTGCTGCTCTATGGCGCGGCGCTGCTCTACGGAGCCACTGGTACCACCAAGCTGGCCGGCATGGCCGAAGTGCTGCGCGCCGCTTCGAGCGGCGACAAAGCGTGGCTTGTGTATTGCGGCATGGTGTTGGTGGCCACCGGCTTTGCGTTCAAAGTCGCCGCGGTGCCCTTTCACATGTGGACACCTGACGTGTACGAAGGCGCTCCTACCCCTGTCACCGCGTTGATGAGCGCCGGCGTGAAGGCCGCGGCCTTCGTGGCGTTGATTCGCGTCTTCGTCGCCCTCGCACCTGGCTTGGGGCCGCAAGTGCCCTTCGTGCTCTTCGGAGGTTTGGCGCTGCTCACCATGGTGGCCGGCAACCTGATGGCCCTGCCTCAGCGCAACGTAAAGCGCATGCTCGCTTATTCCTCAGTCGCGCACGCCGGCTATGTGTTGCTCGGCGTCACCGCGCTGTTTGCTCCCGCGGCGGGCACCGAGGGCCACGGCATGGGAGTGCTCTCGGCCTCTCCGCTGCTCGGCCAAGTGCCGGCCAGCGCACACGCTGACATCTACAAAGCGATTCTCTTTTATTTGCTGGGCTATGCCGTCACCACCATTGGCAGCTTCGGTGTGCTGGCCGCGTTAGAGCGCCGCGAAGACGAGACCCGCGGCACCACCTGGGACCTCGACCGTTTCGCGGGCTTGGCGCATTCGAAGCCGGGTTGGGCCATTGCCATGGCAGCATGCATGTTGTCGTTGGGCGGCATTCCTCCCACGGTCGGCTTCATGGGAAAACTGCTGGTATTCCGCGCCGCGGTCGACGCCGGGCTGTTGGGCCTGGCCATCGTCGGAGTGCTCACCAGCGCCGCCGCGGCGTATTATTACCTGCGCGTGGTGGTTTACATGTTCATGCGCAACGCCGCCGAAGGTGCCGCGGTACCCGAGCGTCACTGGCAAACTGACGTGGCGTTGGCGGTGGCCACCGCGGGCGTCATTTTGTTGGGCATTTTGCCGGGCCCCGTCACCGCCTGGTTGACCCAGGCCACCATGTTGGCGCTGCGGTAGTCGCCCTTTGAGGCAAAACACGTCGCCGCTTCAAAATGCCGCGCTTGGAGCGTGGGCAACCTTCGTAAATCGCTCAACCCTCAAGAGAGGGAACAGCCTTTGCAGCCTCTGTCTTGAAACCCATTCAAGGAGAAGCTCGCAATGCAACAGATTCCCATGGTGAAGCGGGCGGCATGGGTGGTGGTAGCACTCGCCGGGTGCATGAGCAGCGGCAAAAAAGCCGACGGCGGCGCCACCGGCGTGTCGATGACCACCGCGCCCAAAACAGTGCAGCTCGACGACGCCCAAGTGGCTCATGTTTTCATCACCTTGAACAACGGCGAAGTCGACGTGGCGAAAGTGGCGCTGCCCAAGCTGCAAGACGAAAGCGTGCGCGGTTTTGCCAACATGATGGCCAGCGCACACACGCAAGCCAACCAAGACTTCGCCCAACTCACGGGTGTGCAATCGATTGAGCCACAAGCCAACGACGTCTCGCGGGCGCTAGAAGACGGCGTGCAAACCGCGGTGAATGGTTTCGGCAACGCCACCACCGCATCAGCTGACCAGCAGTACATTCACAGCCAGGTGACGATGCACCGCGCGGCGCTGGCGCTGCTCGACTGCGTAATGACCCAGTCGAAACACAACGAAGCGCTCACCAGCCATTTGCGCAACACAGCGCGGGCCACGGTGGCGTCACACTTGAGGCAAGCGCGCGCGGTAGAAAGCAACTTGAGCACCGCCGCTCTTTCAGGCAGTGGCACGACGGGCAGCGCGGCCAACGCGCCAGGCTCATCGGCTCCGATGCGTGCCGGCCCCGACAGCGACAACATCGATTGCAGCACAATGTGCGACGCGTCGACGTCGCCCTTCGACGGGCGCCTGCGTTCAGCGGTGTGTCAGCCGCGGCCGGCGTCGTAAGCCAAAAGGAGGCGCGCGCCATGTGGCTCCCGTTTTGGCGCAGGCGGGCTCCTCGAGCGCGCAGCCGCGTTTCAGAGGAGCCGCCGGCGAAGCAAAAAACGAAGCAAGAAGTCGACGATGAAGCGCTCGACCGCGAAATCGAAGGTACGTTCCCTGCCAGCGACCCGCCTTCGATTACCCAGCCCGGTGGGCATTGCGACCCCCACGAACCTCCGCGGCTCAAGTAGCCGCTATCTCTTCGGGCAACATCGGCCTTTCGTTTCGCACCGCCGGACAAGCACAGGAGTGCATGTCGGCGCTAACCCAACTTCCGCAGTTACGGAGGCCAAAATGAATCCTTACGGGCATTTAGCCGTTCGAGTTGGCACTACATTTTAGGCCTCGGGAAGCTTGCGAAGACGGTCCGGCAGGCGAAGCCCGAGT
>JAIBBR010000088.1 GCA_019694575.1 Myxococcaceae bacterium
AAGCAAATGCCCACGCTCGCCACCAGCAACGTTTCGGGGCGGTCGAGCTTGACGATGCCGCGAATCACCCGCGGCACCAAAAAGAGGCCAGCCACGATGAGGCACATTAAAAACGCCACCAGCTTACCGGCGGTGAGCGCCAAGTCACTCGCGTCGAGCCCCGGCCCGGTAGACAGCGCCGTGAGCGTGGTCATCAACAAAATCGCAATCAGGTCTTCGACAATCAGCACGCCCACCACCAATTCGCGCAAACGGCCTTTGATGCCCTCTTCGTCGAAGGCCTTGGCGATAATGGTGGTGCTCGAAATGGCGATGATGGCGCCGGTGAACAAACTTTCGCGCGGTGTCCACTCGAAAAGGCGCCCCACCACGAAGCCGAGCCAAATCATCACGCTGCATTGAATGATGGCCGTCAAACCGGCGGTAGGCCCCACCTTGAGCAGCTTGCCCAAGCTGAACTCGAGGCCGAGCGAGAACATCAACAAAATCACGCCCAGCTCCGACAAGGTGTGCACCAGCGCCGGGTCAGCCACCAGCGGTATCGGCACATGGGGGCCGATAATCAGACCCGCAATGAGATAGCCAAGCACCACCGGCTGACGAAGGTACTGAAACAAAACGGTCGTCACCGCCGCGACACAGAGAACGACAGTCAAAGCTTTCAAAAAATCATGCGCGTTCACGCTACCGCCCAATTCGAAAAAGAGTTGAAACGAGCGCCCGAAAAAACGACTCGCTCTACGCGGCATGGGTCTTCAAAAGCCACGCCAGCATTCGCCAAACGTCTCTCGACGAAGACGCTGGCTAAACCGGAGGCCCCTGCGACGGACAAGTCACCACCCTGGGGCAATCGGCCACGGGGCGGGCGCGTGTACTCAGGTCTCGGCGGGTACGCACCAGCGTGACACGAGAATAACCGGGAGCGGGTTTGGCTTGCGCAAACCTGTAGGGGCCCTCGCTCGCACTGCTGCAGCATGCCCGCCACCGCGCCGCTCCGAAACCCGGCGCCACGGCCACCGCATGGCCCTCGCTGGGCTCGAATGAAGCGTGCAGCGCGGCCATTGGCAACGGCTGTTCCACAAAGGCGATTCGGGTTGAGGGCGAGCAAAACAACGCGAACGCCGCGCAAAGCCAGGCCCGCCCCAGCCTTTGGGTACCCTTTGCCCGCGCTTTGGTTGACCGCCGCGTCATCACGACGAGATATTAACCATGGCCAACGCGTCATTACCCGGCGCAGCGCTTTTTTTGTACATTGCGCCGGTGTCGACGCCCACGCTCGCCAACACATTTCTGTTTTTGGCCGCGAGCCATGACGCAAGCGACGAGCCCAAGCCGTACTTCGAATGGCTGCAGAATTACGCGCACATCATTTACCCGCTGCTGATTTTGCTGGTGGTGGTGCTGGTGGTGTCGGCGGTGGTCACCGCGCTGCGCACGCAAGACCTGGCCGGCGCGGTCAAGGCCGAAGCAAAGCGCCGCGTGGTGGTTGAATTGCGCCAGCAGCTTCAAGGCACCACCGCCGAGGCGCTCGCCAAAGTGGTCGGCCTCGAGCCGTTTCGCGTCGTCACCCTGCTCGAAGAGCTGCAGCGAGAAGGCCTCGTCACCAGCTACACCAGCTCTGACCGGCTCACCACCTGGCAAATCAAAGGAACAATGTCTCGGTTTCGTTAATCAGTTGTTCGCGTAAGCGATTGTGCGCACGTGTCGTCAAAATGAAGTGTTTCTCCCAAACTTGACGGCTCAAACCAAACAGAGTCTCGTTTGGTCTTTCTTTGGGGGGAACACCACATGTACACGCTGCTTCGGGCCATCGTTGGCCTGTATCTGGTCATGGCGGGCGCCATGGCTTTTTCAAACCCAACTGCAGGTCTGCCCACGCACCCCGCGCCCTATTTGGCGGTGCTGCTGGGGCTCTTGCTCTTCGCCGGTGCCGCGACCCGCTACACGTTATGGGCCGGCATGCTCTTCGCGGTGGGCATGGTGTTTGACCGCGGAGCACACCGCGACTGGGCCGGGCTACAAACCCAGCTCGTTTACGCGGGTCTCTTTTATGTGCTCTACGCACACCTCACCCATAACCGTTGGGCCGTCGATGGTTGGTTTGAGACGATGACGGCGGCTCCTACCATGCCGCGAGCGGCGCCCAGCGAGCGGGCGAACATGCCCATTGCGGTTGCCACACCAACCACAGTCGCCGCGCCAGACGGCGCCCTGACCACGCCGGTCGACACGTCATTGCCCTCACCTTCGGTGGTGGTAGACGAAAGCGCCGCGGGCGAGGGCGCGCGCACCACCGTGGTGCAACTGCCTGCCGACATGGCGGGTATGCTCAATGGCTCGCTCGCACCCGCACCAGCCGAGGGCACCGAAACTCCCGGCGTCATCGCCCTTCAGGGGGCGACCAAGCTCTTGGCGATGCACATTGGCCCCTTCGCCCGCATCGTCTCGCGCAACGTACAGAGCGAATTGGGCATCTCGGCGAGTGAGCTGACCAAGCTGCAGTACCAAGGCTTTGTCACCAAAATGGCGGCGCAGGTGACTGACGAAGGCAAGAAAGAAAAGTTCGTCAGCAATGCCACCGAGCTCGGCGTGACGCTGCACTGACGGCGGGCGTTACAGCGCGGTGCCGGTCAACGGCACCCACACGTCAGGCTGGTACGGGTCGGCCGTCGTCACCTTGGCGTAAATACGGTAAGGGGTGCCAGGGCACACACCGCCGTCGGTGAGACACCCCGCCCCGTGCGGACCAAAAACGACGCGCCCCAGCACTTGCTTGCCGGGCGCCGAAGGGCCGGCCGACGCAGCGATGACATGCGGCGCATATTGGTTGGGGTCGCCACCATCGGTCGCGGCCCAGCCGAAGCGTTGGCAGTCGCTGAAGGGGTTGCTGAAATCACACGGCTGCAAAAAGCCGCCCTGGGGGCCGCCGCCGTCGACGCCTGAGACCAGCACCTCCTCGTAGAAATCGACTTGGCGCACCACCAGCGGTGCATCACCCGAATTGGTGACGCCGAAAAATTCAGCTTCGCACGGCACACTGGCCCCAGACGTGGGCGAGCCGCACCCCCACGCTGAAGGTTCTCCGTGCGGCAACTTCGACTTACCGCCCAAGGTGACGAAGAAGGTGCTCGGCATGCGGCTGGTGCCCACCGGGTCGCCGCGGCGAGACCACAGCACCGTGGCTTGGTCGCTGCCTTCGTCTTTGCAGCGTGAACGCGCGTGGTAGCTGACCGCAACGGGCTCTGACGCCCACGGCTTGGCGTCAGTCACGTTCATCGGCAGCTGCACCACCGGCAGGGGCACCGTGGCCGTACCGCCGTCGTCAGCCACGCTGAAGACAAAATCAGTGCGGCCCGAGAAGCCGGCGTCTTTGCACGGTGAACCCGGGTAGGGAAAAGGGTTGAGCGTCATTGCGTACGACACCGGCCAATTGCCTTCGTTGCGCACACGAAACCGACCGCTGCGCCCACTGTTCATCGCGCTGCAGGCCAACGCGCCACCGTCGTTGCCGAACACTGTTTCATCGCAGAAGGCGCCGAAGCCGATGTTCATGCTCATCGTCGTGAGGTCGGTGCATTGCTCCATGCCGGTGTCGTCAAATTGAAAACACAGCTTGGGCACCGCTGAAACGCCCTGCCCCGTGAGGGGAATTTTCACCAACCCGCCTTGCGACGCTTCGAGCGTCAGCTCCAAATCACCCGCCATGGGGCCAGACACCGTGGGCGAGAAGGTCAATTCGACCATCGCTGAAGCACCGGCCTCGAGCGTGCCTTTGAAGGGCGCCCAATCGCCCGACACTTGCGAAACTGAAGCTGACAGCTTGGCGTCGAGCACGGTGAGCGCCTGGCTGCCGGCATTGGTCAGCGACACATTGAGCTTTTTGCTTTCGCCGACATACACGTTTTCCCATGCTATTGGCGAGGGCGTCACTTTGGCCACCGCCGCCACGCCGGTGCCCGCCACGTCGACAGAAGCCGAAGCACGCTGGCTGTCATCGCTCGTCAGCGTCAGCTTGCCGGTGACGCGCTGGTCTAACTGGGTGGGCGTGAAGGTCAACGCCAAGGCGACTTCGTCACCGGCGCTCAAGGTGAGCGGCAACGCGGTGGCCACCGCGAACGGGGCGGCCAGCGTGGCTGTGGTGAGGGTCATGTCGCCGGTGCCTCCATTGCGCACGCGCAAGGTCTGGGTGTGGGTGAGATTCACCTGCACCAGGCCAAAATCAACCAAGGTGCGTTCAACGTTGCCTTCGTCGGCCAAGATTTCGAGCTTGGGTAACCGCTTGCTGGTTTTGCTCTCGCAGCCGCAGTGCAAAAAAGCGACGCTCAAGCCCGCCACTGCCCACCACCGCCAGGTTCGTTGCGTATTCATTTAAACCCCCTCGCTACGTCAATTCTGATTTCGGAGCCCGGCCCATCAAGTCGAGCACCGCCGCCTTCGGGCTCTTGCCCTCGTAGGCGATTTGGTACACTTGGTCACAAATCGGCAGCTCGACACCCGTCTTCACCGACAAGTCGCGCGCCGCCTTGGCGGTCTTCACCCCTTCAGCCACCTGCTTCATTTCACGCAGCACATCGGCCAGCGCCTGGCCTTGCCCCAGCGCAATGCCCACGCGGCGGTTGCGCGAAAGCTCGCCTGTGCAGGTGAGCACCAAGTCGCCCATGCCCGACAACCCCGAAAGCGTGAGCGGGTTGCCACCCAGGCGCACCGCAATGCGGGTGATTTCGGCCAGACCGCGGGTGATGATGCCCGCCCGCGCGTTGTGGCCAAAGCCCAGCCCGTCAGCCACTCCCGCGGCAATCGCAATGACATTCTTGAGCGCGCCACCGACCTGCACACCCACCACGTCGTTCGAGGTGTAGGTACGAAAAGACTCGCTGGCGAAAATTTTCTGGCAACGCTGCGCCATTTTTTCCCACCGCGCGGCGATGGTGACCACCGTGGGCAGCTTTTGCACCATTTCTTTGGCGAACGACGGCCCCGAGAGCACCGCAATGTAAGGGTGTAGCTCTTCGGGCAGACTCTGCTCGAGCACTTCGGTCATGGTGAGCAGACTGTCGTTCTCGATGCCCTTGGCCACGGTGACAATGGGCACGTGCTTGGGCAACAGCGGCGCCAACTTCGCCATTAGTTCGCGGGTGGCGTGAGACGGTGTCGCGGTCACCATCAAGCCTGAGCCTTGGGTCGCGGCAGCCAAGTCAGCGGAGGCTGAAATATTGGGCGCCAGCGTCAAGCCCGGCAAGTAGCCGGGGTTCTCATGGCGCTGGTTGATGGCGTCGATGACCGCGGCGTCGCGCCCCCACAGCACCACTTCGTCACACGTATTCGAGAGCACCGCCGCAATCGCAGTGCCGAAAGAGCCCGCACCGTAGATGGTCGCCTTCATTCGCGGCGTCTTTAAGCGACGGGCAAGCGAACAAACAAGGGGGCGCGTCGAACTCTTCGAAGACGCATTACAACGCGGTGACGATGCCCACCTGCAACCCGGGCATCATCACTGAATCTTCAGTGCGAAAATGCGCGTCGAGATTCAACCCAAAAACCACCGATGAGCGCGGTGAGAGCGGCAGCTCGACGCCCACCCGAAAGAGCGCATTGTTGCCCAGCATCGCCGTCGGAGGCACGCCTCCCAACGGGTCACGCTGAAACGGCTCGGTGTCGATGGCTCCCTGGTAGCGAACGTCGAAAAACACCCGCGTCGCGCGGTGCGCATCGCTTTGGTACGAGAGCAGCACGCCCGGCACGATGTTGTAGTTGCGGCGACCCGAAAGCCAACGCGCGCCGTGAACGTCGGCGGCGGGCCGGGTGTTGAAGAAGGCCCACCCTGCTTCGAGCACCGCGGCGAAGGCCCAGTTCTGGCCTTGCCAGACGCTCCACCGCACTGAAGCGCGGGGCTCGTTCATCATGCCCCAGAAGCTGTCCATGCCAATGAACAGGTCAATGTGATCGGTAAGGCCCAACCCCAGGCGAATGCCCAAGAAGGGAAAACCGAGATAGAGCGTTTGGGCCCGTTTCCACTGCCCGAGCGAAAATGCGCCGTTGACGCTGACGCGGTTGGGGTCTTCTCGCACAATCGGCTGCCGCACCGACGCACGCAAACGGTTGGGAAGAGGCGGCACACTCGCTGGCAGAGGGGGCGAGGGCGGCGCAGGAGGGGCTAACGGTTCGGCAGGAGCCACCTTTGCCGATGACGGAGGTGGCTCGAGCGCTTCCCATTCGGCCTCGGGGGCCACTTGACCCCACGCCGCGTAGCTCGACACACAGAGGGTGACGAAGACGAACCGTCTCATTGCGAAGTCAGCTTTTAGAGAAGGGCTTAAAGCGACTTCAAGTAGGCGAGCAGGTCTTTCTTGTCTTGGTCTGAAAGCGACGAGGTGAGACCGTGCTTGTCACCCGGGTTGTTGTAGATGCGCTCTTCTAACCGAGCGATTGAACCATCGTGCAGCCAAGGGCCACCGCGCGCCGTGCCGAGCAGCGAAGGCACGTTGAAACCGGCTTTGACCACCTGTTCGTCGTCGGGGCTGCGGCCGAGGGCGACGTTCGTCACCGCGGTGCCCACGTCTTCGAGCTTGTTGTTGGTGAATACTTCTCCCGAGTGGCAGGTGCCACACGCGTTGGCGAAGAGCTGCTCTCCGCGCAGTTGTTCTTCAGGGCGCTCGCGCTTTTGGTACGGGTTCTCAGGGGCAGGCATGCTGTCGATGAACATGCCGATTTTGGCCGCGGTTTCGTCGAGCAAGCCGCTGCCGCCCATGCGCTCGCGAATGGTGTGGTTCATGAATGCCGCCAAAGTGGGGAACTCACCGCTCCAGTGGTACGGCTCGGTCTTACCCGTGTTGAAGAACGAGCGGCCGACCAGCGACGGCGTCTGGCGGGGACCATCGGGAAAATTCCACACGTGACCGTCGTCGCGACCTTCGATGTGGCAGGTCGAGCAAGCCACGCCGGTGGTGGCCGCGCTCATCTGCTCGTTCCAGGCGTTGAAGAACAACCGGCGGCCCAGCGCCAAGTCAGGGTTTAACGTCGAAGGGTCTTTGGCCACCACCAACCGGTTGTCGATGGTCAGCACCTTGCGGCCGTCGCGCTGCGTCTCTTGGCGCAGACGCATGACTGTATGGTCGAACTGGCTGTACACATAGGCGCGCGCACCGTCACGGGTAAGCGCGATGCCGTCGGCACCGCCGCCGTCGTCGAAACCGCCGGTGTGCAGCTCAACTATCGAGCGCACTGCTGAACCATTGGCGGTATAGGCAATGTCGTCGCCGCTGCGCCGAAACGCGGGCACCACCGCCACGTTCGAGGTTTCTTTGTTCACAACGAAGACCCAGTTGCCGGTGGGGTCAATCGCCGCGACCGACGGGCCCTGAATCTTGGTGCCGCTGCCAGCGGTCGAAGGTGCCAACACCGAGGGAGGGAACTCTTTGGTTGACGCATTGCTGCCGTTCGAGAAACACGAAGTCAGGTCGTCGACCATGGGCTCAGTGCCTGAAGACGTATCGACGGTGATGATACCGGCGGTCGCCACCGCGCCCACGTTGCAAGGGCCGCCACCGCCGTAATAACCGCCTTGCAGCGAGGGCCTTCGGGCAATGGCGTCTTCGCGCGCCCACACCATGGGCACGAAAGCGCGGCTGCCGTCAGGTGTCACCACCACGTCGTTCGCGGCACGGGCCGAGAACGAGCTGTAACCTGAGCTCACGCTCGAAAAGCCGTCGTTGCCATTCAACTTCGACGAATTGGCCAACGCATAAATCTGCTGGCGCGAAGTGGCGGCATCTTTGGTCACCTCGGGCTTGCGCAAGTCAACTTCGACCAACGCGCCTTCGCGCATCAGCGAAATCACCGCGCGGTCATTGCCAATCAACGCCAGGCCACGGGGCTCGCTCCCCACGGGAATTTCCCATTTCGGTTGCAGCGTCGCGGTGTCGACAGCGGTCAAGCTGCCCGTTTCGGCGGCGGTGCTCGAAGCGGCGCACGCCACATAGAGCGTCTTGCCGTCGGGCGATACCTGCAGACCAATGGGGTCGACACTCACCGCCACCTTGGCCGCTTCAACCCATTCGCCCCGGCGAATCACCGACACCGAGCGCTCGCCGCGGTTGCCCACATAAACCGTGTCGTCGCTGCCCACCGCCACGCGAAATGGAGACTTACCGACCTTCACCTCGGCCACCTTCACCTCGGGCGACACGGTGACGTCGATGACCGCGAGCACGTCGTTGTCGGTGTCAGCGGCGTAAAGAAAATGGTCATCATTGGAAAGCGCCAACGAGCCTGACGCTGAAGCCGCCTTATTGGCCGGCGCTCCACACCCCACCGCCAGCAACGCCGCTGCGCACCAACCGCTAATAGTCAATCGACGCATTTTGTTCTCCATGACCGCCTCCCGAACCGAGTGGAACCTGACCGGCACGCCCTGCAGCTCCCCCGCGCACCGTTGCTCCACTTTGCTAAACCTATGAAAAATATTGCCTCTTCGACACCTCAACCCAACAACGCGGGCAGACTGTGCAGGCTGCGTGCCGAGTGGGTGGCTTTAGGCGATTTTGAGCCCTTACGTCACCTTACCGGCATCTGTTGTCTCACGTGTTGCGTGAACCGTTGCGCGCCGCCATGGTGCACACTGTAAAAAAAGATGCGCACTCCCCAACCCATTGAGCTGCTCAGTTTCAGGCGCACCTTCGCTTTGCTCATTGTACTGGTGGTGTTGCCTTCGGCGGGCTTGTCGGGCTTTGGAGTGCTGGCCATCATCAACGAGCGCGCGGCGGTCGAAAAGCGTGTCGAAGCGGCGTGGTTGGGGCGACTGAGCGCGCTGGCCGACCTGCTGGTCGAGTCGCTCGCCGAAGCCCGCGTCACCGCGCGCGAGCCGTCGCTGCAACTCACCGCAGGCGAAGACATTGCGCTGGGCGACGTGGGGTTCTCGGTCTCTCACGGCGTCGACGTAGAGAGCGCTGACCCCCGCGTCAAAGCCGCGGTAGCCACTTTGGTGCCCGAGCTGCACCTGTTGCCAAACCGCCCCGTGTTTTTTTCGGTGGCCACCCCGCAAGGCGCACTGGTGTTGGCCGCACTGCGCGAAGGTGACCATGTGATTGGCGCTCGCGTTTCACCCGAGCGGCTCGAAAAGCTCGTCGCCTCACTGGCACGCAGAGCCGCCCCGCAAACCGAAGGGGCACGTTTCTTACTGCGCCCCGTCAAGCGTGAGAGCCCCGCCAACGTGCTGGGCCGCATCGCCTCGGGGGTGGCCGACGTGCGCGAAGCCGCGTTGGGCTCGGCCCGCGAATTGGCCAGCCTTGAGTTGACCAGCCCGCTGCAAGACTACCGCTTGGTGGCCATGCCCGAAGGCGAAGACCCGGTGGTGCAAGCTTCAGCGCGCAACCGCGCAGTGTACGTGGTGCTGCTTTCGGTCTTCTACCTGACTTTGGCCATGGGCGTGGTCTACACCGGGCGCACGCTGTACCGCGAAGCACGGCTGTCGCGGCTGAAGACCGACTTCGTGTCGCTCGTCTCTCATGAGCTGCGCACACCGCTCACGTCGATTCGCATGTTCATCGAGACGCTGGCCTTGGGCCGGGTGAAAGACCCGCAAGAATCGCAAGCGGT
The DNA here is from genome assembly GCA_019694575.1 of Myxococcaceae bacterium. Classification (GTDB taxonomy): domain Bacteria; phylum Myxococcota; class Myxococcia; order Myxococcales; family Myxococcaceae; genus JAIBBR01. The sequence continues at coordinate 9,595 of JAIBBR010000088.1, forward strand.
GCTCGACATGCTCTCGAAAGAAACGGCGCGGCTTTCGTCACTCATCGAAGGGGTGCTCGACTGGGCGCGCATCGAGAGTGGCCGCAAGAGCTACCACATGGAGCAGCTGCCGCCCGAAGACCTGGTGCACGCCGCGGTCGAAGCGTTTATGACGCAACGCCAGGGCGCCGCGATGCATCTCAAAAAAGACATTGAGAAAGCGCTGCCAACCGTGCACGTCGACCGCGAAGCGCTGGTGGGCGCGTTGCTCAACCTGCTGCAAAACGCCTTCAAGTACACCGGCGACGACAAGCACATCGTGATTCGCGCCAAGCGGGCGGGCAGCAAAGAAGTGGTGCTCGAGGTCGAAGACAACGGCGCGGGCATTCCTCCCCGCGAGCGCAAACGGGTTTTCGAGCGTTTTTACCGCATTGACAATTTGCTCACCCGCTCGACCGAAGGCTCGGGGTTGGGCCTTTCTATCGCCCAGCGCATTATCATTGCGCATGGAGGCCGCATCAAAGTCGAGAGCACGGTGGGCAAAGGCAGCACCTTTTCGATACACCTGCCGGTGGCTTGAAAGGTGGAGGTCGCGATGTCTGAAGGCGCCACACGCATTCTGGTGATTGAAGACGACCTGTCGATTCTGACCGGCCTCTCGATGAACTTGAAATTCGAAGGCTACGAAGTGCTGCAAGCACAAGACGGCAAAACGGGCTTACAGCGCATCATCGACGAGACGCCTGACTTGGTGGTGCTCGACCTGATGTTGCCCGGCATGAACGGGTACGAAGTGCTCAAAGACTTGCGCGAGCGCAACAACCAGACGCCGGTGGTGGTGCTCTCGGCCAAGGGCATGGAAACCGACAAAATCATGGGCCTCAATTTGGGGGCCGACGACTACGTGGTGAAGCCTTTCGGTCTGCAAGAGCTGCTGGCGCGCATCAAAGCGGTGTTGCGGCGCAGATACCCACAAGGTGAGTCAGTCGGTTTTTCAGACAGCCTGGTCGACCTGGGTGGCAAACAGGTGACGCGCGCCGGCAAACCGGTTGACTTGACGGCGCAAGAGTTGAAGGTGCTGGTGCACTTCGTCACTCAGCCGGGCCGCACTTTCAGCCGCGAAGACTTACTCGCCGCGGTGTGGGGCTATGGCTACGAAGGCACCGCGCGCACGGTAGACAATTTCGTCAGCCAACTGCGGCAGAAACTCGAGCCTGACCCTGAAAACCCGAAACATTTCGTCACGGTGAGAGGCCAGGGTTACCGTTTCGACAAGTGACGCAAGCGTAAAGCCCAGTGCGTGAGCACCGTGGCCATTTCTTGCGCGTCATCACTGCCTACGAAGCAACCGGGAATGGCATCGACGAAATCACGTGACGAGGTCAACCGCTTCAACGTGTCACGCACATACGTGGTGACGGGGTTCGTCGCAGCTTCAACCTGTTTTCGCAATGCTTCACTTTGCCCGAGCACGAGGAGCAGGTCTTCGAGGTCATGGCTGCTGCGAAAGTCGCCTTGACCTCGGTCTTTGAAGGCTTCGAGCTTGGTGGCCACGAAATAGAGCGGTGAAATCGCCTTCACTTTCGTGCCGTCGGGCAACGTGTAACTCTGCGCGTTGCGTGCCGCGTCTTTGTACCACCGGTTCGAGAAGCCGAGCACCCGAGGGTCAATGGGCATCACGTCGACGACGAAATGATTGTCAAGCACCAGACGACACAAGGGGCTGTCGGGCACAGCGCTTGGTTTAAACCCACGGGCGCGCAAGCGGTCGATGAGTGCGTAGTACTCAGGCAGCGAGACAGCAGAGATAACGTCGACATCATTCGTGGGTCGAATGTCGAGCTCGAGTTCTTCATAGAGCGCCGCCACGGCGCCTCCCACGAAGACAACTTTGGGCAATTCAGCCCCCAGCCCGCGGGCCACTTCGGCCAACGCCCGAAGCACCAAATCACGGGAGCGCATCAGAGCCGTTTTTCCAATTCGGCTACGGCCAACTTGCGTTCACGGGCTTGCCCAATTCGCAGCGCGTCGGCGAGCGCCAAGAGCTCATGCAACGTGCGGTTTTTTTTGGCCGCTTCAGGCACGCTTGGGTACAACGGTTCAACCGCGCGCCCTCGTACGTCACCCCGCCCGCTCTTCCACACGCGTGCTTCGCTGACTAACTGCCCCTTGAGAGGCGACGCACTCGCCGCGGTGGGAACACCTTTGCTCTCTGCTCCCAGCACCGCGGGGAAAACGTGGCGCAACCCATGCACCAGAAAATTGCGCAGCGCCGAACGGTCGACCCGGTCGAGAACAGGGTTCATCAAGGCACACCGTTTGAGCCGCTCGATGCCGGCGTGGGTTTCAGACACGCTGATGCCGAGTTCACGCGCAAGCGCAGCAAAGGGAGGCCGTGGCTCATCGCCCATCGCCGCGAGCCGCAGCGCGATGAGCACGTCTTGGGGTTTCAAGTGCATCTTGTTTAGATTTTTATATTCGCTATTCGCGAACTGCAAATGCTGACAAATTCAACAATTATCTTCAGTACCTTGAGTCTTCAAAGCCGTGGCATTTCTCGTTACTTCTGAACGCCACCCGGCAGACCCGCTCGCATTCATGCTACGGCGCCTAAGATGACTGCCATGCGACGGCGCTACACGATTCATAAAGACGGCGATTTGCTGGTCGAAGAGCTCGATGACAAAGGCCAGGCCATCGACCCTGAACCGGTGCCCAGTGAAGAGCGGCTGCCCATTGAAGTGGTGCTGTCAGCGCCTGCCAATGACGATGACGCCAAGGCCGCGCTGCTCGATTTGCTCGAGTTGGCCCTGAGCATGGAAGCCGAGCCGCCTGACGAGAGCGAGAAGAAGAAGAGCGGTATCAAATTGAACGTAATCAGCTGAACACCGACATGTCGCACATCGGTAAATCGTCTGCGCACACTGCACCGGCGTTGAGGTTTCTGATTTGGGCTGCTAGACAGCCGTTCCTCTTCCTGCAATTCAACGAAAGGCAGTGTGGCGATGAAACTTCTCGCACCCGTCGTTGCTTTCGGTTTGGCGCTCGTGGGTTGTGGTTCCAGCCCTTCTGGTGAAACAGACATTCGCGACGTACGCGTAGCAATTCCTGATCCAGATCCTGCATATGTGGACTTCGTTACTAACGAAGAGATCATTCAGCCAGGCGAAGACAAAATGTTTTGCAACGACATGATCTACGAAGGCGAAGATATCGCCTACAACGACATGATTTTCATGCAAGGCAAGTATGGTCACCACATCATTCCGCTCGCTGGAAAAAATGCCAGTCGGGTGGGTACGCACTACGACTGTACCCAAATGACCGGGTTCGAGCCCCTTTCCATTCCCATCGGGAAATCTTACCCAGATACTTACGGCGCTAAGCTCACCAAGGGCACCGTCGTTGTCGCTCAGATGCACTATGTGAACACGGGTTCGGTGCCGATCCGCACCCGCGACGTAATCCGACTCAAGAAAATGCCGATGTCGTCGGTGAAAACTTGGGCTTCAGCGTTTATCGCCAACGATTACCTCGTTGATTTGCCTCCAAATTCGACCGGCATCACGAAAACCTATGACTGCACGATTCCGCAGGACGTAGAGGTAATGGAGTTGGGTGGCCATATGCACGAGTGGGGTCAGACCTTCAAATTCGAGCATGGACCCGACCTTGATCACCTCACCACGTTGTATTCAGTCGACCAGTGGAAGCCGGAATACCGCGATGCCCCGCCAGTGAATCTGTATCTGAGCGCGCCGCTCAAGCTGGCGAAAAATTCGATTTTGCGAACGACTTGCACGTGGAACAACGATACCGACAAGACGATTCATTTTCCCTCTGAGATGTGCACTGGCTTTGCGCTGATCACTGGCACCGAAAAGCCAATCGTCTGCGCCAAGAATGAAAAAACGGAATAGACTGTGCGCTCCATTTCGTTCGTGTTCGGTTTGTTTCTTCTCAGTTGCGGGGCAACACCACCTGTCGCCACCACCGGCTCGGTGAAACTCAAGTTCGCCGTTACTGATGGGGTGCGCAACAACCCGGCACTGAAAGACCCGCTCATTGGTACTGTGTACGGGGCTATTTATCTTTCAGAAGACGTCGGCATCACCGGGCCTCGCACCAATTCGACGGCGGCGGCCGACATACCCGCAACCGCGGTTGACGTACGCACCGCGATGGCCAGCGAGGCCGAAGTCGTCATCGAAGGGCTGGCGGCAGGCCAGTACACGATTCTTGGGTACTTTGACTTAGACAACAACCCAGGCAACCCTTCGCGTCCTGACAGCGGCGACCCCGCGGCATACCCACGCACCAACCTCTTTGAAATAAAGGCCGGTGAGCAAACAAAGCGGACTTTCGTTTTCGATTTTATTTACAACTGACGTCTCATGAAACGTTACGCCGCTCTTGTTCTAACAGCGCTCTGGTTTTCGTGTGGTGGGCCTGCGTCGCTTGCCACGGTGCAGGCGAAAGTCTTCACTCCCAGCTGCGCCTTCGGCACCTGCCACAACCCTCCCAAAGGCGCGGGTGACTTGGTGCTCAACACAGACACTCATTCGAAAATCGTCAACGTGCCGTCACCGCTCGTACCGACGATGAAGCTCGTTGTTCCCGGCAAACCTGACGAGTCGTTTCTTTATTTGAAATTAACCAAGACCACGGCCGAGCTGCGGCAGTACGGGGCCGACGCTGGCGAATCGATGCCGTCTGGTGAGCCGCTCGAAGCCGAACGGTTAGAACTCGTTCGCGAGTGGATCGCCGACGGCGCCAAAAACAACTAAGCCGACAGCTCGAAGCCGACTTCTGCGCCGCCCTGCTCGCGGTTACGTGCCCAAGCCCGCCCACCGTGCGCTTCGGCGATGCGCCGTACCAGCGACAGACCCAGGCCCAAACCGTCTTTACGCTCTGAGCCGTTGGCGCGTTGAAACGGCTGAAACGCGTTTTCGAGCTGCTCCGGGGCAAAGCCCGGGCCCTTGTCAGTCACCACGAACTGCACCCGGCCAGGCACTGGGGTGCGCACCGTCACCGCCTCTAACGCCGTACCGTGCTTGCGCGCGTTGTCGAGCAAGTTGACCAACGCCCGCGCCAGCAGCGTGGGGTCGGCGTTCACCGTGTGCTCACCCCCTTCGACTTTGAGCGCCTCAACCGGTAAGCCCGCGCGTTCCAACGCCTGCGTCGCCGCTTCACGCGCCGAAAGTGAACGCTTGTTCAAGTCTCCGAATTCGAGCCGGGCATTGGCCAGCAACTGGCCCACCAGCGCGTCCATTTCGACGACTTCGCGGTCTAAGTCATCGCACATTTTGTCAGGCGCGCCTTTGTTGCGGCCCAGCTCGGTCAAAATGCGCATGCGGGCGAGCGGAGTACGCATTTCGTGCGAAACCGCCGCCAACAATTCACCCTGCTCTTTCAACTGCCGCTCGATGCGCGCGGCCATGTCGTTCATCGCTTCGGCCACCACGCCGAACTCATCGGGCTGGTGACACGATGTACCCGCCCTCGCCTTCAAATTGCCCTGCCCAATGTCACGCGCCACTTGGGCCAATTCATCGAGCGGCCGCGACAACCGCCGCGCAATTCTTCCCGTCGCCATCCACAAACCGGCCACCACGCACGCCAGCGCAATCAACAACCGGCTCGGCTGCGCACGGGCGCCCGGCGTCTGACACACCGAAATGCTGCCCAAGCGGGCACCGTCACGCACAATGGGTATCTCCAACGCACGGTTTTTGGCGCAGCCACCACGCGCCGAATGAAACACGTTGCCACGTGCGTCTTTCAGGTCGAGCTGAAGGTCAAAGTCGGCAGCGGCTTCTTCAGCGAACCGCAGCCGTTCAGCGGGGTCGTCCCATACCCGCGCGGCTTGCTTGCCCACCCACGCGCGCCCGCGCTCGAAGTCTTGCGACCAGGTAGAAGGGCGAAAGAGCCCTAACACGAAAAACACGCCCACCAACAGCAGCGCGGTGGTGATGATGGCACCCGCGAACCAACCAAAAATGCGACGACGCAAACCACTGCGCGCGTGAAAGTGGTGCGTTGAGCGATGGCCGTGGTGGTGCCAACGCCCATGCCAATATTCTCTGCGGTGACGCCAGCGGCCACGCATGCGCTAGTCTTTCGCCAAGACGTAACCCACGCCGCGCACGGTTTTAATGAGCTTGGGCGGGTCGTCTTTCAGTTTCTGCCGCAAATGCGAAATGTGCACGTCGACGGTGCGCTCTGACACCACCACGTCTCCCCGGCCTGCTTCTGACAGCAACGCATCGCGGGGAATGACGCGGCCCGCGCGACGTACCAGCGCCACCAACAAGTCGAACTCGATGCCCGTCAAGTCGATGCGCTCGTCTCTCTGCATCACCTCGCGCGACGCGGTGTCGACCACCAATGCCCCCACCGCCAGCTTCTCTGAATGCGAGCCTGGCTGCGCCCGACGCAGTACCGCTTTCAAGCGCGCCAAGAGCTCGCGGGGGCTGAATGGCTTGGGTATGTAATCGTCAGCGCCGAGCTCTAAACCCACCACCCGGTCGGTCTCGTCACCGCGCGCGGTCAACATCAGCACCGGTACGCGGCTCTTCAGGCGAATGCGCTTGAGCACTTCTAACCCGTCAATGCCCGGCATCATCACGTCGAGCAGCACCGCGTCGAAGGCGCCCTGTTCAAGCGCGGCGAGGCCCTTCAAACCGTCTGGCGCCGTGGCGAGTGTCACCCCTTGCTGCCCCAGGTACGACTGGAGCAGCTCAGGCAACCGCACATCGTCATCTATCAGCAACACCCGCGAGGCCATGGTGGCTTTTCACTTTACTGCGGTCCCGCTGAAGGCGAAGCGCTCGTCGCTGGCACGTTGTTGATGGCCGCGCTGGGCACCGGCACCACCAGAGGCGTGGCCGCCTGCGCCTGCCCATTGATGGGAATCACAATCACCAACGGAGCCGCTGCGGGCGCCGGCGCTGCTGCCTGTGGAGCCACCACCAAAGGGCCCGACGGAGCCACGGCTGGAGCAGCTGGCGCGCTCACCACGACCGGGGCCGCGGGCGCGTTCCACCGGGCGCGTTCATCGTCGTAACGCTGGCTCCACCGCTCGTAGCAACCTTGCCGATAATGGCCCGCCCGGGCAATCGTCGAGCCGTAACCCAGCACCACTCCCAAGCCCAACAACACCATCAAACCTTTACGCATGACGTTCGTTCCTTTCATTCAGAAAAAAATTAAAGCTGCACGGGTTGCGCAGGAGGGGTGGAAAAACGGTCGCGGCGCCACGAGCGGTGGTGGCCGCAATGCCCACCATGAAAACCGTGCTCAATCATTTCGCTGGCGAGCAGGCGCTGTTGGGGCGAAAGCACTTCGTGAATTTTCTGCGCGCCTTCGAGCACCGCCTTGTGCATCGCTTCAACGCCGTCTTTTTGCTTCTTGAAGCTCTCGTTCAGCGGAGCGGCGTCGAAGACTTCGGCCCGCATCGCCCACGCCAAATCACCGCGTGAACGGCGCGCCTCGTCTTTCAAGTTCATCGCCTCGCGCTCTAAGTCGGTGAAGACTTGAGCGATGACTTTCTCTTGCCCCGCCGTGGTGTCGAGGCGCTGGTAGAGCTTGCGCAGCATCCACTCGCGCATGTGGCCGTAGCGCCCCATGCCGTGGCCGTGGCCGTGGCCGTGGCGCCAACCCCAATGCCCCTTGGCCACTTTGATGAGGCCGATGAGACACAACGTACCGACAATGAAACCGAACATGTGTGCTTCTCCTTCTGGTGAAGGCGAGTGCATGAACGCATCGCCCGTATGCGAAGGAAAAGTACGCAGCGTGTGTGAAGGGAAAACGAAGCTGTCGGTGAAGAAGTGTTAACGCTGCGCTGCCGCAGCCGGGTGCTGAGCCTGGCACGCCTCGAGCGTCTGGTAGCTAAACGGAGAAGGGCCTTCGCAAATACAGCCGCAGTAGGGCGGTACGAGATGCGCGCAGGTTTGGCCGTTCCAAAACCAGCCACCGTTGCAGCAACTGGCCCAAAAGCACTCTGGATTGTCACCCGCTTGAAATTCGCGCTTGCTGCATGTAGCGAACGTCAAACCCAAAAACACTGCGCCGCACAGGTGTATCTGTCGCATACTTTTCCAGTAACAGACGCGTGGTTACAGAGATTTGAGCGGAGATTTTGGTTCTTCTGCTCATGGGAAAATTATTTCTTCGACGAGTGCGTCACCGCGCCCAAAAACCGAGAGGCGCCAATGATTTCCATCGTTTTTTGCGCCGCCGCCACGTCAGCCACGCCGAGCTCAACGCACAACAGCGCGGCGTCAGTCGCCATCGCAATGGGAATACCCGCCGGGTTCGACAGCACCGAATCAAGCACCACAATCGCCACGCCGCCGTGCGCCACATGCTGCGTCAAATCGATAATCACCCGAGAAGTGGCCGCCACATCGGCGCCTTCAGCCGAGATGAGCCGAATCGCATTGTCACGGTGCTGCGCCGCCACCTTGGCCAAACCCTTGGCCACGGCCGCAGCAGAGCCTTGCGCGTGGGCCGGCAACACCGCGAGCGATGACCATTCTTTCTTCAGCGCGGCAAACCACAACCGAGCCAACTCGGTATCAAGCGCCGACGGCAAATCAATTTGGGTATGCGCGGTGGCGGCTTTATTCACGGCCGGGCCTCGACCACGCTGGCCACGGCCTTCGAAAAATCTGCGCGGGTGAACGGCTTTATCAAATAGAGCCGGGCGCCGAGCTCTTCGGCATGGGCGCGGTCTTCAGGCAGCGAGCGGGCGCTCATCATCAGCACTGGCGTGGTGACACCGCCCTGTTTCTGCAAGTACTCCAGCACGTCGTAGCCAGACGATTCAGGCAGCATCAAGTCGAGCACGATGAGGTCGAACTTGTGCTCCTTGAGCGCGCCCATCGCCCGGCGGCCGTCAGGCACTTCAGTGACTTCGAACTTGAGCAACTTGAGGTAGCCGTGAACCAACTTGCGCAACGGCGGGTCGTCTTCTACCAAAAGCGCCGTCTTCGCCACGGAGTTACCCTTCGCAACCATCTACAGAGCTCCTTCGCCTCGAAACGTCACCGATAAACCCACTGCCCACTGAAACGCCGGCACTGAAACCGTGGCGTCTTCTAAAGAAGAAATGGACTCTACCCTGGATCCACGGCCGATGAAGTCAACTCTCCACCACCGCACCCGCTCATAGCCTACGGCCACTTCGCCGTAACCGGTGTTGAAACCTTGAGAAAAACCTTTGTCGAGCGCACGAGAAATGCCAGCGCGCAATTGCGCCACCCAGCCTTCACGCAAGGTCCAACTGCCGCCGGCGAAGCCTTCGAGCCGCTCGTAAACAGTGCCCACGAAACGGTCGATGAACGGCGTGAGCAACCCTCCGACGTACACATTCACCGGTACTTGGCCCCATCGCGACGTGTGGCTCAAAGTCGCTCCCAGCAAAGGCAAACCGACCAGCTTTTCGGGCGCGTCGACATTGGGCCGCCCATATGCCGCTGCCGCGCCGGCTTGCAGCTCGAGCGCGGTGCTTTCCCACAGTTGTCGGCGGTAGTTGCCCACCGCTTCGAAAGTGCGGGCTTCGTTGCTGTTCGAAAAAACCGCCGAACGAAACCGCGCCGCGAAGCCCCAGGTGTCACGCGGCGTGAGCGTCTGCGAAACACGCGCTTCGGCGCGAATCACCGTTTGCAGAGGCAAAACCACGCGCGATTCAACGTCAGCGCCGCCCCCCCGCGACCAGCCGAGCAACAAGCCCAACGTCGTTCGCGCTGTGAGCCGCACGTCGGCGCCTCCCGTCACGTCGCCCTGAATGTCGCGCACAATGGCCGCTTGGGGAATGACGCCAATATCGACCGGCACTGGCGCCAACCCACCCTGGCCCGCCTGCGTGGCAATGGAGTAGGTGTCAGTGACTCCGTAACTGAAGGTGCCGGTCAAGTACGGGCGAAAGCGGCGCTCGCTGCGCTCACGTAACCCCACCGCGACACGGTGCGACTGATCTAACCGCGCTTGGGTGTTGGGGTCACGCACGCGAAACGAAGGCGAATAAGCAAATTCGCCCTGCAACCGGCCCGACTCGAGCAAACCCGCCAACGTGGGCGCTATTTCTAAGTCGGGCACGGCTTTCGTGGTGACGGGTTCACCGACGTACGGTGAACGTGCGCGCACTTCGCTGCGTACCGCGGCGGTCCACTTGAAGTGGGTATCGCCCAGCGCGATGAAGAGCAGCAGCGACGCCGGGGCGAGCACGCGTTACTCCACGACGACGACGTCGCCCGGTTTGAGCTTGAAGAGCGGGCCCTTACCGGTGGACTCGGTCAACGCGTCGTAATTAAAGCGAATGCGTTTGGGCGCTTCGGCCGGGTTCTCAGTGCGCAGCACGAAAATTTCTTTGTATGCAAAAGCAGTGAAGCCACCCGCGCTGGCGAGCGCCTGCAGCACGCCTGAGCCGGTGTCTAAACCGTACACACCGGGGCGGGGCACTTCACCCAACACAGACACTTGCACGGGCCGCACTTCTTCGAGCGAAATGGTGACCACCGGGTTGTTGATGTAGTCTTTCAGGCGCGTTTGCAGCTGCTGTGAGAGCACCACCGGCGAATAGCCCGCCGCCGTAACGTCGTTCAAAAAGGGCAGCGAAATTTTGCCGTCAGCGCGCACGCGGGTGCGAGCCGACATGGGCTCTTGTTGAAACACGCGCACGTTGAGCATGTCGCCAGGCCGAATGATGTACTCGCCTTCGACAGTCAGGTCTTTGTACTCGTCGATGGGAATGAAGACGCCTGAGCTGCGGTAGCAGCCCGTGAGCGCAACCAAGGTCAAGGCGAAGGGAAGCAGTCGTGTCATCGCCCGCGTACGCTTAGCACGGCTTGCTGGAGAAGCCGGTAGCAAAGTCCACGCGTTTGGGCTGCAACCCATGCCAAGCTTTCGCGTCTGCATAAGGGAGGAGCAGCTCGATGCCACAGGGTTGGTCAGTCGCAGGACGCCGTCTCGAGTTCGGAGCGGCATTTCCTTCTGGGAAATTGGTGGTGAAGCACAACGGCCAAGTGGAGCATGAACAGAAGCTGGCCAGCCAGGGCACGTGGGACATTCCCGTCGATGGCACGACGTACCGGCTCGTTCGCACCAAGGGTTTTCTCGCACCGAAAACTGAATTGTTCAGCCACGACGGCGACAAAGTGCCTCCGACGAACAAGCTGGTAACGCCTTCTCCGGCCGCGGCAGGGAGTTTGTGCGCGGCACATGGAGCCGCTGCTTCATCAGCGTGCGCGCGCTGCGGCACTTTCGTCTGTGTCCAATGCGCGGGGCCCGACCGGGTGCATTGCCAACCGTGCAGTGAGCGGTTGATTACCGAGGCCGAAAAAACCGCGGCGGCGATGGCGTATCTCGCGCCCGCTCCAGTGCTGGCCATTTTCGGCGGCTTGTTTCTCGCGCTATTGGGCGCAGGCGCGGGGCTACTGGCGGTGTTCATCGCCAAGCGCACCGAGTCGAAGGCGCTCAAAATCGCCGCGGCGGTCGCACTTTACGGCGTCGCGGTGGTGGTGTGGCTGGTGCTGCTGGCAGTCCTCATGCCGTTCAACACAAGCCCACGGTAACGGCCCGGCGCATCCAGCGCCCTTCTCGCCTCCCAAGCGCAGTGGTTTGGCAGCGGCAAGCATGGGCGCGAAGCGTAGCGCGGCGTGGTACCTTGCCGCACCTGTGCCGACGCTGCTTGTCATTGAGGGGTTTCGCTTTTTCTTCTTCAGCAACGAGGGGATGGAACCGCCGCACGTCCACGAGAAGCACCAAAAGCAATTCCTGGAGCAATGGCATGAGTACTTCAGCCCCTGAAGAGCCCCGCGCCGTCTCGGTGGAAGCCGTGGGCGGCCAGCTGACGGTGCGCCTCGAAGACGGGCGCACTGTCTCCATTCCGTTGGAGTGGTTTCCCAAGCTGCGAGACGCCACCGCGGCGCAACTCGCCGACTGGCGCCTCATTGGCCATGGCATCGGCATTCACTGGGAAGACTTGGACGAAGACTTGTCGGTGCGCGGCATGCTGATGCCGCAGGCTCGCGCGCTGCGCAAAAGCGCGTAGCTGTTTTCTCTTGCACCACCTGCATGAAGCGAAGTTTTTTCATCATTTCCGTTCGGCTGCGTCGCTGAGTTCTGAAATTCGCCGCACCGCACGATGAATGCCCAGACCTCCCCAGCGAAGCCAAGTTCGTCGGGCTTCACCGGCACCCAGCTCAAAACGGGGGCCGTTCAACTCGCTCCACGCCCGGTAAACACCACGGGGAACGTCTTCAAAATCAAGCTGACGTCGTTCCGCAGGCTCCAGTGATCAATGTACTCCATGTCCATGTACATCCACTGGTCGAACGAAATCTGATTGCGGCCTGACACCTGCCAAATGCAGGTCAGCCCCGGGCGCACTGACAAACGGCGGCGCTGCCAGGCTTCGTACTTCGCCACTTCGGGAGGCACCGGAGGACGTGGGCCGACGATGCTCATGTCACCGCGCAACACGTTCACCAGCTGCGGCAACTCATCGATAGAGAACTTACGAATGAATCGCCCAATGCCGGTGACGCGCGGGTCATTCTTCATCTTGAAGACCGGGCCCGCCTGCTCGTTCAGCTTCTCGAGCTTGGCCTTCAGCTCTTCGGCGTTAATCACCATTGACCGAAACTTCAGCATGTTGAACGACTTGCCGTAGAGCCCCACCCGGTGTTGGCGAAACAAAATCGGCCCGCGCGAAGTGAGCTTGATGAGCACCGCGACCACGGTGAAGAGCGGCAACAACGCCCACAACGCCAACGACGACAGCACGATGTCGAACAGCCGCTTCAACGCCATTTGCCCCGGCTTCACGTCGATAGACACGTAATGCACATAGCCATCGGCAATGGTCTTGCTCGCCACGGGGCGCGCGCGGTCTAACCGAAAGGGGTACGCCGGCAGCGCAAAGGGAATGCCGAATTTCTCGCAGACTTTAATGGCCGCCTGCATTGCTTCGCCGTGCTTGAGCGAGTTACCCGCCACGTACACTTCGCTCACCGCCACCGTGCGCAACAGCTGCTCCAGCTCGCTCACCGGGCCCATGAATGGAGCACTGAGCGACTCGGGCTCTTTCTCGTCATCGAAGCGCATGAAGCCGACCACATGACGCCGGCCCTTTTTGATGATGTCTTCAGCTGTGAAGCGGCCCATCGCGCCCACGCCCACAATCAACACTTCGTCGAGCGGGGCTTCACGCGCGGCAATGTGGCGAAAGACGAGCAGCCTCAATGCCAACAGCGTCGGCCACATCAACACCAGAAATTCGGGTAAGCGCGGCAAGGTGCCCGTGTTGGGTGTGGCGAGCGAAATCAACGCCAGCACGGTGGTGACGGCGAGCACCAAGACCGAAACCATTGCCGCGTCGTCCATCACGTCGCGGTCAGACGCCGGGTCATAATGTCGCAGCGAGGTAGCGGTGAGCAGCCACGCAATGGTGGCCACGGTCAGAAATGTCGCCAGGTCAGAGCTCGAAGACGTGCCCCAGCGCCCCGACCAAATCGACGCGAGCACCGTCGCGGTCCAAAACCACATGAGATCAACACCAAGGTTGAACTTGGCAGAGATTCCCGGCGCCAATCTCTTGAGCAAGTGCGAGCTCATGTAAGTGCCTCTAAATAGACCAGCTA
>JAIBBR010000089.1 GCA_019694575.1 Myxococcaceae bacterium
CCTCCGCAATTGGGCGCGCAGACACACGCCTTGGTGCCCGGCTCGCACACGTAAGGCGCGACGCACATGCCGCCGCAGGGGTCTCCCGACACATCAGGGCTGTTGTCGTTCCAGTACTTGTACGAGACAGCGACCTTGATGCCCGCCTGCTTGGGTATGCAGTTGCCGTAAAACACCATGCGGCGCGTGGCGGAGTCGATGTCCCAGCCGTTGTTGCGATCACGCGGCACATCGTTCACGAAACACGTGCCCTTGGTACCGTTCGGCTCAATCGCCACTTTGATGGTGGCGTTGATGGGCGGGCGCGTCAGCTGGTGGCCGGTGCCGCCAATCGCCGCGCTCACAATTGCGTCAATGGTGTTGGCCTGCTGGGCCCGGTCTTGCGTCGAGGTGCCCTGAAACACGTTGATGTCGCCAATCACTCCGCCGGTGGTGCGAATGGCGCTCTGCACGCGCCCAGGCGTGCCTACAGTGTCTTCGTCATTGCAGCTGGTGCCTTCAGGGCAAAGAATGCCATGCACCGTCGCCTTCGCGCCTGAGCCGTCGTAGTTCATGAAATAACTGGCGTAGGTCATCGCGCTACCCGGCGATTGATCTTCGGTGTCGCTGAGCACAATCAAATGCAGGCTCGCTCCGTCGCGCAGCTTGTTCTGACTGGGATCGTTGGTGCGCGGGAACAACGTGTTCTGCACGTACGATTGTGTCGACACGAGCGCTTCTTCGGTCGCGAACCCGTCGGTGCCGAACCAATTGACGCTGTTTTTGTCAAACCATGTCTTCATGATGTTCGACGCATTGGTGAACCCGCGAAACGCAGAAGAATCGGCGTAGAAGCTGGTGGTGACGGCTCCCGCGCGCCAGTCAAGACCGGCGGTGGTGAGCTTTTGCGCGAAGAGGTTGCCGGCGTTGCCCACCGCGTCTTGCGAATCAGCCATCGAGCAAGAGTCGTCGACCACCCACAAGAAGTCGACCTTGGCATTGACCGAAGCGGCGAACACTTCGCAGCCCGTCGCGGTGAAGTCACCGAATTGCGCCAACGCGGTGCCACCCGCGGTGTCGTCGACGCGAAAGAGCTGTTGCCCGCTGTACGAGGCGGCCGGGGTTATCGCCACCAACACCAAAGAGCGCGTGCCGGTGCGCCGCACGTACTCAGCCTGTACTTTGTACGGGCCGCTCACCGAGGCAGCATTGGCGAGCAAACCCGTCGCACCACCGCCCAAGTACGCTTTGAGCACATCATTCACGCGCGTCTTCAAGTCGCCCGGGCCATGGTGATCATACGTGGCACGCACCGACTGGGCGAAGTTGTCCCACGTGGTGAAGTTCTGCACCAACGAGCCAGACACCGAGCCCAACTTCACCCGGCCCAACGCTTCATCGGCATTCGCGTCGTTACCGGCGGGTGTCACTGAAATAACGAAGCCGGCAATTTGATTGGTCGGGTCATAGAAGGCGATGCCCCGCTCAGCCATGCCGTCGCCGACCTTGCTCACGTCGGCAAACGAAGGAGCCAACGCCAATTCGACGTCGCCGTAGCCGGTAGAATGAATCGTCACCGGTCGCAAGTTGCCGGTGGCGCACGCAGTCTGTGCCGGCCCCGCCGCGTCACCCGGCGCTTTGGGGTCTAATTCGCCCATGTCGACCTTGCCGTTGTGGTTGCCGTCTTCGGCGCCGTCCATCACGCCGTCGCCGTCGCTGTCTTCACCGCACGCATTGGTCTTCGTCGCCGTATCGGTGTCGAACAGCGTCGCGGAGTACTTGCACGTGCCGTTGTCAGCGCCCGGCGCTTGCACACCCTGCTCCACGCCGTCAGGCAAGCCGTCACCGTCGGTGTCGACTTTCAGCGGATCAGTCGCGCAACCCTTGGTGCCATTCACTTCGTCGGCGTCGCTGATACCGTCGCAATCAGAATCGACGCGCGTGGGGTTCGACTCACCAGGGTCGACCCGGCCATCGCGGTTCTTGTCTTCAGCGCCGTCTTCTAGCGTGTCGCCATCAGAATCTTTCGAGGTGGGGTCTGTCTTGCTCGTGGGGTCAGCGTCGGCCACGAAGCCTGAGCACTGCGCCACGGTGCTGGTGCGGCCCATCTCGACACCGTCGAGAATGCCGTCGTGATCAGTGTCGCCATAGCAAGGGTCAGTGTGGCTCGTGCCGCCATACACCGTCGAATATTCTTCGGCGTCATTGAGCCCATCGCAGTCAGAATCGCGCGTCGCGTTGTCGGAGCGGTTGGGGTCACAACCGGTACCGGTCATCACCATGGTGCCGCCGCCACCTCCCGTGCCTCCGCCGGTGCCTCCCGCTACGCACAAACCCGACACGCATTGCTCATTGAGGCCGCAGTCAGCGGGCTTGGTGCACGAAGCGCCGGTGCTCTCTTTGCAAAAGCCAGCCAAGCACACTGACTTCGCGGGGCATTCGCTGGTGTTCGCGCACGGCGTATCGCCTGTGTTGCTGCATGAACAACCCGCCACGAAAAAAACAATCGAAGCCAACAGGAGCGTCTGTTTCATGAAACCACCTCGCATTTGGTTCGGGCTTTTGCTTTCCCTGCGAAAGACCCGAAACGCCCCTTTGCTCAGCGGCGGCGAACCTAAGCACACTCACCCACAAAGAGCACGTGAGGGGTGGTGTACCCACGTGACAACGACTGTTCACAGGTGACGCGAAACCCCGCGGCAGAAATCAGCTCGCGCATTTTGTCACGAGACAAAATTTTCAGCGCCCCACTCGAATGCGTGCGGCCAAGCAACTGCACCATTACCCGCTCTTGAGCCATGCACTTCAACTCACGCCACGAGCCGTCGGCTTCGGCCTCTTTCAAATAGAGCTTGCCGCTGGGTTTGAGCAACGTGCGAATCGCCTTAAGAAAACCCACCCACGCGTCCAAAGGCAGCAGGTACATCACGTCGGCCACCGCGGCGGCGTCGAACAGGCCCGCTTGCGTTTGTGCCAACGCCTCGAGGGTGGCGCTCTCGACCGTCACGTTCGGCAGCCGCCCCACCGACGCGCGCGCCCACCCGGTTTTGCGGGTGTCAGGGTCTAGCGCCACGACTTGCCGATCTTCACGTTGATACGCCAGCAACGCCGTCAACACCCCGTGACCGCAGCCCACATCGAGCAGCCGGCCCTTCGGCATTTGCTCCGCCATCGTCAGCAATGGCGCTGTCCACAGCCGGGCGCGCACGAAGAGCCGCTCCGCCAAGGGCAAAGAATCAAAAGCGCGCAGGGCCGGTGTCACTTAATAGAACCGGCGACCTGCTTTGACGTATTCGACGAGCAGCGGCGCCGGCTCGAAACGCGCGCCCAACTTCTCTTGGTAGTGCTCGGTGCGCTCCAAAATTTTGCCCGGCCCTTGCGTGTCGGCATAACGAAACGGGCCACCGTGAAAGGGAGGAAAACCCAAACCAAACACCGCGCCGATGTCTCCGTCGCGCGGCGAACGCAGCACGCCTTCGCCCAACGTACGAATCGCTTCGTTCACGAACTGCAGCACGCAGCGCTCTGCCATTTCTGACCGATCTAACCGCTTGCGGTTTTTCCCACCGGGGAGCAGCCCATACACGCTCTCGTCGACGTCTTTCTTCTTGCCGTCGTAGGTGTAAAAGCCCTTCTTCGCCTTGCGGCCCAAGCGCCCATCGGCGAGCAACACCTCGGTGGTGCCCGGAGGCTTCATGCGCTCACCAAACGCCTGGTGCATGATTTTGCCGACTTTGCCAGCCACGTCGATGCCTACTTCGTCGAGCAGCGTCACCGGCCCCACGGGAAAGCCGAAGTCGACCAGCGCCTTGTCGAGGTCTGCAATGTCTGCTCCTTCGGCCAGCAAGTGGGCGGCCTCATTCATGTACGGCGCCAAAATGCGCGAGGTGTAAAAGCCCGCGCCGTCGTTCACCACAATCACCGTCTTGCCCTGGCGACGACCGAGCTCGACGCACGTCGCCACTACCCACGGAGCCGTACCTTTGTGGGCAATGACTTCAAGCAACGGCATTTTGTGGACCGGCGAGAAATAATGCATGCCGATAACCGTCTCGGGGTGGGCGGAGCCCTTGGCAATGTCGGTAATCGGCAAGCTCGACGTGTTCGACGCAAAGACTGTGTCGGGCCGGCACGCTTTTTCGACCTCGCGCAGCACCTCGTGCTTCAACTTCAAGTCTTCGAACACCGCTTCTACGACGACATCGGCAGTTCTGAAGCCCGCATAGTCGGTGCCCGCGCTGATCAACGCTGACTTCGCCGCCGCCTCACGCCACGTCAAGCTCTTGCGCTTCACCTTCTCGTCGAACAAGCCCTGCACATGGGCCATGGCGCGCGCCACACCTGCGTCGTCGCGATCTTTGATGCGCACCGGTAAGCCCGCGGTGGCCGCGGTGACATAGGCGATGCCACCCCCCATCAAGCCGCCTCCCAGCATGGCCAGCTTCTTCACTTCTTTGGCCTTCACCTTGGGGTCTGACGTGCCGTTGTCTTTCTTCAGCGCGTTGGTGGCGAAGAAGATTTCGACCAACCGCTTCGAAACGTCAGACTTCACCAGCTCGCCAAAGGCCTGTGCTTCTGCTTCAAGCCCTTCTTTCATGCCGCTCTCGAGGCCCACCCGAATCACTTCGAGCGCCTTGTCGGGAGCGGGGTAACGACCCTTGGTCTTCTTGAGCAACTGCTTGCGCGCCTGATCAAAAAGCACTTTGCGGCCAAGCGGGTTGTCTTCGAGCGCGAACTCGGCCCACGCCTCTTTGTTCGCCAAGCCTTTCAAAATGTCTGCCAGGCCCTGGCCCTTGCCCACCGAACGGAACGCCAGCCCCCGCGCCCGCGTCAGCTTCAGCTGTCCGTTGCCCAACTCGTGCGCACGGCGCTTGGCGATAGACAGCAAAATCGGCGCTGGCACCATTTCGTCAACCAGACCGATTTTGAGCGCCTTCTTCGGCTTCACGTTCTTGCCGGTGAGAATCAGATCAATCGCCAGCTGCGCGCCGATGAGCCTGGGCAAGCGCTGCGTACCACCCGCTCCGGGAATGAGCCCCAGCTGCACTTCGGGAAACCCGAGCACCGTCTTCGGGCTGTCACTGGCGACGCGGTAATCGCACGCCAACGCCCACTCGAGACCACCGCCGAGACAGGGGCCGTGAATCGCCACCACCACCGGCTTTTCGAAAGCATCGACGCGGTCAAACCCCGCCTGCGCCTGCCGCGACGCTTGCTGCGCATCGCCTTCGCTCTTCAACGTCTGCAGGTAGTCGATTTTCGCTCCCACAATGAAGCTGTCTTTCTTGCCGCTGGTAATCACCAACGCGCGCACGTTGCCGTCTGAAGCAGCGCGGGTGAGCACCGTCTCGAGCTCGCTCGCCACTTCGGGTGAGAGCGTATTCACCGATTCACCTTCTTGATCGAAGGTAATGACGCCCACGTCGCCGTCGACTGCGTATTTGAAATGTCTCGTCGAAGTATTCATCTTTAAGCACGCTCCAAGACCACGGCGGCGCCCAAACCACCTTGGGCGCAAACGGTGCACAACGCGGTATTCAAGTTACGGCGTTTCAGCTCGCGCAGCGCCTGGGTGACAATGCGGGCTCCGGTGGCCGCGAAGGGGTGGCCCAGAGCAATCGAACCGCCATTCACATTCAAACGGGTGCGATCAATTTCGCCCAGCGGTGCCGAGCGGCCCGCTTTGGCGGCAAATTCTTTCGAGGCCAACGCCTGAATATTCGACGCGACCTGCGCGGCGAACGCTTCGTGCATCTCAATCAGGTCAATGTCTTTGAGCGACATGCCGGCTCTGTCCATCGCGAGCGGAGCGGCATAGGCCGGGCCTTGCAACAATTGATCAGCGGGGTCTGTCGCGGCGTACGCGTAGGCCCGCAAGTAACCGAGCACGGTGGCTCCGGTGGCCTTGGCGCGCTCTTCACTCATCATCAACATCGCCGCGGCACCGTCAGTGAGCAAAGACGCGTTGCCCGCGGTCACCGAGCCATAACGGCGATCAAACACCGGGCGCAGCTGGCTGAGCGCTTCCATCGACGCGTCATCGCGCACGATATTGTCGGCCTTCGTTACCTGTTGGTACTTGGGCGGCACTGGTACGTGCATCACCTCGTCGTTGAAGCGGCCTTCTTTCCACGCTTGGGCCGCGTTCTGGTGCGAAGCGAGCGCAATTGCGTCTTGCTCGTGCCGCGAAATGCCGTTTTCTTTCGCCATTTTTTCGGCGCTCTCGCCCATCGACAAGCCGGTGGAATATTCGGCGATGGCCGGCGGCACCGGCACCAAGTCTTTTGGCTTCAGCCGCTGAAACGGCTTCACCTTGTCAGGAAAATGACGGGCCCGCGAAGCCTGCACCAAGGCCTGCGCCAGCGGCCGGCTGGTGAAAATCGGCGCGTCAGACATCGACTCGGTGCCACCGACAATCGCCACGTCGCTGGTGCCCAGCGCGATGGAGTTCGCAGCATCGGTCATCGCCTGAATGCTGGTAGCGCAGGCCCTGGCGACAGTGTGCGCATCAATGCGGCGCGGCAACCCGGCGGCAATCACCACTTCGCGCGCAATGCTGGTCGCGGTGAGGGTGGGTATCACCTGCCCGAAGACGACCTGATCAATCTCTTGCGGGTCAATATCGGCGCGTTGCACCAGCTCTTGCACCACCAACCGGCCCAAATCGAGCGCGGTCAGCTCGGCGAAGTCAGTGCCTACTTTCAAAAAGGGCGTTCGCAGCCCTCTTACAATCGCCACTCTGCGGCCATTCGGCGTTGCCATGTGTGCTCCTACTCCCAAGAAACGACGATCGGGCGGCCTGCCCGCTCGACTTGAAACCAGCGATTCGCGCCGCCTTGCCATTCAACCGGTCGCCCCGTCGCCGCACGTACCAACTTGTATTCCACCACCGCGTGTTCTGGCAGCGTCACTTCGGCATAACCACTCACCAGTGAAGGCGCTTGGGCCACGTTCCACAAACCCAATTCAGGCGCTGAGCCCACCACCTTCAAACCTTCGGCCAAGGCGCGCGGCGCCACCTCGAAACGCACGGTACGCGTCGAAACCGCGGCATCACGCCCACGCGCTCCCGCCGCGGTGAAGAGCACCGTTGAAAAAGGAGCCACCGACGCCTTGTCAGTCTCGGTGCCGTCGACGGCGCGCCAGGTCTTCACCCCCAACGTCGACAAGCTCGCCGGCGAATAAGGCCGCGCAGAATGGTTCACCAACAGCACCGCGACTGAATCTTTGAACTGCCGTGCAAGCGCCAGGCGATCATCGCCCACTTCCACCACGTCAGTGACGCCCTGCAGCAGCGCGGGCGTCACCGAACGGGCCGCCGCGAGCTGCGCAATGGTCTTTTGCAACGGGTGAGGCACAAACCGCATGGGCGCGCGATTGGCGGGGTCTTTCTCGCCCGTCAGCATCACTTCAGTGCCCCAAATAATCGACGGCACACCGCGCATGAAAAACAGCGCGGTCATCGCTTCACTCACCTTGCCCACGTCTTGCTGACACGTCGACGCAATGCGCGGCAAGTCGTGGTTGTCGAGCAGCGTCACCAGCGAATTCGCGTCGGGGTAGAGCCGGTCATTGGCCAGCACCGAAGCCAATTTCAGAGGAGCGGCACCACGGCAGAACACCTCGTTGAGCGCACCGTGCAGGGGAAAATCGAACAAGCGCGTGAAGCCACCCTCACGCTGCGTCTGCGCGAGCACTTGGGGGCTTCCCTCGAGCAACTCACCCAGCAACTCGAAGCGTGGGCCTTGCGTGCGGTTTAACGCGGCATTGAATCGGCTCCAAAAAGCGAGCGGCGCGTGCTTCACCGCGTCGAGGCGGTAACCATCGACGAGCGGCGCCCACTGCTCAGCCCGCTTCAACAAGTACGCATACACGTCAGGGTTTTCTTGCGCCAAGTCAGGCAGCCCGTGCACGTCGTGGCTCACCATTTGCGCCGCGTCGTTCCAGTCGGTCACACCACCCAGGTGGTGAAACCAATTCGGCCGTTCTTTCACCCACGGCGAGTCGGGGCCCACGTGGTTGACGACGAAGTCGAGCAACACCCGCATGCCTTTTTGGTGCGCGGCGGCAGTGAGCTTCTCGAGCGCTTTCGCGTCTCCGAACCGCGGCTCGATGTGCTCCCAGTCGTACGTCCAGTAACCGTGGAACGCCGGGTACCCGTGATACGGAGCGGTGCGCATGCCGAAAATGGGAGACAGCCACACCGTGCGCACGCCCAGTGACTGGAGCCAATCGAGGCGCTGCTGCACGCCGGCCAAATCGCCTCCGGCGTAAGCTGTGGGGTTCGACACATCGACGTCGGCGTCATTGCTTTTGTCGCCGTTGGCAAAGCGGTCGACCATCGCGAAATAAATGAAATCGGGCTCTACCTGCGCCGCCTTGGGCTTAGGCGACGGCACCGTGCTCGCCAGCACCGCATCAGCCACCGCCCCCACGCGCTTGGCGATGCCCTCGGCCACCTGCGCAATCGCCACCGCTTCGCCTTCACGCTCGAACTCGAGCAGCGCGGGCAACTCGAAGCGTTCAACCAAAGGCGTACCGCCTTGCCGCGACATCGTCACCTGGCCATGCACGGTCCACCGGTAGCGGCCGTTCAAGTGCGAGAAGTACGTAGCGCGCAGCTCTATGGCAGCGTGCAAGGTGATGTCGGGAAACGCTTTCAACACTGCGTCATGGCGGCCCGCACGCGGTGTCGCCGCGTCGGCCACCGCCCAACGCACCGGCAAATTGCGTTCTTCAAACTGCTGGCCAAGGGCGCGCGTCACCTCGTCAGGGGCGGGCACGGCTGATTCTAACCAAACCCCGACAGCCACCGGAGTCGGTTGCGCCTGCCGCTGCACCGGCACGCGTACCAAGCACGCGCTGGCCGAAAGCAACCACACCAACCAAGACAGGCGCCGCATCAGAACCACCCTTCTGCTTCGAGCGACACCAGGTGGTGCCAGTGCACTTCGGCGCCCGTGAACCAACCGTATTGATCAAGGCTTTCGGTGAAGGCATTGCCAAACGCCGCCTGCTGCGTCGAATACTGCACCCCGTACAAGAGCCGCAGCGATGGCCGCGCGAAAATGCCATAGCCCGACGGGTTCAACACCACGCCTGCTTTGCCTTGCACCGTGGTGCGCAGCGGCGAATCACCAAATTCTAAGCCGCGCGAGTCGGCCACACCGCCCGTGCTGCGAAAAATCGAGTCGTAGTGCTGCCGGTAGAGGTTGCCGTTCTTCGAGCGCTCTTGCGCCCACACGCCTTCAGCCAAAATGTGCAGCGTCGACGTCACGTAGAGCTGCAACCGCAGCAGCGCCGACCAATAAGTGCGGTTCGCTTCACTGGCCGCAATGGTGTTTTGCAGGTCGCTGTCGTCGCCATAAATGAATGACGCCAACGCCTCCAACCGGTTGGGAATCAGCGTGAGGTTGAGCTGATCTCCCATTTGCAGTTGGTAGCGGTCGCGCGTGAAGTCGGCCACGTAAAACGCGTATTCCAACCCGCGGAAGGTCTCGGTCATCAACCGCTGCGGGTGCAACCGCCGAAAACCCACGTAGAA
Source organism: Myxococcaceae bacterium (assembly GCA_019694575.1). GTDB lineage: Bacteria > Myxococcota > Myxococcia > Myxococcales > Myxococcaceae > JAIBBR01. Next base: position 9,524 of record JAIBBR010000089.1, read on the forward strand.
GCTGTTCGACTTAATGGGCCCCCAATTCGAGAACGTCAGCGAGCCCACCGCGCGCCACGAAATGTTGGGAGTGCTCGCCTGCCGCGGCCTGGGCAGCAAACCTTCGAGCGTGGGGTTTCTCTCGACGAAACGCTGCGCCGCTTCACCGCGGTACAGCTCGTCATAAGGAATGTCGGGGGTCTGGTAGCTCGAATTGCGGTTGCCCTCGATGAACGGTTCGTAGGCACCTTGCGCGCCGAGGCCGATTTCGAGCGTGTCGATAAGCCGCACCTTGACGCCCACCGCACCGGTGAGCAGCGGCACATAGTTGGCGCCGCGCACTGCGAAGCCCGAGTCTCCTAAACCAACCAACACGTCGACGCGGTTACCGCGGTAGTGACCTGAAACGCCGAGTGTGTCGTCGAGCAGGGTGGCCGGCCGCATGTCGTACAAGCCCAAATCACCGTACTCGTATTTCAGACTGCCCAGCTGCCACGTGACGTTCTCGAGCAGCACATTGCCCGCCTTCACGTACAGCTCGCTGACGCGAAATTGGTCTAACTTGCCACCCGCTGGGTCAGCGTTTTGAAACGAGCCACCTTCAATGCGGCCGAGCAAGCTGGCCCACGCTTCTTGGGTGCCGGGCGCGGCCTGTAGCACGTCGAGCTTGAGCTCGAGCATGGCGTACGGGCCTTCATTCATCAGCCGGCCATACAGGTTCCACAGCCCTAAGCGGCCGTTTCCACCCTGAAAATCGGGGCGGGCCTGAATGCGAAAATAACCGGCGGCGCCGAAACGGTCAGGTAAGGTCTGCGCCGAAGCCGTTATGGCCCACAGGCCAAATAACAAGAGCCAACGCGTCGGGGAGCCGTTTGACACGGTGCGGCGTTATAGCCTACCGCCGGTGTAGGTTTACCAGTCCTTACCCGCTGATACGGTCGAACTTCTTCGGCACGCAAGAACTGCTAAGTTTCTCATCTCAACTTCGTGACTTCGTCCATCAAGAAAAAACAGTCGCCGCAAGTGCCGCCTTCGGCTCCCCCCGCGAAGGCGGCGGCCGTCAAGCAGCTCGACCGAGCCGCTCTCACCAAAGTACTCAAGGCGCTCGATCAACAACACCGCGCGGTTGAGGGGTTGAACAAGAAGCTGCTGAAGAAGCTGTTGGCGATTGACCCTGACCTGCTCAGCCCCACCCGGCTCGCTCCCGACAGCCCGGCGCGTGCGAAACTCGAAAGCGCCGCCCAGCGCTTCATTCACGATCACCAAGCCGACTACGCCGCCCTCGAGACCGCCGCCGCCAAAGCCGCCGAGGCGCTCAGCAACCCACTGGTGGAAAAGGCGATTCTCGCCAACGACGCGCGTTCTGCTCCGCTCGTCGAGCAGGTCATCAATGCCTACCGGGTGATTGCGAACACCCAGTCGGCCGGCGCTTCGTTGGCGTGGGCCGAGCGTGTCTTGGCCGACAAAGACAATGCCGACCCGAAGCTCTACCGCGCTTTCGCCAAAGACGACGCGGCGTTCGACGTAGAGCTCGCCGCTACCGTCGTCATTCCCGCGCTGCCGCACGTGGCCGCCCGCTACTACGAAGAGACAGGGCGTGACGCCGCGAAAGCCGCGCACAAGGTGGCGCTCGGCACCACCGCTTCACTGGCGGCAATTCGCATGGCGGCGGTTATCTTCGACGCGGGCAGCGTGACCAAGGCGCTGGGCTCGAGCAGTGACGCCATCGGCCGGTTGGCCGCGGTTTTCAGCGGCACGTCGACCTTAATGAAGGTGATGTGGGGCCCCGGCAACGCGTTGGGCATGGCCGGTGCAGTGTTAGAAATTTATGAAGGCCGCTACCTCAACGGCCTGCGCTACGGCACGGGCAGCGCTTCGGGCCTGGTGACGCTCACCGCCGCGGCGGCGCAGGCCTTCAAAGAAGACCCCCATGCTTCGAGCTTTGCGTCCAAAACCGCCAACCGGTTGATGAACGGTACGACTGGCCAATTGTTGAGGGGCGCGGCGACTGCGGCTCCCGCAGCGGCTGGGCTATCGAGCGTTTTCGCCTTTGCCGAGCACCGTCAGCGGCCCGAGTCGGTAGGTAATAATGTGTCGCTCATCGGCGACGCGACGGCCATTGTCGGCGCCACCGCGGCGCTGTCGGCCAACCTGACCAAGAACCCTGTCAACGCCGTGAAGCTGGCCCGTTTTGGCTTGCTGAGCTGGTACGGCGTGGGGCTGATTGTGGGCGGAGAGCTGTATCAGGTGGGCGAAACGCTCCATGAGAAGTCACGCAACGCCAGCGCGGTGAGCGATTTCGACGGGCTGACCATCGTGCTCGGCTTGAAAAAGTCAGTGATGCCGGGCGTCGATTAAAAAGCAAAACTTCAGGGCTCGGGTAAGAGCGCCGGCATCAAAGCGTGCGGCGTATTGCCGTTGTGCTGCTTGGCTCGGGCTGTTCAACCCCGTTCTCGATGAAGCGCCGAAAGTGAGTGTGGACTTGTCAGCATATGGAGCGACAGAGCCACACGCGCTTTGCCAGTGAATCTTTTTTTCACCATCGCTCCTTTTTGGAGCTGACCGCTCAAAAGCAATACAGGTTGCCGTCAACGCACGTGTTCTCGTGACAGTGCCCGCTTTCGCATTCGGTTGCGAAATCGCACGCTGCACCCAACGCGGCGCGCGCTGAACACTTGCCGTTGAGGCAAGGCAGCGCGTCGGCGCAGCTCGAATCGGCCGTGGAGCACGCTCCGCCCACCGCGACGAAGTTTTTGCAGGTGTCGGTCGCTGCTTCGCAGAAAGCGGTCTTTTCGCAGTCTGCGCTCAGGCCGCACACCTCGCCCGCCTTCGCCAACTTCTTGCACACGCGCGGGTCACCAATGTTGCCGTTGGCAAAGCGACAGCTTGTGCCGGGCACGCACGCTAAAAGTGCCTCCGCTGTCGCAATTGCCGCCCTCGCGAACGGTTCCCACCAAATATTTTTCGCAGGCCTCGCTCGCCGGCTTGTTGAACTGCGTGAGGTTGGTCTTGCCCGGGCACGTCGCAAAGCGCGCCTTTACCGCGTCAAGGCACGCCGCCGCGGCCTGACCGTCGTATGTGACATAGCCAGCGTCGAGGGCTGTCACCAATGAGGCTTCGCACGTGGTGCTCCACTCGGCGAGGCACTGGCTGGCGTCGGTTGCGGTGACCTGGTCACAGCAGCTGTTGGCGCACATGGCAACGCCATATTCTTTGCAGAATTTTTCTCGCGGCACATTGCCGCACGCGGCGATACCGAAAGCGAAGCCAATCAGAACCCATGTTTTCATAGAGCGGCGCTTTACGTCGAAGGCCCGCGCAACACCACCATCGAGCGGCTGGGTACCCCGTACGTCGGCGTGTTCACCACTTCAGGCGCATCTAAATTGATGTTGAGCGACTTTTTCGGGTCAGCTCCCAGCTGGGTCAGCGTGGCGGGCAAATCAAAGTACGGCTGGGTGTCGAAGAGCCGCGACCACTGCGTGCCGGGCGGCAGCGTAAAATCGACCGGGCCTGGCTCCATGTTAATCAGCACCAGCAGCGGAGCGCCCTTCGACTTGTCGTCGTACAGCTGCATCACCGCTTTGCCGCCCCAGTTCACGTTGTCGGTGTTGGCGGGGCTTTTCCACTTCGGAAGCGCGGCGGTGGTGTATTCGGCCGGTGCGAGCGCGTAGCCGTACTCTTTGCGAAAGCGAACAATCTCTTTCACGAAATCGAACATGCGGTTGCGCTCGGGGCTCGGTTCCCAAGCGCCCCAGTCGAACCAGTTGTACGCATTGTCAGCGCCCTGCGAGTACGCGTTGTTGTTGCCGAGCTGCGTACGCATCCACTCGTCGCCGCCGTAAATCATCGGCGTGCCGTGCGAAATCATCATCGCCGCGTAAGCGTTGCGCATCATTTGCCGTTTTAGGTGCTCGTTTTCAGCGCCCCAGTCACGTGAGCGGTTGTTGCTTTCACCACTGTCGCGGTCGCAGAACGGGCTGTTCGGTTGATCACAGCACACCGGGTTGAGCGGCCCGCATTTGTTGCGCTTCATGCCGTAAGTAAACAAGTCGTACAGGGTGAAACCGTCGTGCACGGTCATGAAGTTCACCGAATGAAACGGCTTGCGCCCATTCCACGCGTACCAGTCGGTAGAGCCGGTGAGAAAGAAGCCTCCGTCTTTCACTTCGGTGCTGTTTAGCTTGAAGTCGTCGAAGTTGATGAACGCACGCCACCAGTCGCGAAAGCGGCCGTTCCATTCGTACCAACCGGTGCCGGCTTTGTTCGCCGCGCTGGGAAAAGAGCCAACCCGCACGCCACCATAATTTTGCGCGCTCTCAGGAGGGCTGCTGTTCGAATAGCCGCCCGCCGCCCACGGCTCGGCAATGATGCGGGTGTTGTATTTTTGCAAACGCGGGTCATCGATGATCTCTTGCAGCACCGTGTTCTTCACGTCGTCCCACGTGTTGTAGTCTTGATCTTTGGCACCCAAAATGGGCGCCAGGTCGAAGCGAAAGCCGTCGACGTGCATCTCTTCGACCCAGTAGCGCAGCGAGTCGAGAATCAGCCGGCGAAAAGGGCGGTGGTTGCAGCGCGTCTCGTTGCCGACGCCGGTGTTGTTCCAATACGTCTGGTTGTCAGGCGACAGCGAGTAATACGCATGGTTGTCGAGCCCGCGGTACGCGTAGAGGCCGGCCACTTCTTTGGGGTCAAAGTTGACCAGTTGCGAATCAAACGTGGGCACCGGCGAAACGTCTTGTTCGATTTTGCTGCGCCAGAAGCCGCCTTCACCGGTGTGGTTGTAGACGACGTCGAGAAGCACCTCGATGCCGTTTTGGTGCAGCACGTCGACCATGTATTTGAACTCGTCGATGACCTCGGGCCCGCGGCGCTTCGACGCGTACGACAGCTCGGGAGCGAAGAAGCTCAACGTCTGGTAGCCCCAGTAACCGCCATCGACGGGTTTCTCGAAAACCGGCATCACTTCGACCGCGTTGATGCCGAGCTTTTTCAAGTAGGCCGCTTTTTCGGCAAGCCCTAAGTACGTGCCCGGGTGCGTGACGCCTGAAGCGGTGCTGGCGGTGAAGCCTTTCAAATGCAGCTCGTAAATAATCAGATCATTCCACCGGTGGCCAACCCACTGCTCATCTTGCCGCTTGTCGCGCCAGGCCTGCTCGTTGGAGCTCCAGGTATATTCGCTCTTCACCACGACCGACTTGGCCGAAGCCGCGTACGTCACGTCGGTGCGCGCGGGGCCGCTGGCCAAGTTGCCTTTCGACCAGTCGTGATCGCGGTTGAATGCTTTGCCGTACGGGTCAAACAGCAGCTTGTTGGGGTTGAAGCGGTTGCCCTCGGCATCGACGTCTGACTTGAAGCCGTCGATCTGCCCGGGAAACCAGCTCGACGTGTAGGTCCAGTTCGGGCCGAACGCGATGTAACCGTAGTGCTGGCCCAAGCCGACACCCTCTACGTACAGGTTCCACACGTCGCCGAAGCGTTCCATCTTGAACTGCTTGGTAGGCAGCTTGGCTTCGGGGTCATCGAAGAGCATCAGCTCGACGCGTTCGGCACGCTCTGAATAGACGCCGAAGTTCACGCCCTTGTCGATGAGCGTGGGGCCCAGGTGCTCCAAGTTCTCAACCGCGGCGGCGTCGAGTGACGGCGCTTTGGCTTCGGTCTTGTAGAGCTTCGGTGCGTCACCTGACGGGCAAGCAGCGAGCGCGAAGCTGATGAGAAGTACGAGCTGAGGGCGCCGCGCTTTTCGCTGGGGAGTCACGGATCGACGGTTTACCAGCCCCAGTGCACGCGGCACAAACGCGCTACGGGCCGATTTTTGTAACGAGATGCAACGGGCGCCAACGCAGCACGTCATCGAAGTGAACCCCAGAGAAACGAACGTCATGTCGCTCCCCTCACCCACAATGGCAGTGATTTTCTTCGCTATTTTTCTCGGCACCGGTTGCGGCACAACAGCCGAGCCGTGCGGTCCTTCGACCTGTCTCAGTGGCTGCTGCGATGCCTCGGGGCAATGTGTCTGGGGCACTCTTCAGGACGCCTGCGGCAGCTCAGGTTCGGCGTGTACGGTGTGCGGAATCAACCAAGTCTGCGAACAGGGCCTCTGTTACTACGCAACGACTTCTGACGGAGGAACGGGCGGTGGTTCCGGTGGAGGCAGTGGCGGTGGAGCAGGAGGCAACCCGGGCGGAATCGCCGAGGCCACGTTCGAAGGCTCCGTCTCGGGCAACACGCTTACCGTGCGCGACGTCACCGCCAAGGTGAACATGGACACGTCGGTGTATTTCTATTCGCTGGACATCGTCATCGCTGACGTGTCGGGACTGTGCTCCAACGTCGGTGCGAGCTACCGATTGAAAGACACACGTGCGCTGACGCTGACCATGGTCCATTACTACGTGAGTGCCGACACAGTGGTCTACTCATTCCCTCTTGAGGGAACGTACGAAGTAGGCGCCCTCGGCAGCGGACAGGAACGCACCGGCGCTTCGGCGCTCTTCGCGATGTACGATCGCGTCTGTCGCAACACGCTGCTTCCCGGCGACGCTTCTGCCGTCTCGGGAACGATTACTTTGACCAAGGCGGGCTATGGCAACGGTGACCTCGTCAAGGGCAGTTATGATCTGGTAATCGGCTCAAAGGCCGACCACATCAAGGGAACGTTCTCGGCCCCGATGTGCGGCATGTTTGAGACGACAAGAACAGAGACGTGTCTCCCTTAAAACGGTTGAAATGCCCCAGACGCTTGAGGCCTACGTCGCTTAAAACGCGACGATTCGCGCCCTGAATGCAAGTGTCCGCACCGCCCCTGGTCATTGGCTTCCCGAAGCGCGCTTCTCTGTGGGCATGAGCTTTTGAGCAAATTGAGATCCTTGAAAAACTGGCAGTCGACTATCTGTTTTTCAAGGATCGCCCGACCCTCAAGAACCCGAAAACCATTGGGCTGACTTCGCGCCCCTACTTCACATAGGGTGCCGCGCCGTGCCGGCGGTCGAGCTCAAAAACCTACGCAAGTCATTCGGGGACAACCTGATCGTCAAGGGCGTAGACCTCGCCGTCGAGCCGGGCGAATTTCTGGTGATGGTGGGCCCTTCTGGCTGTGGAAAAACCACCCTGCTGCGGCTCATCGCCGGGTTGGAGCAAGCCGACGCGGGCGACATTTTCATCGAGGGCAGCCGCGTCAACGACGTGGCTCCGCGCGACCGCGACGTGGCGATGGTTTTTCAAAGCTACGCGCTCTACCCCCACCTCACCGTGCGCGAGAACTTGGCCTTCAGCCTCACCCTGCGCAAAGCGAGCAAGGCCAGCGTCGATGCGCGCGTGCAAGAAGTCGCGGCGATGCTCGAGTTGTCTGAATTGCTCGAGCGCAAACCGAAGGCGCTGTCGGGCGGGCAACGGCAACGCGTGGCCATGGGCCGGGCAATCGTGCGGCAGCCGAAAGTGTTTCTCTTCGACGAGCCGCTCTCGAATCTCGACACTGCCCTGCGTGTACAAATGCGTGGAGAGCTGGCGCGCCTGCACCAACGCATGCGCACCACGATGATCTACGTCACGCATGATCAGGTCGAAGCGATGACGCTCGCCACCCGCGTGGCCGTCTTCAACAAAGGCGCGCTGCAACAACTGGGCGCTCCGCTCGAGCTCTACAACCGGCCCGCCAACCAATTCGTGGCGCAATTTCTCGGCTCTCCGTCGATGAACGTGCTCGATGCGCAGCGCGAAGGGGGCATGCTTCGCGGCGAAGGCTTCGAGCTGTCTGCTCCGGCTGACCTGCAAAGTACCGGAGCCCTTCGCGTCGGCTTGCGCCCACAAGACTTGCGCGTGGCTGAACAAGGCCCGCTCACCGGCACCGTCGATGCGGTCGAACGCTTGGGCTTCGACGGCTTCGCCTTCGTGCGCATGAACCAAGCACTGCTCGCGGCCCGCTTCGACGGTGATCAACAGGTGAAGGTGGGCGACACCGTGCACCTCGCTCCGCTGGGAGACGCCTTACACGTCTTCACCGCTGACGGCTCGAGCGCTGTGCGAGCGCCACCGCGGAGCCCCGGCGCATGAACGCGCTGCTGATCGCGCTCACCTTCAGCGCGGCGCAACCGTTGAAGGTGTGGCACGGCTATCGCGGTGGCGAAGAGTCAGCCCTCATCGAAGCCGCCCAACGCTTCACCCAAGAAACCGGCACGCCCGTCGAGCTGTTACCGGTGCCCTACCAAACGCTCGCCTCCAAGCTGACGTCCGCCATTCCGCACGACGCGGGCCCTGACGTGTTCATCTTCGCACACGAGCGGCTGCGCCAATTTCAACGCCTGGGCATCGTCGACCGCTCCACCGGCCGCCTGGAGCCACGCACGTACCTGCCCCAGTCAATCGACGCGCTCACCCTCGACGGCGAGACTTACGGCTACCCGCTGGCCTTCAAGTGCGTCGCGCTCTACGTGAACAAGAAGCGGGTGCCAAAGCCTCCTGCCACCACTGACGAACTCGAGGCACTGCTGCCCGCGCTGAGCAACCCCAAAGAGCGCCGCTTCGGTTTGGCCTACGAATCGGGCGAGCCCTATTACCACGCGCCGATTCTGCTCGGCTTCGGCGGTGCGCTGTTCGACGCGCAAGGCCGCACCACGATGAACACACCGGGCATGGCCAAGTCGCTCGCGTGGGTGCTCAAACTGCAAGAGCGCGGCTTCATGCCGCAAGAAGTGTCGGGCGCATTGGTGCTCTCACTCTTCAACGAAGGCCGCGCGGCGATGGTGGTGAGCGGCCCATGGCTCGCGGCCGACATTCACAAAGACATCGATTACCAGGTGGTACCGCTGCCGACGGTGAGCGAAACAGGCTTGCCGCTCAAACCGTTTCTCGGCGTTGAAGCCGCCTTCGTCTCGGGCCGCGCCGAGCAGCCAGACATTGCGCACCGCTTCGCCAAGTTTCTCTCGCTGGGAGCGGCGACGCAGCTGCGGGTTGAAAAAGGCCAGCAAATTCCCGCTGAGCTGGCCGCGTACGAAACCGAAGCGGTGAAGAGCAACCCCCTCATCGCCGCGTTTCGCGCCGCCGCCGCCAACGCGATGCCCATGCCCACCACGCTCGAAATGGCGCGCTGGTGGGAGCCGATGAAGCTCACCGTGCGCGGCGTGGTGCAACGCACGGTGACTCCCGAAGCCGCCGGGGCAATGGGTGACCGTCTGTACCGCGCATTGAACCGGCAATCGCCGCCGCCGACGTCTCCCACCCCATGGCTGATCACGCTGGGCGTGGTGTTGCTCGGGCTCTTTGCATACGCCTTCGTCGACAGCCGCAGAGGGTTGCCGTGGAGGCAGCGCTACCCCGACACGTGGCGCGCGGTGGTGTACATGGCTCCCGCCGCCATCGGCATCGCCGTGCTGGTGCTGATACCCTTCACCGTCGGCATTTCGCTCTCGCTGTTTCACTACGACGCGGGCACGTACACCTTCGTCGGCTGGGGCAACTTCATCGATATTTTGGGCTCGCACGACTATTCAATCACCGAGCCGCTTTCGTTCTATTTCACGCTCGGGGTCACCATTTTGTGGACGGCGCTCAACGTCGCGCTGCACGTGGGCATTGGGCTGGCGCTGGCGATTTTGCTCAAAGAGCCGCTGCTGAAACTGCGCGGCGTGTACCGGGTGTTGCTGATCATTCCCTGGGCGGTGCCGAACTACATCACCGCGCTGATGTGGAAAGGCATGTTTCACCGGCAATTCGGCGCCATCAACGGCATTCTCGAGCTGCTCGGCATCGAACCGGTGAGCTGGTTCACGCGTTTTTCCACCGCGTTCGCCGCGAACCTGGCCACCAACACCTGGCTCGGTTTTCCCTTCATGATGGTCGTCTCATTGGGAGCGCTGCAGTCGATACCCAAAGACTTGTACGAGGCGGCCGAGGTCGACGGTGCTTCTCGGTGGACCCAGTTTCGTCGCATCACCCTGCCCATGCTCAAGCCCGCGTTGTTGCCGTCAATCATTTTGGGCACGGTGTGGACCTTCAACATGTTCAACGTCATTTACCTGGTGTCGGGAGGCGAGCCGGGAGGCTCCACCAACATTCTCGTCACCGAAGCGTTTCGTTGGGCTTTCGAGCGCAATGAGCAATACGGCTTTGCCGCTGCGTACGCCGTGCTGATTTTCGTGGTGCTCTTCATTTGGTCGGCCTTCACCAAGCGCCTCACCACCGAGAAAGCCTGATGCGCCGCGCCAGCCCGTTGAGTCTCTGGCTGATTAACCTGGTGTTGATATTCGTCTGCGCCATCACGCTCTACCCCGCGTTGTGGGTGGTGAAATTGGCGTTCTCAGAAGGGCAAGCCATTTCGCTGTCGCCCAGCCCTTTGCCTGATCATTTCTCGTTTCAGCACTTCATCGATCTCGTAGGTCACGTCGACAGCAAAGGCCGGTGGATCTTCGGAAGGCAGCTTTTCTCGAGCTTGCTCGTCGCCAGCACCACCACGCTGATTGGCCTGGCCCTCGCGGTGAGCGCCGCCTACGCCTTGTCACGCTTTCGCTTTCCTGCTCGTGAAGCGGGCATGCAGACCTTGCTCATCACCCAAATGTTCCCCGCCACGTTGATGCTGGTACCGCTCTATTCACTGCTCCAACGCCTGGGCCTGCTCAACACCCGCGCCGGGTTGGTGCTGGTGTACGCCACCGCTTCGCTGCCCTTCTGCGTGTGGATGTTGAAGGGCTATTTCGACGCCATGCCCAAGGAGCTCGAAGAAGCCGCGATGATGGACGGCGCGAGCCCGCTGCAAGTGTTCTGGAAAGTGGTGTTGCCTCTCGCCCGCCCGGCCATCGCCGTCACCGGCTTGTTCTCTTTCATGACCGCGTGGAACGAGTACATTTTGGCAGCCACCCTGCTCAACGACGAGGCGCTCTTCACGCTGCCCGTGGCGTTGAACCGCTTCGTCGACGAGTACAAATCTGAATACGGCACCTTCGCGGCCGGAGCGCTGCTCGTTTCGATACCGGTGATGGCGCTGTTCTATGCGCTCCAGAAACACCTGGTCGGCGGGTTGACCGCGGGTGGTGTTAAGGGCTGAGCCCCACGCGCTTTTTTGGCACAATGCGTCTTTCTCGTTGAGCGGAGTTTTCAAGCGACATGTCGCCGGTAACGCTGATGATGACGTGCTTTCTGGCTCAGACTGCTGGGGTGAAGCTCGCTTCACCTGGGCTGATGGGGGTCAACGTCAATAAAGACGTGGCCACGTTTTATTCTGACCACCTGGCGCAGCAGCTCGTCGGTCAAGGCCTGCGGGTGATTACGGCGAGTGAAATGAGTGGGCTGTTGGGCATGGAGCGGCAGAAAGAGCTGCTGGGTTGCGCAGAAAGCTCAACGTCGTGCTCAGCAGAGCTCGCCAATGCGCTCGGTGTCGACGCGATGATCGCCGGTAGCATTGGCCGCTTCGACGGCACGTTTCAAATCAACGTGAAAATCATTGCTGCGACCGACGGCCGCACCTTGAGCTTCTTCTCGAAGCAAGTAGCGAAAGAACGCGACGTGCTCGCGGCATTGAACGACGCCGCCGAAGACATGGCGCCGGTGGTGGTTCGCGCCATTCGTGGTGACGCCGCTGCCAGCTCGGGCGGCGAAGTCAGCAAACCGATGACGCCGCTGCGCAAATGGTCGTTTGCTCCCGTGGGAGCGGGCGTGGCGGGCATAGCCATGGGCGCGGTTTTCTTGGCGCAGGCAGGTGGCACAGCCTCGGCGCTGCGTTTGCCGGCGGGTGACCCGAATGAAATTCCCACCAGCGAGTACGAGCAGCGCTTTCAAGCGGCGAAGAACGCCGAGCGCAACGGCATTGTCTGCATGAGCGTGGGTGCAGCGGCGCTCGCCGCGGGAGCGGTGATGTTCTTCTTGGGTGCCGACGCTGCCCCGGCGGCGGTCAGCATGTCGGCCAGCCCCCACGGCGCGGCGGTCTTTTTGTCGGGTGGGCTGCCGTGAAGAAACACGCTCGGTGGTTATTGCCCTTCGCGCTCACCACGATTGCATTGGCGCGCTGCAACCTCGACGACGCGCGCAACACATACTGCGTCAACCACCCCGGCGTGTGCCAAAGCGGCACGGGCGGCGGCACGGCTACCGGTACCGGCGGAGGCAACGTGGGCGGCGGAGACGGCATGGGCGGTGGTGGCGGCATCGGCACAGGCGGCGAGATGGGCGGAGGCATGGGTGGCGACGCCGGCACCGACGCTGGCATGCCCGATGCCGGTATTCTTGACGGGGGCGCATGTCCTCCTCTGGTCGGTACCGGTGGCGCGATGAGCGGCGACCGCATTGGCCACACGGCTACGCTCACCCCATGCGGGCAGGTGCTGGTTTTCGGCGGCTACAGGCTCGGAGCGGAGGCCAATGCCAGCGCTGAAATTTATGACCTTGCGAGCAACAAGTGGTACCCGGCGGCCTCGGCACCAGCGCCCCGAGCAAGGCATTCGGCCGCGGTGCTTGGTGATGGCCGGGTGTTGTTCGCCGGCGGTACCGAAGACACTACCGAAGCGCAGCAGACGTTGATTTACAGCAATGGCGTTTGGAGCCATGGCCCCGCCTTTCCTGAAGCGCGCACCACTGGGGCTCAACTGATCGCCTACAGCGGCACCGCCATTGTGGTTGACGGCAACACCACGGGCCCCCGCTTGCGCAAGCTGAACCTTTCGACCAACGTCTGGGAGCCACTCGATCAGGCGGCGATTCCCGTTATCGGCGCGGCATTGGCATTGGTTGACCACACGCTTTGGTCATTCGGAGGCGAAATCGGCGGCACACCCAGCGACGCCGTGCAAAAAATTCAGCTCGATGGTGCCACCCCCGCTTGGGAACAGTTGGTGGGCGTCACACTGTGGCAGTCGCGCCTGCTTGCGACTGCCACCCCTTTGACGAGTGGCTTCATCATCATTGCCGGTGGCGTCGCGTCACGCAGCACTTATGGAAACATGGCGACATTCATTTTCAACCCAGTCGGCCCGACGGTGACCAACGGCTCTCTCCTCAACTACGCGCCAACCACGCACACCGCAACGGCGCTCAGCGACACCGAGGTGCTGGTGGCGGGCGGCGCCGACAATTCAGGTTTTCCCAGCGCTTCGGCGACAATCATGAGTACTTCTCAAGCCGCGGTGGTGCGCCAAAACATGCCCGGCGGCCGTGACGGCCATACGGCGACAGTGCTGCCTGACGGGTCAATTTTGTTCACCGGCGGCACCTTCAACCAGCCCGGCGTCGATTTGGCGACCCGAAGACTGCCCAACGGCACTTGGGTGTCAGCGCCGTAGCCGTTTATTGCTTGGCGATTTTTTTAAGGAGCGTGGCGCCCTGGCTAAGCCTTAGGCTTAGCCCCATGGCTAAGCGATTGTTGCCGTTCGCCTCGTTTCTACTTTTGGCGTGCCCTGCCGCTCCCGGCTTGAACGACGGAGGCACTGACGGTGGCCTGCTGCAGCCTCCCGAGTTGACGTCGCTTGCTCCCACCCGAGGCTCGCAAGCAGGCGGCACGCTGGTGACGCTCAACGGCACCGGCTTCAGCGACGGCATTCAAGTCTTCTTCGGTGGCCAGGCGGGCACTGAGGTGTTGCTCGCATCGCGTGCCAAGCTGACCGTACGCACGCCTG
>JAIBBR010000210.1 GCA_019694575.1 Myxococcaceae bacterium
ACCCGCAACCCGTTCTGACGCAGCACTTCGGTGAATTCGACGATGCGCTCTTCCACGGTTGTGGCGCAGCGTAGGTGAGATGTGCGCGGGCGAAAAGCGGCGCGGTGCCTTGGCTCAAATGAGACGAAGGGCTCAAGAAAGCAACCAGGCTGCACAACTTGCTGGGCCCCATTAGAGCCGAATGAAGCTCATCACTGTTTCCACATGGTGCGTCTGCGGAAACAAGTCGAAGAGCTGTGCGCTTTCAATGCGATAACCAGCCCAGAGCAACGCTTTGGCATCACGCGCCAATGAAGCAGGGTCGCACGCCACGTACACCACGCGCTGTGCGTCGACAGCACGCGCACACTCCGCGATTTTCGGGCTGCCGGCACGAGGAGGATCAACCAGCAACCGCTCGAAGCGCTCGCCTTCTCGTGCCAACGCCAGCGCCGTTTTCGCGGCGTCGCCTTGAATCCACCGAATATTCGCCGCATGCGCTTCTTCGGCTGCTTGCTGACCGAGCGAGAGCGAAGTGCCGGCAGCTTCAATGGCCACCACGTGTTTCGCGTCGGCCGCGAGGCTCAACGTGAAGTTGCCGTTCCCGCAGTACAGCTCGAGAACATTCGTATTCGCTGATTCGATAGCCGCCACGACCGCTCGCACCAGCTCAGCGTTCAATGGCTGCTGCGCCTGGGCAAACGCATCAGCCCGCAGCCGCCACGGGCCATCGCGGAGCACCGGCTTACCAAGCAGCTCGGGGCCTCCTTTGCCAGACGCAGGGTTCAACACCACGCCCGACAAGTTCACCTGACGACGTGCCCTGTCAGCGGCTTCACGGTGTGCCGGCTTGATGGCGGCTTTGAATAAGATCGCGATCGACTGTTCTCCACCGGCATCGAGCAGCGCGACATCTTCCACATCTTTCAAAATAGAACCGAGCGCATCAGAAAGCGCAGACGGGAGCGTTTGCAGTGAAGGCGTCAGCGCCGGGCACCGGGCCACCTCGACCGTCTCATGCGACCGCCGACCAAAGAGCGCGAGACGCTTCTTGCGCACGTGAAACACCGCACGGCGGCGCGAGCCCAGCGCGTCGTCACCGCTGACCGTCGGCAGCCAGCGAAACGCCGAGACATCTAGCCCGCCCAGTCGCTCCAGCGTGCTGCGCACCAGCACCTCTTTCAGCCGGCGCTGCTCAGACTCGGTGATCGCCTGCCAGTCGCAACCTCCGCAGCTTTCAGCCAGCTCGCAGAGATTCTGCCGCCGTGCAGTCGAAGGCTTCACCACCGCGGTGAGCTCGCCTCTCAATACGTTGCCCTCGTCGATCACGTTGGCACGCACTTCTTCGCCCGTAAATGCACCCGATACGAAGACCGCACGGCCCTGGTGTGTGGCCACGCCTTCGCCGGTCACCGCCATGCGCTCGATTTTCAGGGTGTCGGGCGCGCGCGCCACAGGCCGCTACTTTCGCGAGCGCGGCATTTCCGGCAGCTCTTTGCGGAGCTTTTCGACAAAGCCTTCGATACGCGCCAGCTTTTCTTCATCGACGTCAATGAACTCAACCGCCATGCCAGCAGTTTCGCCAGAATTAGAACCGGCCTCGGTCACTCGCACCACCTTGCCCGTCAGCACAAAGGGAAAAGCGTTGTCGGGCAGCGCGATGTTCAAGCTCACCGTGTTACCCACGGGCAGCGGTTTCGGCGTGTTAATGAAAATACCGCCCCGCGAAATGTTCACCGCCCAATCGGTGATGAAGCCGCTCACGGTCCGGTAACCGACCAAAAGCTCATGGTGCAGCCGGGCTGATTTGCGCGGCGACTTCGTTTTATCCACCTTGTCGGGCATGGTTGGACCGCGAGTCTACACGGTGTTTGGCAAAACCAGGCCTAAATCTTCATCTCTGCCAGTTGTGGAGAAACCGTGAGCTTGGGCTCGGTTAACTTTTGCACTGCTTCTACCGTGTGGCCGGGCGCCAGCTCTTTGAGAACCAGGCCTTGCCGCGTCACCTCAATGAACGCCAATTCAGTGACGATGTAATGCACACAGGCCTTGCCGGTGAGCGGCAGAGAGCATTTCTTCAAAATCTTAGGAGCGCCCTCTTTGGTGGCGTGCTCCATGGCCACGAAAACCTTTTTCGCGCCAACGGCCAAGTCCATTGCGCCACCCATGCCTTTGACCATTTTGCCGGGAATCATCCAGTTGGCGAGATCGCCCTGCTCGCTCACTTCCATCGCGCCTAAGACCGCCATGTCGACGTGGCCTCCGCGAATCATGCCGAAGCTGGTGGCTGAATCGAAGAATGACGCGCCAGGCACCGTGGTCACCGTTTCTTTGCCAGCGTTGATCAGGTCGGCGTCTTCTTTGCCTTCTTCAGGCCACGGGCCGATACCAAGCAAGCCATTTTCAGAGTGCAGCATTACCTCGACACCGTGGGGAATGTAGTTGGCCACCAAAGTGGGCAGACCAATGCCCAGGTTTACATAGAAACCATCACGCAGTTCTTTCGCCACGCGCTGGGCGATCTGCTCGCGGGTGAGGGCCATGGTTAGCTCGCCTTTCGTACGGTGCGCTTTTCGATCCACTTTTGGTAGCCGCGGCCTTGCACCACGCGCTTCACGAAGATCGACGGCACGTGAATGTGATCAGGGTTCAGTTCTCCGGCGGGCACCAGGTGCTCTACTTCGGCGATGGTCACTTTCGCCGCCATGCACATCAGCGGAGAAAAATTGCGCGCAGTCTGCCGGAAAATCAGGTTGCCCTGGGTGTCGCCTTTCCACGCGCGAACGATGGCGAAGTCGGCCTTGAGCGGCATTTCGAGCACGTACTCACGGCCGTTGATCACTTTCGTTTCTTTGCCCTCGGCGATGACCGTGCCTACGCCCGTCGGCGTGTAGAAGCCTCCGATGCCGCAGCCACCGGCGCGAATGCGTTCAGCCAGCGTGCCTTGTGGGTTGAGCTCGACTTCCAGCTCTTTTGAAAGGAACTGACGCTCGAACTCTTTGTTCTCACCCACGTAACTGGCCACCATTTTTTTTACCTGCTTGGCCTTGAGGAGGATGCCCAGGCCGAGCTCAGTGGTGCCGCAGTTGTTGGAGATGACCGTCAAACCCTTGACGCCCTTTTCGTGCAACGCAGAGATTAAATTTTCTGGGTTACCGCAAAGGCCGAAGCCTCCGCTCATGATCACCGAGCCATCGACGACATCTCGAATGGCTTCAGCGGGTGATGCGACGACCTTGTTCATCGCTCCACCATCAGCGCGATGCCTTCGCCGCCGCCGATGCACAGTGAAGCCACGCCGCGCTTGGCATGGGTGTCTTTCATCGTGTGCAGCAAGGTGACGAGAATGCGCGCTCCCGAAGCGCCGATGGGGTGACCGAGCGACGTGGCGCCACCGCGCACGTTCACTTTCGAGCCGTCGAGCTTGAGCAACTTGTTGTTGGCGATAGAAACGACCGCGAACGCCTCGTTGATCTCCCAAAGGTCGACCTGCTCGGCGCTGAGGTGGGTCTTCTGGAGCAGCTTGTTGATCGCATCGGCGGGGGCAATCGTGAATTCAACCGGCTTGCGGGCTGCGGCGGCATTGCCTGCGATGCGCGCCAACACGGTGCGCCCTTCGGCTTTGGCTTTGTCTGCGCTCATCAACACCACTGCAGCGGCACCGTCATTGATCGACGAGGCGTTCGCAGCGGTGATGGTGCCGTCTTTTTTAAACACCGGCTTCAACGTTGGAATTTTGTCGACCTTGGCGTTTTTCGGGCCCTCATCGTCGGCCACCATCACCGGGTCGCCCTTTTTCTGAGGTACCGCGACGGGAACAATCTCGGTTTTGAACAGGCCTTCTTTCTGGGCTTTCACCGCGCGATTCGTCGATTCCACCGCGAACTCGTCTTGCGCGGCGCGGCTGATGTCCATGCTCGTGGCGCATTGCTCGGCACAGCTGCCCATGTGTACTTGATCGTAAACGTCCCACAGGCCGTCTAAGATCATCGCGTCTTTCATTTCGATGTGGCCCATGCGCGCGCCACCACGCATCGCATGTGAGAGATAAGGAGCGTTGCTCATCGACTCCATGCCGCCCGCCACCGCCACGTCGATGTCGCCGAGCGCGATCGCCTGCGCCGCTTGAATCACCGCCTGCAAGCCCGAGCCGCACACCTTGTTCACGGTGATGCACGGAGTGGAATGCGCGAGCCCCGCGAAGATCGCCGCTTGCCGCGCGGGCGCTTGGCCCACGCCCGCTTGGAGCACGCAGCCCATCACCACTTGCTCAACCGCGTCGGGCTTCACGCCGGCACGTTCCACCGCCGCTTTGATCGCCGCGGCGCCCAGCTGAGGCGCGGTCAATGACGACAAGCTGCCTTGAAATGCTCCCACCGCGGTTCGTGCTGCTCCGACGATCACCACTTCGCGAGCCATGAGATGCCTCCGAGGAAAAGTTGTGAGGTGAAAATGCCTCATAACTCTTATGGCTCTGGGGTCAAGGCACAGTGTGACGGCCTTGAGGG
>JAIBBR010000211.1 GCA_019694575.1 Myxococcaceae bacterium
CTTGCCGTTGACTCACCGCGTCCGTCCCCTCCTCTTCTTCGAGCGGCCCTCCGCACCCCGTCAACGCCCACGCCAGCACCACAGCCCCCAGCAGCGTCTTCATCATGTGTGCTCCCTTGGGTTGCAGGGTTAATTGTGGTGCAACCGTTAGGAAGAGAATCAAGCCCCTAAAAACCACATCGCCTTTTGACGCGCGGCAAAGTTCGCCAAGAGCTCGCCGTTTTCATAGGTAAGTGCACGTGAAAGCAAAGAAAACACCGCGCTGGCTGTCGGCCGCCCGCGAGCGAGACAGCAGCGCCGGCCAAGACAAACCCGACTGGCTTTCGCGCGCCCTCGCCCGCGCCGGCGCGTTGCCTTTGGCCCAAGCCGAAGCCGCCATTGCCGATGGGCGCGTCAAAATGAACGGCCGGGTGGTGACCAAACCTTTTGCCCCGCTACCCGAGCGAGCCCGGGTGCAGCTCGACGGCAAAACCATCGACGTCACGCCACGCACGCGGGTGTTGATGTTTCACAAGCCCGCCGGCATCGTCTGCGCGGGGCACGACCAAGAGAAACAAGGCACCGTCTTCGAAGCACTGCAGCGGCTGCTCTCGGCCGAGCTCGCCTCGTACAGCTGGCATGGCGTGGGCCGCTTAGACCGCGACACCACCGGGCTGTATCTCTTCACCAACGACGAGCGCTTCGTGGCGTTCGCCACATCGCCCGCCACCCATTTGCCCAAACGTTATTTGGCACAGGTTGCCGCGACAGCGACCGATGCACAGCTCGAGCCTTTGCGCCGCGGCATCACGCTCGACGACGGCCCGGCCCGGCCGGCCAAAGCGCTCTTGCGAGAACGTGGGTTGGTTGAATTGACTCTCACCGAAGGGCGAAATCACCAGGTAAAGCGAATGCTTGCGCATGTGAAGCTGCCGGTGAAAAACCTGCATCGCGAAGCGGTGGGCGAGCTGACGCTCGACATCGACATCGCCCAATGGCGCGAGCTGGCGGCGGCTGAAATCAACGAGAAGCTGGGCTTTGTACCTCGTGGGGGCTGATCAACGATTTGCCGCCGTGGTGCATCTCATGCATAGATTCGAAAACCTAAGTCAGGCCGTCGTGCTTTCACGGGCATTGCACGTCAGTTTTTTGAGGGGTCTCCCATGAAATACCGCTTTCTTGTCGCAGCGCTCACGTTCGTTTTCGTCGCTGGCTGCGCGGGTAAGTCTGAGTCGTACGCTTCGTCTGCCGGCTCGCTCGCCGCCTCACGCGATGAGGCGTTCTTGTACGCCGCCGACGCCGACTGGGACAAAGTCTTCGTCATCGACGCCGCCACTGAAAAGAAGGTGGCTGAAATCAACGTGGGTAAAACCCCCGAGCACGTGTTGGTGGGGCCCGACGACACGCTTTATGTGACGGCGCGTTATGGCCGCGGCATTTCGGTGGTGGGCAAAGGCGACTTTAGCAATGTGCGCGCGGTAGAGACCGGCATCGAGCCTTCGGCGCTGGCGCTCTCGAACGACGGCCGCACGCTCTATGTCGTCAACAGCACCACCCTGACTGACGCGCTGGTGGGTTCAGTGGTGGCCATCGACACGGCCACGCTGCAAATCAAATGGGAGCTGCCCGTCGGTGAAGAGCCCAGCGGCATCGCCGTGCTTTCCGGCGAGCGCGCGCTGGTGTCGCTGCTCAAGCAAGGCGACGTGGTGCTGGTCGACCTGGGCAAACAGAAGGTACTCAAAAATTACGGCGGAGATGTCTACGCCGCGCTCAACGATTCATTGCTCAACCCTGACCCAGCGAGCCCCAGCCGAAAGTCATTGGCTCCCGACGTTGGGTTCAACCTGCCCACCGTGAAAGCGCGCGGCATTCAGTCGCTCGCGGTGAGCCCTGACGGCCACCGCGTCGTGGCGTCTGCGCTTCTCGCCACCCAAGCCGTGTTGAGCACCAGCTCGGGCGGTTCTCCCCTTGCGCCCGACAGCGAAATTTCAGTCGGTGGAGGCGGTTACGGCGGCGGCAGCTGCGGCGCCGGCTCAGTCGTCACCCCGGCGCTGCTCAGCTTCGACGAGAGCGGCACGCCGCGCGTCGATGACGTTTCGCGCTGCGAGCACCAAGCGAGCGACACGCCGGCCACGGTGCTCACCAACGCCAACAACAACTTGCCGATTCAGGGCCCCAAGGCAGTGGTGCTCGACGCGACAGGCTCGTTCGCTTTCATCGTCAACACCGAGTCAGACAACGTGGCGGTGGTGCCCACCAGCCGCCAAGCTTCAACGAATAACCAAAACAGCGGCGCTGCGGTTGACGCGGTTCCCGCTCCGCGCGGCGGCACGGGCAGCGCCTTCAACCCTTCGGGCAGCGTGCCGCATGTCATCGCCACTGGCAAAGGGCCCACTGGGTTGGTGCTGTCGAAAGACGGCAAGCGCGCCTGGGTGTACAGCTTGTTCGACCATTCGCTGCATCGGTTAGAAGGCCGCGGCTCGACGCTGGCGCGGGTGAGCAGCGTCAACATCGCCTCTGACATTTTGGAGCCCGACGTGGCGCGCGGCCGCCAGCTCTTCTTCAGCGCTACCGATTCACGCATGAATGACCCAGGGCGCGGCATTTCGTGCGGCAGCTGCCACATCAACGGCCGTGAAGACGGCCACGTGTGGAACTTCATCGACGGCCCCCGCCAAACGCCCACCCTCGCCGGAGGCCGCTTGAAGGGCACCGCGCCTTTCCACTGGAATGGCGAATTCGAAAACCTGGGCGCATTCATGGCTCTCACGGTGCGCGGCCGCATGGGCGGCACCGGGGTAACGCCCGAAATGGAAACTCAGCTCGAGGCCTTCATCAATTCACAGCCCGCCGCTGACAACCCGCACCGGTTGGCATCGCTCAGCCCGGCGCAAGAGCGCGGTCAGCAGGTTTTTGCCAAGGCCGAATGCAACACCTGCCACGCCGGCGAAGCGCTCACCGACAACAAGTTTGCCAACGTCGGCACCTTCGTGACGCAGGGCAATGTGCAAGACGACGCGGCGTTGATTGCCAAGGGGTTGAATACTCCTCCGCTGCTCGGCCTTGCCCGCACCGCACCGTACCTGCACGACGGCAGCGCCTCGACACTGAAGGCACGCATTCTGAACGGCAAAGAACGCGACCTGCACGGTAAGACGGCGCAGCTGTCGAATGGCGAAGTCGACGACTTGGTCGAGTACTTGAAGACGCTTTGATTTAACGCCGCGCTGTTCGACATGTCAGAACGCCGCTGGGTGCTTCGACGTTGCGGCAACCATCGACTGGCGGCTGGCGCGCCGCTATGGCTTAAGCCCGAAGCTGTTCAGTAAGACCCGGCCGCGGGAAGAGACGCCGCCACTCTGGGGGCGGGCCTTGGGGACAAAACCACTTCATATATTATATATTTGAAGGTAATATGTCCCCGTGGCTACCCGGGTCTTCGCGCGAGAGGTCGAACTGTTCCGCCGGCATGCCGGCGGCGTCCGCATGACCGAAGCCCTGCGCCTCGGCATCAATCGGAAGACGCTCTACGCGATGCGTGACGCCGGGGTCGTGATGCCTGTTTCCCGAGGGGTGTACCGCCTCGCTTCGCTCGGTTCGCTCGCGCACCCTGACCTCGTCACGGTGGCCAAGCGCGTCCCGCAGGGCGTCCTCTGCCTCATCTCTTCGCTCTCGTTCCACGAGCTGACGACGCAAGTGCCGCACACCATCGACGTCGCGCTCGAGCGAGGCAAGACGAAGCCGCGCCTCGACTACCCGCCGACGCGCTTCTTCTGGTTCTCCGGGCCGGCATTCCACGAGGGTATCGAGACACACGAGCTCGACGGTGTGCTGGTCCGCATTTACGATCCAGAGAAGACCCTTGTCGACTGCTTCCGGTACCGGAACCAGATCGGCATGGACGTGGCCCTGGAGGCGCTGCGGCTTTGGCGTGAGCGGCGCAAGAAGAAGCTCGACGTCCTCCTGAAGTACGCCCGCATGCGCCACGTCGAGCGCTTCATGCGTCCCTACCTGGAGGCGATGCAGTGACCGCCAAGAACGTCTCGAACCTCGCAACCTCGGTGCAGGCTCGTCTCCAGAATCACGCTCGCGCGACGAAACGGCCGTTCCAGGAGCTGCTCCAGTACTACGCGATGGAGCGCTTCCTCTACCGACTCTCGACGACTCCTCACCGCGCGCGCTTCGTCCTCAAGGGCGCTCTGATGTTGCACGTGTGGGAGGCCCCGCTCGCGCGCGTGACGAAGGACCTCGATTTCCTCGGTCGGCTCGACAACTCGCTCGAGAAACTTGAGCGCATGGTCCGCGAGGTCTGCAGCGTCGACGTGGAGCCCGACGGCATGGTGTTCGACCTGGCCACGGTGAAGACCGACCGCATCAAGCTTCAGCGCTCCGCAGAAACGACCCACCCCTGCTCTTCAGAAGTTGACCACACGAGGAACAATGCGCGTCGTTGTGTTCTGAGTGTTCGGGGTGCGCGCATGAAGCACGAAGCCCCCGACAGCGGT
>JAIBBR010000090.1 GCA_019694575.1 Myxococcaceae bacterium
CGACAGCACATGGCCGCTGGCGCATGCCGACCAGGCCATGCGTGCGCTCGAAGCAGGGCAGGTGCGCGGCAAGGTGGCCATCACCGTCAACGACAGCGTGAAATGATACAGCCGGGTTTGGTGACAGAAGACTCAGCAAAAACCCAACGGCGCACGCGCAAAAAACCGCGAAAAATATCGCCGCGCTCCCTCGAAAATGCGGCGCTGTTTTATTTGCAGCGCTATTCAGCCACCGCGAAAACGTTGAAGCGCGTGCTTTTGCGCAAAGTCGACCGCTCGCTTCGGGTGCACGAGGGCGGCGACCGAAACGAAGCCCGGGGGTGGGTAGACGCGCTCCTCGAAAAGCTCATTCGCAACGGTTTGCTCGATGACCGAGCCTACGCGCACGGTCGCGCCCAGTCGCTGCGCGCAGGTGGCCGTAGCAGCCGCGCCATCAGCCAGAAGCTGCGCATGAAGGGCGTCTCGGCCGAGCTTTTGAGTCAGACGCTGGCCACGGCCACGAGCGAAGTGTCTGAAGAAGAGGCGGCGCGCATTTGGGCAAAAAAGAAACGGCTTGGGCCCTACGCCCGCGACGCGTCGCAGCGCGCAGAGCAGCGAACCAAGCACCTCGCGGCGATGGCACGGGCGGGGTTTTCATTCGCGTTGGCGAAGAAGATTGTCGACGGGCCGGTGGAATAAACACGCCTGAATTCGAGCAGTCACTCCTGGTAGCGCGAGCCACTCATTGACTGCGGCCGGTGACGACCCGCTCGACTTGGCCAAGCAACAGACGGTCAGAATCGAAGAGATTCGCTTTCCACGCGGGGTCCGCCAGGCGCCGCGATGAGTTCCGCAAGGCCCAGAAGCAGGTTCTTGGCAGCCACCGCGAAGCCTTCAAGAAGCTCGCGAAGCGGTGAGGTTCCTGACTGTCGAAGAAATCATCAACATCCACGACGATCAGGTGCGAGAAGAATATGGCGGTGGAGTCACTGGCCTGCGCTCACTCGATCTCCTCCAGTCGGTGGTAGCACAGCCCGAGGCGACATTCGGTGGTGAGCTGCTGCATCCGACCATCTGGGAGCAGACCGCCGCCTACGCGTATCACCTTGCCCACTGGATGCGGCTCCAGTGGCTTGGGCTCAAGTCCTCCCGTGCCTCGCTTCAAGCGTCGGCTCCAATGAGAGGTGCCGGGTCGAAGTGCGGCGCTTGATTGCCATTTAGATTTTTTGCTCGGGTGACTGTGCGGCCGCCTCACGGTCAAGCGACTGAACTGTGAGCCAAACGGTGAAATTTTTTCACCATTCAGCACCCAGTTCTTGTTCGCTGCCGTTCCACGTCTGTCGACAGCTGAACGAAGGCTTCCACGCCCCTTTCGGACATGAGAGCACGTCGGCACCCAGGCGCTGACGAGACATTCAACCCGCCTTGGGTCCCGTTTGAGCCAACGACTCTTTGCCCGCAATCATCCCTTCGTGGATGCAAACAAGCGCACGGCACTCAACGCGGCGTTGACTTTTCTTCAGCTCAACGGCCACACGGTGCGCAGCGAAGCCGACGACGAGCTTGTGGAGATGACGGTCAAGATCGCCGAGGGCCATTTAGAGAAGGATGCTATCGCGGCGATGCTGCGCTCCCTGGTCGAGGTTTGACCATTCGGGAGCGGGTTCAAACACCAGGAGAACCACAACGACTGATTCACTTGGAAACAACAGCAAACCGAAAAGTTGAAGTGCCCAGGGCCGGAATCGAACCAGCGACACGAGGATTTTCAGTCCTGTTTAGCTATCTCCGAGCCTTCATTACTCCAGAGGAGAACCGGCCTGGAATGGCCTGCGATGGCCGGAGAAGTGGGGGACAGATGGGGGATGAGCTTAATGGCTGGCACCTCTTTCTTCAGAGGATGGTGTGACGATCTTCAATGCCACGAAGCTGCCATTCGGCTCGGGCTCACGCTCCCACCAGTAAGCGCCGCCGCTTTTCAGGGCCTTCAGGTTCTCGACTCCTTCGATCTTCATTTCCCTACGGCGACCCGCAAGGCTCCCTGAACTGCTCGTCCCTTGGAGGACGAAAATCAGCCGGTCGCCCATGACCTTGTAATCTGGCTGGTAGAAGAACTCGAAGGATCCCTGCTTCCAGGTGAGGAGATATTCCTGGCCCCGTTGCTCCACCACGGGGGGCGCCGCAAACATGGCGCCACTGGTGCATGAAAAGCCCGGACCAAAACGCCACCCCAGAGCAACGCAGCCCCCGATGAACGCCATCGCAGACACGAGAAGCAACGTAGAGGCTCTTCGCATGACGGACCTACCTACCACATACAGACGCCTCCGTAATCGTTCCCGGAACGGCAAGTCCGCGTCCTTTCAGCGCATTGCAGTCTTACTACAGCATGACTATAGTCAGTCTCGGAGACGATCATGGTTAAGAACCTCATCAACATCGGTGGAACGAGTACGGGGCTTATCCTGGACAAGGCGATCCTCGAACTCCTTAAGCTGGAGCAGGGTTCGCAAGTCGAGCTGAGCGTTGACTCTGCCACCCGCACCCTCACTGTGCGCCCCGCCGAGCACGAGACTACAGAGCGGCGCGGCGAGTTCCGCAAGGCGCAGAAGCAAGTTCTGGGCCGCCACCGCGAAGCCTTTAAGAAGCTCTCGAAGCGGTGAGGTTCCTGACTGTCGAGGAAGTCCTCAGCATCCACGACGACCAGGTGCGGGAGGAGTTTGGCGGGGGAGCTACGGGTTTGCGCTCCCTGGATCTTCTTCAGTCGGCGGTGGCGCAGCCAGAGGCGACCTTCGGCGGTGAGCTTCTGCACCCCACAGTTTGGGATCAGGCCGCCGCCTATGCCTACCACCTCGCCCGGAACCATCCCTTCGTGGATGCAAACAAGCGCACGGCGCTCAACGCAGCGTTGACCTTCCTCCAGCTCAACGGCCACACGCTGCGCAGCGAGATCGAAGACGACCTTGTCGAGCTGATGGTCAAGATCGCCGAGGGGCAGTTGGAGAAGGACGCCGTGGCTGCGCTGCTCCGCTCCTACGCAGAACCTTGAGCCCCTGGAGGGTCTGGAGGGTTGGCAGGAGGGCCTAAGACGGGAAAACGTTTGTTCTTTTAAGGTCTTAACAGCCTTTGGAGGGATGGAGTCCAGAGTCAGCGTTGCGCCCCGCTATTCCCACCTTTCCATTCTTCTGAAATTCAATAGTACTTACGTGATGTTAGAGAGCAGCCGGCTGGTTTCGACCATAACGAATCCATAATGATTTCAGTGTCTTGACTGATCAAGAGTGGCGCTCGGATTGAAAGTTTTAGTTATCTCAACCGGTTAGAGGGTCGTTCTCCTACAGCTCTTCGGCGTCATTGCGGCGCAGAGGCACCCGCCTTCTGGAGGTAGTGCTGCCCTAGGGGAGAGTTGGCATCGAGCGCAACGGCGTAGCGCACCACCCCAGACTTCACCCATCCGGCGTCGCCCAGGATCTTCTTCATCCGCGAGCCGAACGCGGTCATTGAGACTGGGTACTGGTTCATCTGGCGGCACCACCCCGAATACGCCTGGTAGAGCGCCGCCGACTCCATCCATGTCTCCTTGTTGGTGCCGGTGAGCCTCTTGAGCATCGACTCCACGAAGACGTTCACCGGATCCACGCCTACCAGTTCGCCTTGGTGCGCCTTCAGCTCATCGCGGAAAGGAAGAATGGGCGATGGTGCTTTCTCATCGACCGACTGCCACACGGCCAAAGGCTGGAAGGCGTTCACCGCCGCCCAGTCGCACTTGGCCGGGGTGTCGATCTGCGCAAATCGGCGCATGCCAGTAGGGTCATTGAGCAGCTCGGGCACGGTCTTGTTCGACGCTCCAATGAAGGTGATGCGCTGTGGGCCAGCGTCCCTGGCGTTCAACCCGAGAACCCGCCATGCGATCTTATCGGCGGTGATGGTGTTCTTGACCTTGTCGATCTCGGCCCGCGTGGCCCCCTCCATCTCATCCACGAACATCACGTAGAAGCGGGCCAGACGGAATGCGTTGCGTTCGTCCGTCAGCGTTTCGAGCCCGCCCAAGTCCACTACCTCCTGGAGGGGTTCGAGCAGGCGACGGATCGCAGTGCTCTTCCCCGATTCCTGGGGGCCGTGAAAGACGGGCATCAGGTGAAACTCGACGGGCATCTCGAAGAGCTTCCGTTTCACCTGCCAAATGAAGTGCTTCACGATGGCAACGTGCAGGGGCTTCTCGTCGCCAGTCACTGCCTTCACCCACGCCCGGAGCTGATCATCCCCAACGGGGTGATGAGCGAGACGGTTCTTGGCGTCCTGCACGACCACCCTCGACTCGTTGTCGAGCCAGAGGTCCAGAGCGGCCTTGAGCAGGTTCTCTTTGAAGTTGGTGCCGCCCTTGTAGGCGTACCGGACGAGTTCGTTGATCAGCCGCTTCTTGCTGATCTCCTGGCCGTCCAAAATGACGCCCTCGGTCTGGTAGACGTACTTCGCCTGACGCTTCGCCAGCCACGTCGCAATCCACTTGAGCGGGTCACCCCTACGCTTCCGTTTCTGGTCAGCCATAGAAACAGATAAGAACGCAACCAGCCTTCGCCGTCACTCCTTCTGCGTCGCTCCGCGATGGCCAGCGGATGAACCATCGTTTCTGCCCCGAATCACCTGGCGGTGGACCTGGGGATCTCACCGGGGTCGGGGTGGCTCGAAGGACCAGAGGAAACGAGTTTCGACCACACCCATCTCACGAGAAGCGCCAGCAGCACTAACGTGCCAATGACAATTGCAGCATCGGCGAGATTGAATCGCCTACCGGTCAGCCAAGGAAGAAATACCAAGACATGTCCACGAAGCCCTCGATCAAGCCAATTGCTCGCTGAGCCTGAACAGATCAGCGTTAGGGCAGCAAGAAGCGCATTCCTACCTTTGCGCCACCCAAACCAGTAGGCAGCGCACGCGAGCGCAGCGACAACGGCGCCCCCCGCGAGCAGAAACGCCGACGCAGCCCCTGGCAACGGCTCCCCAATGAGTGCTTTGGCCGCCTGGTCAATACACAGAATGGCAACTCCAACCAAAAGAATCTGTTGTCTCGTTTGCATCCGACACCCCTAAGTTCCGGCTGGCATCCACCGCGACCCCATCAGGAGAAGGACACCCATAACGGAAGCCACAACCGTATACACCGGTAGCGCACTGGACGGTTGGCGCATCGCAGTTACAAAGAGTGGGATCGCTGATGCACAGTAAAGACCGCCCAGGATCGCTCCCGCCCAACGTCTCCAAGCTGTTTTCCTCCACAGAATTGCCATCGCCAGGTGAAAGGCCGCTACTCCCAGGCCTACCATGCCCACCAGAAGGGCTTGACGTTGAAGCGAGGTGGCTCTCTCGACCGAGATTGGGTCGATGAGATCCCAGTACGTTCCATCCTCCATTTTTGTCGGCCTGATGAAGCTGTAGAGAAAAACTCCGCCACCTGCCCATAGCACTCCGACTGGGACCAGCGCTGCCTGGGCGAGTGTCTTCGGTACGGTTGGAAACGCCATACCCTCCTGTAGTGGCGACCAGTTCGAAACGTCAAGACCGGTGAGCCAAGACGTGTGCCGCCTGGCACCAACGGTAATCTTGATGAGTGGAGCCACGTTCATGAAGCCCACCGTCTACCCGATCCCGAAGCCCACAACGGCCTTGCCGCTGAAACCCAAGGCCCCACCCTCTCCGCCTCAACCGCCGACTCCCCCGAAGGCGCCGCAGCCCCAAATACCTCCCCAACCACCGTCACCGCCCAAGCCGCCATCAGCTCCCATACGAGATCGCCGATGAGTGCCAGAGGAAAAATCAGCCCCAGCGAGAAGGCGGCAATAGCCCAAGAATGGAGACGCTCAGGGGTGCCCCAGGCCACGTTCGCAGGCCAGAAGGGAATCTCCCCCAGAACGCTTCGCCTCTGGGTTCGAGCTTTCACACCACGTTCTCCACCAGTCCGGGTGCGGGAGATCATCGCTGACGCGAAGCGTGCTCTTGACGCTCTTCTTGGCAACCTCGAAGGGCTGGAATCGGTTGAGCCGACAGGAGTGCCGAGCGGCACAACCTCGACCATGGTGGACGCCGATCAGGAACCTGGCCCTGAACGTCGGCCGGCCGGCACGAAGCAGAAGTTCGTGTGGGAATGAGTCACCTGCCGCCAGGTCACCGAAGCAGCTACCATTGAGGCGTGCCACCAAGCCGTGACGATATTGAGAAGCTGCTCACCAGAAATCCCCAGCCACCGAGCATCGAGTCTCTTTTCCGCAGGCTCGGCATTCCGCTCAGCGCAGACCCGCCGACCTCCATCATGCGGCCTTCGCCGCCCAAGACGTTCATCGAGATCGAGATCCCCAAGCCCAAGGAGATCGAGCTTGACGGTGCGGAGAGTGACCAGTTCGAGGCGCTCGCTGATCTGATTCGCAAGGAGGTTCGTTCCCTCAAGAAGCAAACCAAGAAAGCTGCCAAGCCACTGCGCCTGATGGTCAGTCACCGCGAAGCTGCCCGACTCTTGGGCATCGACCGGGGCTCCACGCTGAAGTCGCTGATCGAGACCGGGCACGTCCGGACGGTTAAGGCCAACGGCCGCACCCGGATTCCCCTTGAAGAAGTTCAGCGGCTCGCCGAACAAGGCTTCGACCTTTCCCAGTCGAAGCCAAAGCGGCGCAGGGTCCGTGCCAAGAAGAGCACTGCCGTCGATGTGGAAGACGCCATCAACAAGATCAAACTCTGAACCGCCTACAGCAACGTCGGCACCTTCTTGGGCACAGCGTGCGTGGCGTAGAACCGCATCGTGGTTCGCGGGCTCTTGTGGTTCAAAAACGCCGCCACCGTCGCTGGGTCCGCTCCTTCGTTGATAGCCCAGGTCGCCACGCTGTGGCGGAACCGCCCCGGCGTGAACGGTGGGATCTTCGCCGCTCGGCATGCCGCCTTGACCGCCAACCCATACTTCTCCCTGCCGAAGGAACCCCGTTTCAAAATCCGCTCAGCGGCCTCAAGTACCTCGGCGGACACGGCGGTGCGGAGCATCTCGCCGCCCTTGGTCTGCGGGCAGACCACAACGCCAGCGATGCCACGATCATTCTTCGGGTAGGGCTCCGCACTCCCGTTCTTTGCGAAGCGCATGACCTCGCTGACGTGCCACCCAGTGCCCGCCTGGAGATCCATGCCGTCACGCCAGTGCGGAGCGATGTGGCCCCTCGCCAGCGTGTAGTGCTCCTTGGGAATCGACTTCACCCGCTTCCACTGCTCGGGCTTGGTCTGCGGCACGACCAGCGCCTGGAACGTTGGATCTTCATCCACCGACAGCAGGTGCTTTTCCTTCCGCAGCCAGCCATAGAACGCCTTCAACACCGCGATGCGGTGGTTCCGGTTGGCCGCAGCCTTCAACGGCGGCTTGATGTGATCGACCAGCGATGCCCGTCGGAGATCCACCTTCTTGAGCTTGCCGGCCCACCACGCCAGATACCGCTTCTGCCTCGCCAGCCAGTCCACGCTGTTCTTGCGCACGTCCCGGCACCAGAGCAGGAACTCCCTGGCCAACTTCTCGTCGATGTGGATCGGCTCAGCCGGTGCTGTGCCAGCGGCGTTGTACGCCTCTGGGTTGGCCTCGAACCTTTGGAGCTGCTCCACTGCCGCCCGATGCGAATGGCACCGCGTGGAGAGGTCGTAACGGGTGCCGTCGATCTGCTTGCGGATGTAGAAGACATCGCGGCCGTTGGAGTCGCGGATGATGTACCCGCCCTCCCAGTACCGTTTCTTCCGCTTGCGCTTCGCCATAGACCAACCCCGCTTTCCATCCCGAAGTGGGGGACAGATGGGGGATGATCGTACCGCTCAAATCTGACTGATTTCGACTGATTGACTCAACTGCTTGTATCTACGAATGAATTTAAGTGCCCAGGGGCGGAATCGAACCACCGACACGAGGATTTTCAGTCCTCTGCTCTACCGACTGAGCTACCTGGGCGAACTGTTCAATCACCTGACTGACGAAACACCGTCAACAAGGTCGCGGCGGTATCCCGCGAGCGGGCGCGCGCCGTCAAGAACGATCTGCCTCAAACCGTTTCACTCAGTTTGAATCTGCCCAACAGCCCTGCTATGCGCGCCCAATGATGAAACTACCTCGACTGACGATTGCGGCGTTGTGCGTGGCATTTGCTGTGGCGTGCGGCAGCAACAACACGAAGACTGACGGCGGCTCCGGTGGCGGTACAGGCACGGGCGGCGGCACTTCGGGTACCGGCGGCGGCACCACCG
Organism: Myxococcaceae bacterium; assembly: GCA_019694575.1. Classification (GTDB taxonomy): domain Bacteria; phylum Myxococcota; class Myxococcia; order Myxococcales; family Myxococcaceae; genus JAIBBR01. The sequence goes on from JAIBBR010000090.1 coordinate 8,239, forward strand.
GCATGGGTGGCGGCACTTCGGGTACCGGCGGCGGCACCACCGGCATGGGCGGCGGCACCTCGGGCACCGGCGGCGGCACCTCGGGCACCGGCGGCGGCACCTCGGGCACTGGCGGCGGTATGTCGGGCACCGGAGGCGGCGACGGCCTCATCACCGGCTGCAATGTCGGCGCGCAAGACTGCCCCGCTGACGCCGGCATCTGCCTCATCAGCCACCAAGGCAATATGGCCACCGGTACAGCCTGCTACCCTGGCTGCGACCTGGTGAACTCCAATTGCCCGATGAACCAAAAATGCGGGTACATGATTGGCGCGGTCAGCGTTCGCACCTGCATCACCGCGGGCACCAAAACGCTCGGTCAATCGTGTGGACCCATGACTGACGATTGCGCCGCGGGCCTGGCCTGCGTGGGCGGCAGCTGCCTCAAGTTCTGCTACAGCTCGCAAGATTGCGGCACGGGCTCGGGCTGCACGGCTCCCGTCGCGCCTCCAGGTACCTCTGAAACCCCGCTGACCTGCGCGGTGAGCTGCAACCCGCTGCTCCAAAACTGCGCCAACGCGACTGACGCCTGCTTGCCTATTTCGCAGACCGATACCCTCTGCACCCCCGCCGGCACCAAGAACGACGGAGAAGCGTGCGACCCGTCGATGGCCGACTGCAAGAAGGGCAGCCTGTGCGTTGGGCCCCAGGGCCAAGCGACCTGCGCCAAAATTTGCAACACCGACGGCGGCATGCCGAGCTGCCCGGGCATGAGCCAGTGCAATGGGCTTGGCGGTATCGACTTCGGCGCCTGCGGCTAACGCGTCAATTCTTTTTCGTTGAACGAAGGGCGGTGCTCTTGAAACGGAGCATCGCCCTTTGTCTTTGAGGGCCCGCCTTTAGCTCCACGAAGCAAGCAACATGCGCGTCGATTCATGCTCCGGCGCGTTGAGCACCTTCGCCGGAGGCCCACTCTCAATCACCACGCCATGGTCAAGCACACACACGTGCTCCATGCCGCGGGCAAGCTGCAAGTCGTGCGTCACCACCACCTGCGTCACCTGACCTGCGTCGACACGGTGCAACGTCTGCAGCACTTCTTGCTTCATCGTCGGGTCCAACGCGCTGGTGGGCTCGTCGTACAGCAGCACACTCGGCTCCATCGACAACGCACGGGCAATCGCCACGCGCTGCTTTTGACCACCCGACAGCTGGTCAGGAAACACCTTCAGCTTCGCCTCGAGCCCCAGCTGCTTCAGGTGCCCCGCGGCGCGCGCTTCGGCCGCCTCACGTGACAAACCCTTCACTTTCATCGGCGCCAACACGCAATTTTCAAGCACCGACAAGTGAGGAAAAAGCTCGAAGCTCTGCATCACCAAGCCAAGCTTCTCATGCGCGGCTTGCACTTTTTTCCGCCGCTCGGCCGGGCTCGAGGCCTTCGTGCCCGTCACCACCACGCCGTCGATTTCGACTTCGCCCTCTTCGAACGGCTCCAAGCCCACCACGCAGCGCAGCAGCGTCGACTTACCCGCACCGCTCTTGCCCAAAACCGCGGTGAGCAAACCTTTGTTCAGCTCGAACGACAGCCCCTTCAACGTCGCTTCGAGAGCCCCCGGGTACTGCCGCACCAAACCTGTCACCTTGAGCGTCATTTACGGCGCCCTCTTCAAGTGACGACCAAAATACGCCTCGGTGCGACGGGCCAGGTATGCGAACGGCAACCCAAGCAGCAAATACGCCAGCGCCACCAACACTCCCAGGCCCAAATGGTCACGCATGGCGTTGGCCAAATTCGTATACGTCTTGGTGAGCTCCGTCAGCGTCACCAGCGACACCAGCGAGCTGTCTTTGAGCAGCGCAATGAAGTCGTTCGTCATCGGAGGTATCGCGATGCGCACTGCCTGCGGCCCCACCACGTAACGCAGCGTTTGCCCACGGCTCAACCCCAACACGGCGGCGGCTTCCCACTGGCCCACCGGCACGCTCTCTAAACCGGCGCGGTAATTTTCGGCCTCGGCCGCGGCGTAATTCAAGCCGAGCGCCAGCACGCCTGCCCAAAACGGTTCTAACTTCAAACCCAATTCAGGCAAGCCAAAGTAAATCATCGTCAGCTGAATCAAGAGCGGAGTGCCACGAAAAAACTCGACGTAGCCCGCTGCCAATACCCGCATTACCCGGGGGCCAAAGCGGCGCAAAAACGCTACCCACAGGCCCATCAATACCGCCAGCGCCATCGACAGCACCGACAAACCCAGCGTGAGCACGGCCCCTTTGGCCAGCAGCGGCAACACCGACGGGTAACGGGTGCGCAACCGTTCTTTCCACGAAGGCAATTTGCCCACCGCCACGCGCCAGCGCTCGAATTCGGGCGCCGGCACATTGCCGAGGGCCGCCCCGTCGCCCAACAACTGCGCGTTCTGCTCGGTGTACAAGCCCCAGCGCTCGTACAGCGCGCGCAGCGTGCCGTCTTTGCCCATCGACTCAAGCGCCGCGTCGATGCGCGCCTTCAGTTCAGGCTGCCCCAGCGGTATCGCCACCGCGTACTGCACTTCACCAAAGCTTTGCGGCAGTGACTCCAAGTTCTCGTCGATGTCGCCGTAATATTTCGCCACCGGCCCGTCGAGCAGCACCGCGTCGGTGCGCTGCAAACGCAAATCGTCGTAAATCTCGTCTTGCCCGCCTTCGTAAGTGCGCACGTCGGCGCCCAGCCGAGTGAGAATGCGCTCTGCCAATGAGCCGGGCAGCGTGCCCACCCGGCGGCCTTTGAGCGCTTCCATCGTGCGCGGCGCTTGGGCGTCGTCGCGGCGAATGGTGAGCCGCTCAGAGGCGACGAAGTAGGGGCGCGAGAGCAAACAGACACGCTTCTTCTCTTCAGCCACTTCGATGCCGTTGAGCGCCACGTCGAAATCACCGCGGTCGAGCAGCTCGAGCAATTTGTCCCAAGGGCCTTGCACGGGGTGCGCCTTGCGGCCGAGGCGTTCAGCGAGCAGGGTCGCCAAGTCGACTTCGAAACCAATGAGGTGGTTGGGGTCGACCGGGTCTTGAAAAATGTACGGCGCGCCGCCTTGCGCGTCTCCACCCCAGCGCAACTCATTCGACATGACTTCGGCTTTTTCAGCAGCGAGCGCCGTCATCAACAAAAGCGGGAATAACACCGGGCGTAAAATGCACGCGCGCTACCTGGTGTAAAGCGTTTTTGAAAACAGCTGCTTCAGCGTTGAAAAACCGCCACGCCGTCAACCACGGTGACTGCCACCTGCGCGGTGCGCAATGCCTGGGCATTGGCCGACGATATGTCGAGTGAGACTCCCACGAAGTCAGCCGGTTGCCCCGCCGCCAAGGGCCCCGCCACCTGCCCTGCCGTTCGCGCCGCGCGCTCACACGCCGCGTCGCCCTTGCAGTTCTCGAGCAGCGCTGCCACGGCAGCAAACGGCGAGGCCTCGGCGCCGCCCAAAGAAAGCTTCAACTTCACCGGCCGTGAAGCGGCAAGCCAGCTCGACACTTTGCCCGCCGCCCATTTCACCTCATTTTCACTGAGCACCCACGAAGTGCTGGTCACCTTGGGCCGCGCGTCACCCGCCACCGCCGCCGCGCCTTCGAGCTCGAGCCGCGGCTTTGCCTTGCCCACGCCCGTCTGCACACTGTCGATGAATGCTTCAGCCGCACCCAGCAACATGGAGTCATTCAGCACCATCACCGGCTCAAAACCGGCGTCTGAAAACGCGCGCACTTTTTCTGACAACGCAGGCTTTGCACCTTCGGCCAAGAGCGCTGCCGACAGCTCGAAGCGCACCCGTTTCATTTGCACCACCCGGCCGCGAAAAGGCCCCCGCTCGAGCAACTCGTGGCTGTCGGGGCCCAAACCGTCGACTTCGACACTCAGCCGCAGCGGCACTTGGCCCAGCGCGTCCCACGTTTGCAGCGCTTGCCACTGGCGCATGTGCAAGGGCGCCGTCTCTGCTTCGGCCAAGCCCCACCTCACGCAGGTGCGCAGCCATTCGCGCAAGGGCGCCAAAAAGAGCTCCTCGTCATGCGCTTGTTCTGGGGTGGGGCCAGGCGGCACCGTCACTTTGGCGAAGAAGGCGGGGGCCCACGCGGCGACTGGGGCTTCAACCACCGTCGCTGTCGAGTCCCCCTTTTGTGCTGACTGCCGGGTTCCCACGTGCTCCACGCGACCATCAACCACGTAAATCGCCGAGCGGCTTTCGTCAGCAGCCGACATGGCCACAAAAGTGATGGGCGCGCTTTGGCCTTTCTCTAAAGGCCGATGAGCACAACTCGCGAAAACCAAAGCCACGGTGCATGCTTGCAGTCTGTGTCGTAGAGCCATGGCGACGCATTAAACGAGACTATGAACCGTCTTCAACCTTTGCGTCGCCCGCCAGGCGCTTGTCAGGGCTACCAGTCGTGGCAAGACTTGCTCTTTCTGCATTGGGAGGTACCGGTTGAGCTGCTGCGGCCGCTGGTGCACCACCGCTCGTACGCGTTGCACCGCGCCAAGGTTGCGCACAGCGAAGACAAGCTGCTTTCAGTCTGTGGCGTGGCGCAATTGGGCACCTCGACCGAGGCTTTCTTCAGCCCCGGCGTAGACGTTGAGATTTTTCCGCAACGGCGTGTCGCTTAAGGGCCCGCCGCAAAATAAACGGTCCGAGATCTGCGCCGAGGCGCCCGGATGGCGAGGCGCGCGACCGAGATTTACCAGTGGTAAGTCGCAGGGAGCGCAACGCGGACAGCCGGGATGGATCGGCGCTGATATGGAGCGTTTATTTTGTGGCGGGCCCTTAAAGCGCATCGACCGGGTGGGAGCGCAATACCTTGTGCCGTTTAATGTCTCGCGAAAGAAACGCCACGGCCGCGCCGATGACGCCGATGTCGTCGAGCCAACCGATGACTGGCAAAAAGTCGGGAATCACATCGAGCGGAAAAACGGTATACGCTACAGCGAAGACGGCGAGCAGCTTTCGCCACAGCGGTACTTGCCCGTCGCGAAAGTAAGCAATGACGTCAGCCATGTTCATCACGAGGGTTATACGCCCGACGGCCCGCGTCATTGCGTGAACAGCCGTGCTGGAGGTGCTGAAAAAGGCTGCACCAGAACATGCACACTTACACCAACCTGGCCCATGCTGCGCTTCACTTCGCCGCTCCACCCCTCACCGGAAAGCAAGGCATGACTCGCTCACCTCTTTTTCGCGTTCTCTTCTTCGCGCTGCCCTTGTGGCTCGCCGCAGCCGGTTGCCAATGTGGAGGACCCTCTGTGACCGACGCGGGCACCGGCGGCAACAGTGGCACCGGAGGAGGTGACAACCTGGGTGGCAGCACCGGCCTGCAATGCGTGCAGGCCGGCTTGCCCTGTGACGCCAACCAACCGTGCTGCAGTGGCACCTGCGACAACAACCTCTGCACCTCGAACGTGTTTTGTAAAGCCGCGGGCGACGCGTGCACCCACGGCACTGAGTGCTGCCAGAATGTGTGCACCAACGGCCAATGCGGCGCGGCGGCCTGCACTGACGTCGGCGCCAGCTGCTCGAGCGGCGACACCTGCTGCACCCGCACCTGCACCAACGGGCAATGCGCTCCACTCACCGGCGGCACCTGCAAAGTGCTCGGGCAAGCCTGCGGCAGCGGCGCTGACTGCTGCTCCAGCAATTGCCAAGGCGGAGCGTGCGTGCGCGCTTATTACTGCCAGGCCAACGGCGATGTGTGCTCGAGCAACGCGCAGTGCTGCGGCAACGCATGCAGTGTAAACGATGGCGGCGCCGGCCGTTGTCTGGCCATCACCGGCGGCGGAGGCGGTGGCTGCACCCAAGAAGGTAACCCCTGCGCAGGTGGCAGCAACTGCTGTTCTCGCATTTGTTTCGACCCCGGCTCAGGCGTTTCGGTGTGTCTGCCCGCCACTGGCTGCCGGCTCACCGGCACCTCATGCGTCGACAACCAGGCCTGCTGCGGCGGCGGGTCTAACCCCAACGGCTCAGTCATGTGCGTCAACGGCCGCTGTGACAACGGCCAAGCTTGCAACCCGGTGGGCAATATTTGTGGCGCGCCAGTGCTGCCCGACGGCGGCAAAATCAACGCCAGCCAAGACTGCTGCGACGGCAAGAAAAACGTGTGCAAGCTCGACGCGTCGGGCATTCCCCGCTGCTTCGGCGGCGGCTCGATGCAGTGCCCCACTGGCTACACCGGCACCGCGCCATGCTGCATCGCCGCGGGTGGCGCGTGCCAATTCAAAGACCAATGCTGCGGCTCGGCACCCTGCGTGCCCAGCTTCGACGGAGGCCTGCACTGCGCCGGTGCTTTGAGCTGCAAGACGGTGGGCGAAAGCTGCGCGATGTCAGGTGAATGCTGCATGGGCAGCGAGTGCCTGCCCGCGGGTGAGTTCGGCAATGCCTGCCAAGTGCCCAACGACGGCGGCGTCATCGCGCTGCCCGACGGTGGCCGCGCCTTGCCTGACGGGGGCGTGTTGCCGGCAGACGGAGGCACGCGGTTGTGCGAGGCCAACGACGCGGGTTGCAGCTCGAGCGCCGACTGCTGCTCCCGCACCTGCGTGGGCGGCAAGTGTGGCATGGCCAACGTGTGCCAACCGCAAGGTGCGGTGTGCACCACCAGCGCCGACTGCTGCGCGGGCCAAAGCTGCGTGACAACCCAAAGCGGCGTCGCCGGCACCTGCGAGCCCGCAAGCTGCGCCAGCGCCGGCCAAACGTGCGCCAACGCCGGCATGTGCTGCGCGGGCCTTTTGTGCAGCGATTCTCTAGGCAATGCGTGCGGGGCGATGGGCAACTGCAGCTGCCAAGTGCTCATCAATTAGCCCGCATATGTCACCGGTCTCTCGTAACGAGACTGGCAGGCTGTCGGCAGATTCGTGGTGGCGCACAGCGAAGGCGCACTTGTCGGTGCGCTTTTAGCGAGCACGCCGCGAAGGTGCCACAGACCGTCAGTCGCAGTCGTGAGCCCGGTGACATATGCGGGCTTAGCCGCCGTGGCCGTTCTTTGGCTTCGTCTTAAGGGTTGAGTTAAGCCGAGTGCATGCTCAGCCCCCAGTACGAAGCCCACATTCACGCCGCCTTCGCTGACCGCTCGTTATTGGGCCGGCCCGAAATCGTCGAAGCGGTGCGTGAAACGGTGGCGCTCATTGACGCGGGCACACTGCGCGTGGCCGAAAAAACCGCGGCGGGGTGGCAGGTCAACACCTGGGCCAAAGAAGCGATTCTGCTCTACTTCGCCATTTCAGAAATGAAGGTGATAGAGGCCGGCGCGCTGGAATTTCACGACAAAATTCCCGTGAAGACAGGTTTGGCGAAGGCCGGCGTACGGGTGGTGCCTCCGGGCGTGGTGCGTTATGGCGCGCACGTCGCACCAGGCGCGGTGGTGATGCCCGCGTACGTCAACATCGGCGCTTACGTGGGTGCCGGCACCATGGTCGACACCTGGGCCACCGTCGGCTCATGCGCACAGGTGGGCAAGCACGTGCACCTCTCGGGCGGAGTAGGTTTGGGCGGCGTGCTCGAGCCCCCTTCGGCGTCGCCCGTCATCATTGAAGACGGCGCCTTCATTGGCTCGCGCTGCGTGGTGGTCGAAGGCGTGGTGGTCGAAGAAGAAGCGGTGCTGGGCGCCAACGTGGTGCTCACCGCTTCGACGCCCATCATCGACGTCACCGGCGCCACCGAAGTGGTGCACAAAGGCCGGGTGCCAGCGCGCAGTGTGGTGATACCCGGTGCGCGCGAGAAAACGTTTCCCGCGGGTAAGTACCAGGTACCTTGCGCGTTGATTATCGGCCGCCGCACGGCCAGCACCGACCAAAAGACTTCGCTCAACGCCGCGCTGCGTGACTTCGCCGTACCCATTTAGGAAAACATGCACTCCGACGCTTTAAGCCAGCGCGCCCTCGCCCTCTGCCACATCGCAAGCCCCATCGCCAACGAGCAAGCCATTGCCGACCATGTCGAGCAGTGGGCGCTCAGCCGCTTTCCGCGCGAGCAGGTGTTTCGTCATTCGCACTCGCTGGTGGTGGGCAACCGAGCTGACGTACGCCCTACCGTCGCGCTGGTGGGCCACTTAGACACCGTGCCCGCGCACCCCGAGTCGGGCCCCACGCGCATCGAAGCAGACCGGCTCTACGGGTTGGGCGCTTCAGACATGAAAGGCGCCTTGGCAGTGATGATGGGCTTGGCCGAAGAGCTCTCACTCGCAACGCTGCCGGTGAATGTGCTGTGGGTTTTCTACGAGCGCGAAGAAGGCACGTACGTCGAGAGCGGGTTGATACCCCTCTTCGAGAAAATACCCCAGTTGAAGACGCTGAAGTTCGCCATTGCCATGGAGCCCACCGATTTGACGGTGCAAGTGGGCTGCATGGGTACCCTGCACGCGGCGCTCACCTTTCGTGGCAGCGCGGCGCACTCGGCGCGCCCCTGGCAAGGCGAGAACGCGATTCACAAAGCGGGCCCGTTGCTCACTGAGATTTCGCGCATGCAGCTGCGCGAGTTAGTCGTGTCGGGTTTCTCTTTTTACGAAGTGATGAGCGCCACCACCGCGCAGGGCGGCCGCGCGAAAAACGTGATTCCCGAGCGCTTCGACGTAAACGTCAATTACCGCTTTGCTCCCGGCAAATCAGTGGAGCAAGCGAAAGAAGACGTGCTCAAGCTGGTGGCCGGCCGCGCTGAGGTCGACTTCGTAGACATTTCTCCTTCAGGCCGGGTGTGCGCCGACAACCCCTATTACCAGCGACTGGTGAAGGTGACGGGCGTGCGGGTAGAGCCGAAGCAAGCGTGGACCGACGTGGCGCGGTTTGCCGAAGTCGGCGTCGACGCGGTGAATTTTGGCCCGGGTGAAACGAAGCAGGCGCACCAGAAAAACGAGAGCGCGCCGCTGCCTGCGCTGGGTGAGGCTTTCAAAAAGCTGAAGGCCTTTCTCGAAAGCCCACTTACGTAGTGTCATTTTGGTAGCAGCCGGTAGACCTTCGGCTGTTCGAAACCCGCCAGCATCGGATTGAGTCAGCTCAATAAATGCTTCGGTGTGGCGACTGAAGGGCTTACGGCTTCCCGCTGCCCTTCTTCGCGGAGGAAGGTGCGGCCGGCACCGAGACCAGCTGCATCTGCTTTTGCCGGAAGTCGCCTGGAGCTGCGACCTTCAGGCCCGGCGGCAGCTGCGGGTGTAGCTTCTCGTCCAGCGTGATCAAGAACCCGCAGCGATGGCGAATGGCGCACGCCGCGATCATCGCGTCGTACTTTAAGTAGGTGGCGGGCAGCCCGCCGGGCACGGTCTTCAGCGTCTTCGCGGGAAACTTCGTCCCCAACTCCACGGCCGCGACATCATCGAATGCAACTACGGTAATCGCCCCCGTGTTGGGGACGGCGGGCATAGCCTGGCCCCGCAACATCTCCGCCAAGGAAGGCGCCGCCAGGAGCACGTCTTTCCCAGCTGCGGCCATGGCATTCACGAAGTCTTTGCAGTCAACGCTGCGGGGGTCTTTCGGCAGCTCGCCCATCGCGCGGATGAACACGCCTGTGTCGATGAGTGCGCGAGCCGGCAGTCGCGCGGAATCCATCGAAGGGGGCGCATTAGCCATCGACGCGCGGTTCCTCGTCGCGCCGCCCGAGGGCCTCCTCAACATCTTCCACGTCAGACCAGTCCGGAGCGACCGACGCGAACCACTCTCGCCATTCCTCCAGGCTCCTTTTCTCATCGACGGGGACGTACTCCAGCAACTCACCACGCACGATGAGCCCCTCGGTGTCGCGCTCCACCGCAACGTCAGCGTCGATGGTCTTGCCGAGGTGCAACGCTAGTTTTTGCACCGTGGAAACGTCTTTCACCTTCACCGTGAATGACGGGCGCGCCTCCGACTTCGATGACAACCTCGCGAACGGAGGAGTGGCAGCACCCACCGTCAGCACCACCGCCCGCATGCGGGTGATCGACTTCCGGGGGGCGATCTTGGCCGCCTGACTGCGAGCAACCGGAAGGCGCTGCGGGCCGACCAACACCGCAACATTCTGCTCCGTTGGTAGCGCACGCACCGCCGCCCGAAAATCCTCCGCCGCCACGTCCAGCCGATGCGACGACAACTCTTCGCCGGCCACAATTCGATGTGCGCGAACCACCGTCTGCTGCGCCAACTTGAAGTTCGCGGGCGTTACCTTGAGTGCCGCGCATTTGTCTTCGATCGAAAGTCCGGTCAGCTCGAGGCTGATCTCCTGGTCCTCGGCTACCCGCTGGAGAAGCCGGAAATACGCCCGGCCCAGCTCCAGCGTAGCGACGGAATCGAGCGTCTCCGGCTTGACGCCCGGCCCGTCGATCTCCAGCTTCAAACCTGTGTCGTCCGCGTGTGCCACGTCGAAATGTGTAGCACGGGGTCCCGACAGCAGTCAGGAAAATGCTGACCTTCCGCAGCGGGCTGCCCGCGTCAGACCACTGCATCCCGAGCTCGTCATCAGAGTCGGGTAGCGCGCACCAACAACCACAAAAACACGGGAGCGCCGAGCAGTGCCGTCATCACCCCCACTGGAGGAAACGTGTTGAAGACGTTGAACAACGCCCGCGAGCCCAAATCAGCCAGCATCAAAAAGGCCGCGCCCATGCCGACACTGGCAGGTAGCGAAAGCCGCGCGTCAGGCCCCACCCACAGCCGCGCCAAGTGAGGCACCAGCAGGCCCACGAAGCCCACCAAGCCCGCGAGCGCGACGCCGGCCGCCACGGCGAGTGACGCCAACCCCAAGAGCAGCCAGCGCATTTTCGGCACGTCGATGCCCATCGCCGTGGCTTCGTCTTCTCCCAGTGACAGCACGTTGAGCCGGTGACTCAAAAACCACATCGCGGTGAGCACCCCTGCTTCGAGCACGCCAGTCATCAACAATGTCGAGGCAGGCTGCGGGCCCAATTGCCCCGCCAACCAGAAGAGCACCTCACCCAAGCGGTCGGGTGACACCAGCGCCTTAATGAAGATAATCGCCGCCAACGCGAAGGCATTGAAGATGACGCCCGCGAGCAAGGTGGTGTCTGAACGGCCGCCGCCCGCCAGCCGGCCGACGGCGAGCACCAACACCGTCGCGGCCACCGCGCCCGCCCAAGCGAGCAACGACACGGCTGAAAAACCCAGCACCGCCGAAATGCCTCCCCAACCCAACGCCAGGGCCACCGTCGCTCCCAAGGCAGCCCCGCCAGAAACGCCGAGCACATAAGGGTCAGCCAGCGCGTTGCGCGTCAGGCTTTGCAGCACCGAGCCCGCCGCCGCCAGCGAAGCGCCCACCACCGCCGCCAGCACCACGCGTGGCAAGCGCACCGAATAAAAAATCTGACTGTCGGTGAATTCGCCCCGCCACACCCCCGAAAGCGAGAGCGCCTCTTCACCCCACAGCACCGAAGCCAAAAAGGCCGCGGCGGCGCAGAGGCTCGACATGACAATCACCCCGAGCAGCCGGCGGTAGCTGTAGCGATAGCCTTGAGACACGTGAGAGGCGTTCCTTTATAAGGTTTTTCATGGCCTCGGGCGTCTATCAACCTCCAGATTTCACGCCGCTCGCTGCGGTACCTGACGCACGTTTCGCGCCGGCTCCCGCCAACGGAGTGTTGCCTGATGGTTTTTTTTCGACCTCCAACTTGCCCACTTTCGTGAAGCGCAATGGCCGGTGGTCAATGCCCGCCGCTCCCCGTATGGACGGCGTGTTGGTGCTGCGGGGCAGTGAGCTCATCACCGTCGAGGCCCGGGCAGTACGGGCGGGCGAACAAGTGGCCGTGGCAGAGCACGAAGACGGCTCTCAAGGCATCTTCGTGCATCACGGTGCCTTCACTTCGCCAGGAGCCAGTGGCCCAGGCTTTCGCTTCATGTCCACCCCGGTGAGCCGCGAAAAACCAATGCAGTACGCGGCGCTCGCCCAAGCGCTCAAAACGCAACGCGCCCATGGCGGTTATTTGGTGTGGAGCTTCGGCCCAGCGGTGGTGCATTCACGCGCGCGGCAAGACGTGCAGTGGCTCATCGAGAACGGCTTCGTGCAAGCGATGTTGGGTGGCAACGCCGTCGCGGTGCACGACTTAGAAGCAGCGCTCTTTGGCACCACGCTGGGCATGACTGAAGCGGGTGGCACCTCTGACACCGGCCACGGCATGCATCTGCGCGCCATCAACCGCATCGCCCAAGTGGGCTCCATCGAAGCGGCCGTCGCCCAAGGTTTGGTGACCAACGGCATCATGTACGCACTGGTGAAGCACCGGGTGCCTTACGTGCTGGCAGGGTCAATTCGTGACGACGGGCCGTTGCCGGGCGTCATTACCGACGCACTCGCCGCTCAAGACGCGATGCGGGTACATACACAGAAAGCCACTGGAGCCGTGCTGGTGGCGACGGCTCTGCATGCCATTGCCATCGGCAACCAACTGCCGGCGTTCTATTCGACGCCCCATGGCTCGCTGCACCCGCTGCTCACGGTGTGTGTTGACCAAACCGAATTCGTGGTGAGCAAATTGAAAGACCGCGGCACACACCAGGCGTACGGCGTGGTGACCAACGCGCAAGACTTTCTACACGTGCTGCGCTCGTACTTGAGCAGCCCCTAAAGGCGCTATTTCATCAACGCGTGGGCAGCACGTAACGCACCCACACGTCTTCACCGTCGCGTTTCACATTCATGGTGGCGCCGCTGTCTTTTTCTTCGAGAATGAGCTCGAAGCGTTCAGGCACGGCGCCGAAACCACCGTCGAGCCGAGGCGGCTGCCAACCTTCAGGCAGCGACTTCACCTGCCACAAACCGCGGGTGCTCAAGTCGACCAATTGACGGGTGAGAAACGACGCCCGGGTGGGCGGCGCGCGGTAGTGCACCGAAAGCGCGAAACGCTCGCTGTAGCCGCTAGAAGAAAACGTCGGCAACCACAACGCCATCTGCTCTGAAGAGAGCGGCGCGGGCGACTGGTAAATGCGCGTCACGTCGTCAGCGGTGAGTACCACCGACACTTCTTGAACGAGCACTTCACCCTGTGCGTGCGACACAAAGACAAAAGGAGGCCGGGTGGCGCTAAGCACTCCCCCGTCGAGTGAAGCCGCGAATTGGTGCGTCTGCAGCGTTTTTTCACTCGACGAAACCCAGCCCGAGGGCAGCGGCGTCACCGTGCGCGAGAGCCGAGACTCGGCGGCAACCACCTGGGCTCCACGCCATTCGGGAAAAATCAAAATCAAGCCGGTGCGCAGGTCCATCGAGCGGGTGGGAGCAAAGCCCGCGTCACGTGGCGGCGGCTCTTCACCCCGGCGGCGGCAAGCAAAAGCTGCGAGCAAGGTGACGAGCACCCCCATGCGAAGCGCCGTGCTCACGCGCGTTTCACAGCGTCACGCCACTTGCCCAAATGTTGCGCGCGCTCTTCGGGGCGCATTTTCGGCTTGAAGACTTTGTCGGCTTTCCACGCTTTGCGAATGTGCTCTGGGCTGTCCCACACGCCGGCGCCCAGACCCGCTAAAAACGCCGCTCCCAAACTGGTGGTTTCTGCATTTTTCGGCCGCACCACCGGCGTGCCCAAAATGTCGGCCTGGTATTGCATCAACAACCCGTTGGCCACCGCGCCCCCGTCGACCTTGAAGGCAGGTATGTCGCGCCCCGAGTCGATGCGCATCGCATCAGCCAAGTCGTAAATCTGCAGGGCCATGCCCTCGAGCACCGCGCGCGCCAAATGGGCCGACGTGGTGGAACGGTCGATGCCCGCGAAAAGCCCACGCGCTTCGGGCCTCCAATGCGGCGCGCCCAAACCGGCCAGCGCGGGCACGAAGACGACTTGCCCCGAGCTCTTTACTTTCGCGGCCAGCTTTTCGATGTCGGCCGCTTTTTTGATGAGCCCCAACCCGTCGCGCAGCCATTGCACCGCGGCCCCGGCGATGAAGGCGCTGCCTTCTAACGCGTACGTCGTTTCGGCGCCCAGCTTCCACGCCACGGTGCTGAGCAGCCCAGACTGAGATGCCACCGGTTTGGAGCCGACGTTCATCAACAAAAAGGCACCCGTGCCGTAAGTGCACTTCGCTTCTCCCGGGGTGAAGCACGCTTGGCCGAAGAGCGCGGCTTGCTGGTCACCCGCCATGCCCGACACGGGTATACCGTCGGGCAGCGACTTCAAACCCCGCGTCACGCCATAGCGCTCGGCTGAAGCGCCCAGGCGGGGCAGCACTTCACGCGGCACGTCGAAGAGCTGCAGCATGTCGGGGTGCCAATCGAGCGTGCGCAGGCTCATCAGCAGGGTGCGGCTGCCGTTAGAGACGTCGGTGACGTGCGCTTGGTGCCCCGTCAGCTTGTAGACGAGCCAGGTGTCGATGGTGCCAAAGCACAAGTCGCCCGCTTTGGCCTTAGCGCGGGCTCCATTAACGTTATCGAGCAGCCATTTAAGCTTGGTG
>JAIBBR010000091.1 GCA_019694575.1 Myxococcaceae bacterium
ATGACATAAGCGAGCTCTTTGTCGGTGAACATCACCTGGTCTAACCGCTCGCGGTTCAGCTCATAGACCTTGCAGGCAATGTGGGCGATGGCGTCGGCTGAGCGGGGGCCGTCTTCAATCAGCGACATTTCACCGAAATATTGGCCGCGCTCTAAAATGGCGAGCGCCTCTTCGCCGATGCCAGGCACCATTTTGGAAATGCGCACCTTGCCCTCGGCAATGATGAACATCGATTCGCCCTGATCACCCTCGCGAAAGATGTGGGCGTCGGCCGCGAAGTCGAGCACGCGCAACGTCGAAGCCAGCTTCTGCAGCTGCACCCGCGTCAGCCCTTCAAACAAAGCCACTTTTCGAAGGATTTCCACGTCCATTGGGGTTAGTTCGTAGCACGCGTTGGGGCGTGGGTAAGTTTCCTAATGGACTTTTTGAAAGAAGGTTGCACGTGTCTGAAGTCAACAAGGTTGTCATCGTGGGTTCAGGGCCCGCGGGCTACACCGCCGCCATCTACGCGGCGCGCGCCAATTTGAAGCCAGTCATCTTCGCGGGAGGCCCCGCCGAGTCAGACCCTCAGCGTGTGCCCGGTGGCCAGCTGATGATTACCAATGACGTCGAGAACTACCCCGGTTTTCCCGAGTCGGTCACCGGCCCCGATTTGATGGAGCGTTTTCAAAAACAAGCCGAGCGCTTCGGCACCGTGATTCATATGGAAAATGTGGTCGACATCGACTTTTCCAAGCGACCCTTCCCCATCAAAGGCGAAAGCAAGTCGGCGCTGGCGCAAACGCTGATTGTCGCCACCGGCGCTTCGGCCAAGTGGCTCGGCGCGAAAGGCGAGGGTGAGTTCAAGAACAAGGGCGTGTCGGCCTGCGCCACCTGCGACGGTTTCTTCTTTCGCGACCAAGACGTGATTGTGGTGGGCGGGGGCGACACCGCGATGGAAGAAGCGACCTACCTCACCAAGATGGTGCGCTCAGTGACATTGGTTCACCGCCGCGACAGTTTGCGTGCTTCGAAAATCATGCAGGAGCGCGCGCTGAAGAACCCCAAAATTCGCTTCATTTGGGACTCGGCGGTTGAAGAAATCAAAGGCAACGAAAAAGGCGTCACCGGCGCGGTGTTGAAGAACGTAAAGACCCAGGCGCTGCAGCACATCGAAGCCACCGGCCTCTTCGTGGCGATTGGCCATGTGCCCAACACCGAGCTCTTCAAAGGCAAGCTCGAGCTGCACGACAACGGCTATTTGAAAGTGAAGCCCGGCAGCACCAAAACCAACATCGAAGGTGTGTTCGCCTGTGGTGACGTGGCCGACCACTATTACCGGCAAGCGGTGACCGCCGCGGGCACCGGCTGCATGGCCGCCATCGACGCCGAACGGTGGATGACCGAACAAGGAGTCGTTTGATGCGCACCGCTCTTTTGCTGGTGTTGTTGGCGAGCCCCGCTTGGGCACTCACCTCATCGGCCCGGTTGCTCACCGCTGACGATGGCGCAGTGCTCGCAGGGCCAGAACAGCAACCGCCAGCCTCTGCCCAGGCGCTTACGCCCCGGGCCGCTCCTCTGCACTGGGTCACGCAATTCGGCATGGGCGCCGCAGCGGCGGTGGTGGGCGTGCCGCTCAGCTTGTACTTGGGGCAATGGCTGGGCTCGTTGTCGAACAACTTGATTGGCGCCGCGGTGCCGACGTTGCTGGTGATTGGTTTGTTGCCTCCAGCCCTGGTGACGCTCGCCACATGGTTTGCCGGCAATTGGAATCAGTCGGGTACTTACCGTTGGTGGCCCGCGTTCATTGCCACCACGCTCGTCAACGCCGGCATGCTGGTGGCCGCGGGGTACTTGGGCGTCTCAGTCGGAGTGCTCGCCCGCGTCATCGTCTACACTTTGATTCAAGCGGTGGTGCTGCCCGGCACGGCGACGGCGGTGATGCGGGTGTGGCCGCTCAAAGAGCCGGCCGTCGTCACGTCGAGCAACGCCTTCGCGCCAACCACTTTCTACGCCCCGGTGGCAGGGTGGAGCTTCTGACCATGAAAATCTTTCTTCTTCTCGCCGCGGTGTGGGTGCCTTCATTCGCGTGGGCGCAAATCTGCCCGGTTCGTCTCTCGCCGTTTCCCACCGAGAGCTGGGCCAAAGACACCAGCGTCACTGCGTCGCGAACGGCAGAGCTGAAGGCGCTCGAAGACTACGCTTTCACTCTCACTGGCACCGACGCGCAACGCAAAGGCGTTCGCACCGACGCGCTGGTCATCGTCAAAGGCGGCAAGATTGTTTACGAGCGCTACGGCCGCGGCTTCGACGAAACGAAGCGTCACATTTCGTGGAGCGTGGCGAAGAGCATCACCAGCGCGCTCACCGGCGTGGCGGTGAAAAAGGGCGTCATCAAAACGTCTGACTCTATTTGCACCTACTTGAAAGGCGCGCGGCCAGACCTGTGCCCCATCACCGTGCAGAACTTGCTCGAGTTCGGCTCGGGCATGCACTGGCAAGAGTCGTACGAAAACCAGAGCTACCAATATTCCAGCGTCATCTCGATGCTCTTTGGCGAAGGCCACCGCGACATGACGTCGTTCATTTTGAGCCACCGCAAAGCGCACGACCCGGGCACCTTCTTCAATTATTCAACCGGTGAAGCCGATTTGTTGGCCGAGGTGATTCGCCAGGCCGCCGAGCCGACCTTGGGCAAAGACTGGATGTGGACCGAACTTTTCGATCGCCTCGGCATGAAGAGCGCCGTGGTGCAAGCCGACTTGAAAGGCATGCCCGAAGGGGGTTCTCACGTCTTCGCCACCGCGCGTGACTACGCCAAATTCGGTTACCTCTTTTTGAATGACGGCTGCTGGAACGGCGAGCACGTGCTGCCCGAGGGCTGGGTGACGAGCTCGAAGACGCCTTCGCAGACGTACCTCAAGGGGGGCGGCACCGACGAGGAGCCGACCGCCAACGGGTGGATGTGGTGGCTCAACAGCAACTTGCCCAAGTTCTCTGAGAAGCCGTGGCCCGACGCGCCTGATGACGCGTACACCGCGATTGGCCACTGGGGGCAGTGGGTGGTGGTGGTGCCCTCGCGCGACGTGGTCATCGTGCGTTTGGGTGACGACCGTGACAGTGACGGCATGTCGACCAAAAAGCTCATTCCCCTCGCGCTGGCGGTGGTGCCATGAAGACATTTCTGTTGTGTGCCGTGTTGGCGACAGTGACTGCCGGCTGTGCGTCTGAAACCGAAACCGCGCGCTACTACGACAACAACGACATCGAGCTCGCCGTAGGCAACGGCGCGTTGATGATGTGCAGCTGCGTCTTCGTGATGGAAATGCCCGAAGACCACTGCCGTGCGTGGGTGCGCGCGTCACCCAATGTGGCGCGCCTGTCGGTCGACACCACGGCCAAAACGGTTGAATCGAGCGCTTTCATCACCTGGGCCGCGAAAGCGCACTGGGTCGACGAGAAGCGCGGCTGCGTTTTGGAGTGATGCGATGAATGGGCTGCTGGTTGCGCTCGGAGCGCTCAACGCCGGCCTCGCGGTGGGCGCGGGCGCTTTTGGTGCCCACGCCTTGCGCGACAAGCTCGAGCCGCGGGCGATAGAGATTTTCGAAACCGCGGCGCGCTATCAGATGTACCACGCGCTGGCGTTGGTGCTGTGCGGCGTCATCGCGTCGAAGGGCGCCGCGACAGCGGGCTGGCTGTTTCAAGCGGGCATCGTGCTTTTTTCGGGCTCGCTTTACGTGCTCGTCTTCAGCGGCATCAAGGCGCTGGGCGCGGTGACGCCGTTCGGCGGGTTGGCGTTTCTCATCGGTTGGGGGTGGCTCGCGTGGTCCGCGTTCTCGGCCAAAGCAGCGCAAGGCTGAGCACGAAGAGCAGTGCGCCCGGCGTGCTCGCGCAGCCGCAACCCGTTTTCGCCGCGGTGCCTGATGCCGCAGTCAGGGCGGGCGCGACGGTGTCTACCGGCACCATCGTTTCGGCGAAAGCACCCGCCGTATTCGTCACCCGTAGCCGCACGTAAAGAGCGTGAGCAGTCGTGCTCAGTGCTCTCAATGCGTCGCTCGTCAGCGGCACGTCCCAATCGCCGTCGTCGTCTAAGTCCCACTGGTAGCCAGACGCGCCCGAGCTCGCCAAGGCGTCGAGCCGCAGCTCATTTTTTTCCTCGAAGAAAGTGGCCAAGCCGCGTGCAACGGGTCGCATCGGAGGAAGAGGCGGCTCGATGGGGCCTTTCGCCGCGCGGTAGGCGCTCACCACGCCTCCGCCCCATGCGTCGTTCGGCACTGCGCCCATCTGAGCAGTGGTGCGCAGCCGGTTCTTCAAGCGGCTCGCCCAGGCATCGGCGCTCAGCGTCGGCTCCAATTGTTTGAGCAGCACCGCCACCCCAACGGCGAGCGGGGCCGAATTCGAAGTGCCTCCGCCGACATCGAATTCGCCCCATTGACCCTCGAAAGGGCTGGCCCGTGCGGTGAGCTGATCTTCGGGTGCGACGAAGTCAACCGTGTCGGCACCGTCTACACGGGGGCCTTGGCTTGAATATTCTGCCAGCTCGCCGCGCAGGTGCTGGTACTGCGGAAAATCTGAATAGTACGCACCGGCCACCAACGTCTTGTCACCGGTGCCTGGTGAGCCATAGGTCTGGCTCTCGCTCGTCTTGTCTTGCCAGGCCGCGCCACGGCCCCAGCCGCTGACGAAGTCATAGACATAGCTGTGCACGGTGACAGGAGCACCGCTGCGAAGCGCGTCGATGTTCAACACCGCGTCTTGCGTGGGAGCGGCTTGGGCGAGCAGCATGTACACCCCCACCGTCACGGTGCCGCGCAGAGAAGTCTCGCGGTACCAATTGACGGCGTACGGCCCGAGCACGCCCACGCCTTGCGCGCCGTCGCCGACAGCCATCGATTCGGCGCCCCAGTTCACCTTGAAGGTCAGCGTGCCCAGCGCCGCCGCGGGGAAATTGAAGTTGAAGAGAAGGCCGCGGCTATTCGCGACGGGCACCGAAAGGCCGAATGTTTCTCCCGCCGAAGTCACGGTGCTGACGCGGTGTTTGCCCGAGCCGCCCAAATTGCCCGCGGCGCCTAACTGCAACATGCCCCGCCCATGCGCGCTGTCACAGGCGGCTTCGAGGTCTGATGAGCCGTCGAGAGGGGCCCAGTACCACTGCGCCATTTCCCACAGGGTCAGGTGGGCGTGCTGCTCTTCACCCCAAGCGAGTGACGGCAAAAAGGTCGGCTCGTCGCTGCGGTACGCCAACAGCACGTCAGCTGCCGGCGCCGCGCCGCGGTAGCGCGTGAAACGTTCGTGTCCTCCGGCCAACGTGCCCAGCACCATGGTGGCGTGCGCCGTTTCTGAGGCTGGCGCGGTGAAGTGAAGAAGGTTCTCGCCGCGGGTCCACACGCGCGGCATTTTGTTCGAATCGAAATCGAGCACCGCTTTCACTTTCGAGGTGCCCAGCCGCACCAGCTTTTCGCCTGGGTCCAACACGTGGTTGGCGTTCACGTCGTCGACGACAAAGAGGCTCTCGCCATAACCCGCGCGCGCCTCGTCGAAGTCTTTCGCCAAGTCACGCAGGCGGTTGCCGTTCGCATCGGCATAGAGCCAGTCGACGCCCACTTCGAAGGCCGGGTCAGTGTTGAAGTAAGTGTTCATCGACGTGTCACGGTGGGTGAGCCGTACGGGGGCTTTGTGCACGCGCAGCGTCTCGGCCAGCTCAGCGGTGCCGTCGCCGTTCAAGTCTACCGCGTCGAGCTCGGGGGTGAAGGCGCCATCGCCGTTGACGTCGAGCCAAGCAAAGCGGCCTCCATCGGCGCGCAGCAAGTACGGGTGAAACAAATCGACCGCGGTGTCTACGTCGAGCACCGTGACGCCTTGCCCCGGAGCGTCTGCCGTCAGCTGCGCCTGCCGCCACGCGGTGACTTCGACTTCATCGAGCGTGGTGGTGACTGGCGGCGCCAAAGGCGATGGCGGCGTCAACCCCAACGTAGGGCTGACACGTAACAGGGCGGGTAGCTCAACCAGCCGCGACAAACTGCGCCAGGTGCAGTCAGCGTCGATGACCGGGCCCACGCGAGCTGGAGCACCCGAAGGCAGCTGCACCACCCGGCAGCCGCGCGACTCGAGTGCCGCCACGTCGTCGTGGGCGACGTCACGGGTAAACCGCAGCCGGGTGCGCAAATACGGTTGCCGAACGGTGACACCCGCTACCGCGTCGACTTCTCTGCGCGCCGAGGCTGCCAAAGCCGCCCGGTAAACCACCGCCAATTGGGGGCTCAAATGCCGCGGCCAGGTTTTTGAAGACAGCAAGGCTTCGAATTCTGGCACCGGCGACGACAACGCCTCGGTGGCTGCCGCGTGCGCGTGCACGACGCAGCAAAACGCCGCGAAAACAGCCCACACTCTTCTCGCCCTTCGGGAAGACACCGGTGCGTGGCAGCGTTACTTATGCAATCGCCCGATGCAAATGGGGCTTTGAGGCCCCTTGCGGCCCGAGGTAGCTGTCTTACCTTCATTTCCCTTGGCTTTCCGGCCGGGCTCTTACAGAAGGCGATGTCATGATCGAGTGGACGCTCAAAAAGCTCATTGGCACCAAGAATGAGCGTGAGCTCAAAAAGGCATGGCCCAAGGTGGCCCGTATCAACGAGCTCGAATCGCGCATGCAGACCTTGCATGACGACGAGTTTCCGGGGCAGACGCAGCGCCTCAAAGAGCGGGTACAAAACGGCCAATCGTTAGACGAGGTGCTTTTCGACGCCTTCGCGTTAATGCGTGAAGCCAGCAAGCGCGCCATCGGGCAGCGTCACTTCGACGTACAGCTGATTGGCGGCATGTTCTTGCACCAGGGCTGCATCGCTGAAATGCGCACCGGTGAAGGCAAGACCCTGACCGCCACGTTGCCGTCTTATCTGAACGCGTTGTCGGGCCGAGGCGTGCACATCGTCACCGTCAACGACTACTTGGCCCGCCGCGACGCCGAGTGGATGGGGCGCATTCACAAGTTCTTGGGTCTCACCACTGGCTGCATTCTGCATGACTTGAATGACCGGCAGCGCCAAGAGGCTTACCGCGCCGACATTACGTACGGGCAAAACAACGAGTTCGGCTTCGACTACCTGCGCGACAACATGAAGTTTCGCCTGCAAGACTATGTGCAACGCGAGCTCAACTTCGCCATCGTTGACGAAGTCGACTCGATATTAATCGACGAGGCGCGCACTCCGTTGATTATCTCGGGGCCCACCGAAGACACCACCGACAAGTACGGCAAGGTTGACCAGGTGATTCCCGGCATGGTCCCCGACCAAGACTACATTTTAGACGAGAAGAACCGCTCGGTGACGCTGACCGATGAAGGGGTCGAAAAGGTGCAGCGCCGGTTGCAGATCGCCAACCTCTATGCGCCCGAAGAAATTGAATCACTCCATCACGTCGAGCAGGCGTTGCGTGCCCACACGCTTTACAAGCGCGACCGCGAATACGTGGTGGCGCAAGGCGAAGTGATTATCGTCGACGAGCACACCGGCCGTTTGATGCCAGGCCGCCGCTGGTCTGACGGTTTGCACCAGGCGGTTGAAGCCAAAGAAGGCGTGAAGATCGAAAACGAGAACCAAACGCTGGCCACGGTCTCATTTCAGAACTACTTCCGCATGTATTCGAAGCTCTCGGGCATGACCGGCACCGCCGACACCGAAGCCGAAGAGTTCGCCAAGATTTACAGCCTCGATGTGCGCGTGGTGCCGACCAACCGGCCCATGGTGCGCAAAGACATGAACGACGTCGTTTACAAAACCGAGCGCGAGAAGTTCGAGGCTGCGGCCGAAGAGCTCAAAGCGTTGCACGCCAAGGGCCAGCCGGTGCTGGTGGGTACGGTCAGCGTCAACAAGAGCGAAGTGTTCGCTACCTTCTTGAAAAAGAAGGGCGTGCCGCACAATGTGCTTAATGCCAAGAACCACCCGCGTGAAGCCGACATCATCGCGCAGGCGGGCCGCAAGGGTGCGGTCACCATTTCGACCAACATGGCCGGCCGTGGTACCGACATTTTGCTCGGCGGCAATGCCGAGAACATGGCCAAGAATGACGTGGGGCCGCCGCCGCAACCTCCTGAACCGGTGAACGGTGAGCCGGTTGACCGGGCGGGCTACGAAGCGGCGCTCAAAGAGCACGAGGCGCGCTTTCGGGCCTCGCTCGAAAAGCACAAGGCCGAGTGCGCCGCTGAGCGCCAAGAAGTGGTGGCGTTGGGTGGCCTCTACATTTTGGGTACTGAGCGCCACGAGTCTCGCCGCATCGACAACCAGTTGCGTGGCCGCGCCGGCCGTCAGGGTGACGCGGGGGCTTCGAAATTCTACATGTCGCTCGAAGATGACTTGATGCGCATCTTCGGTTCTGACCGCCTCCAAAGGTGGATGGAAACGTTGGGCATGGAAGAGGGCGAAGTGATTGAGCACCGCATGCTCTCGAATGCCATCGAAGGCGCGCAGAAGCGCGTCGAAGGCCACAACTTCGACATTCGCAAAAACCTGCTCGACTACGACGACGTGATGAACCAGCAGCGCAAGACGATTTACAAATTGCGCCGCCAAGTGCTTGCAGCGGGAGCGGGTGTGCCCCTCGTCGAATACGACGAAGACCCCAAGACCAAAGCCAAGATTCGCTCTGAACGGGTGGTGACGTTCGCCGACTTCAAAGAGCTGGTGCTCGACGCGTTAGAAGACGTCATTTTCAACATGACCGAAACGTACTGCGCGACTCGCAACCCCAGCGCGTGGGACCTTGAAGCCCTGAGCCGCGGCGTGAAAGACGCATTCAACGTCGAGATGACGTTTCAGCCGACGGGCACGGTGCGCGAGCTGCAAGAGCAAATCTACAAAGTCGTCGAGAAGGCGTACCTCGACCGCGAGCGCGATTATCAAGAAGCGTGGCATTCCTTCTGTCAGCGCGTGTACCTGATGACCATCGATCAGCTGTGGAAAGACCACCTGCTCGGTATGGACCACTTGCGCCAAGGCATTGGCCTGCGCGGCTACGGTCAAAAAGACCCCAAGCTCGAGTACAAGCGCGAGGGCTACACCAACTTCATCAAGATGCTCGCCGACATCAAGCAGCAGTTCGTCTCGCAAATTGTGCGCGCTCAGTTACGCGACGCCCGCGAAGACGCCGAACGCTTGCAACGGGCCATGGAGCTCAAGGCGCGGCAAGCGGTCGAAGGCCGCGCCAATGAAGACGGCCGGGTAGAAAAAGCAGCGCCCAAGCAGGTGGTTCGCGAGGGCCCGAAAATTGGCCGCAATGACCCGTGCTGGTGTGGCAGTGGCAAGAAGTACAAGAAGTGCCACGGCGCGGTTGAAGTGAGTCAGTAGCTCACTTTTAAAGCCGTCTTGAGACCAAGGTTGTGACTCAACCGGCTGAAGTTAAAGACTATTTTTGTTGCCTTGAATTGGCAACAAGTGTTGCTGATAATAGGCAACATGGGTTTCGGCGCCTACCTTAAGGAACTGCGCACTCAGCGGCAGCTAAGCCTTCGCGCGCTCGCAGCCAAGGGTGACTTTGGGTACGCCTATTTAAGCCGCCTCGAGACAGCGCGCACGCCGCCGCCTGAGTCAACGCAAATGCTCGACCGCTTGGTGCAGGCGCTGGGTTTATTGCCCGAGTCGACCGAGGCGAACGAGCTGCGAAAACGTGCGTTCGAAGAACGG
This sequence comes from Myxococcaceae bacterium, assembly GCA_019694575.1. Classification (GTDB taxonomy): domain Bacteria; phylum Myxococcota; class Myxococcia; order Myxococcales; family Myxococcaceae; genus JAIBBR01. Next base: position 9,657 of record JAIBBR010000091.1, read on the forward strand.
GTGAAGCGGCTGCCTGGCGTGCCGGCTGAGCTCTCTGGTGGCCAAACGAAACTGACCTACGAAGAAGCCGCGAGAGCGCGTTTCGTTCGCTACCTGCGTGAAGAAGAAGGCGCCGAATATGCCAGTAGCGCGTCGCAGCTGAACTACGACTTCGAGCTTGTCCCGGTGGTGGACAAAACGCTTCCTCCCATCGCGCTGAAAATTTTTCGATTCATTCCCGATGAGCGTGACGAAGAGGTCGCGACTTCGCGCCATCGCTACTGGAGTTGGTTGCGAGACGCGCTCGAAGCGAAGGGTGTTCGTGACGTGGTGGTGAAGACGCCTTGGGTTCTCAATGCTTCGAAGCGAACGGGCGAAGCGCACGCTCACCACATCGCCAGCCTCATCGCTGCCAAGTATCGAGAGTTGACAAACCAAGAGACGTTTACTGTCGAAGGGTTCGTCATCGAAAGGAGCAAGCGCGAGGGGCGCCCGCTGATGACTGCCGTCTCGGGCGTGCGAGGGCCGGTACCGCTGGCCGTCACTCGGGCCGAGCTGGTTCGCTTGTTGCGAAAGAAGCGTGCGTACCTGCCGCCTGAATCATCGAAACACCGCCGGGTATTGCTCGCGGTGCAGTCGGGAACGAATGTGCATTTGCCAGAGGTGCTGAAGGCCTTCGCTTCGCCGCTCTTCGATGACTTTGCTGATCTCGAGCAGGTCTTCTTCGACGGTGAAAAGGGTATGCATCTTGTTTACGACCGAGACGTCCGTGAAGCGTTTCGTACCGGCGCCGTAGACAAGCTCACACCGCAGAAACAGCAACTGTTCGAGGTGCTCCTCGCGCGGCGCCTCGAAGAACACGACGAGTTCTGCTGGGACCTGGTGAGGAAAATCACCGATACCAAGCATCATCTGCGCTGGCTCAAGAACCGCGATGCGCGTGAAGCGCTGGCGTGGTTTGCCGAACGGCTGGTAGAGCAAGGTCGCGACGCCGAGACATGGTGGGTGGTGCCGTTGCTTGCGAAAGACAACGACCCAGACGTTGGAATTGCCTTTGAACCTCCGGGTGGAGAGACAGCGGGCCTCTATACCGTGCGCGGTGCCACGTGCTGGCTGTTGCGTGCCCTCGTCGCCAAGGCCGATACCGAGCAGCTGAAGGAAGTTCTGACTTGGGTCACGGTGCTGTCGCAGGACGAGAACCTTTATGTACGGCGGCAAGTCACGCACCCATTGCGTGCTTTGGCTTTGCGCCGTTCCAAGGGGCATGACGACGCATTCGTCGCCGAATCGATCAAGCAGCTCACTCTGAAGTTCTTGCACGACAACGAGCGCTGGCCTGCATTGGTTCACGCCATTGCGCCGGCATTCTTTGCTTTCGTCGACCTCACAGCTGCCGAAGTGGAGCGGGTTGCCTCTGTTCTGCTGAAGCACCCCGACGCAGGTAACAGTCAGCTCGCCGCACGGTTGCTCGTCGATTTTGCGGCGGCGCGGCAGCCTGTGTTGCGCTCAACGTTGTTGTCGTTGGCAGAAAAGGGAACTCCGTCATTCAGACGTCAGCTCGCCAATCTCTTCGAAGATGCTGCTGTCGACGACAGCACGTGGCCAGTGGAGGCCTTCGCTGCGTTGTTGCGAGGCGCTCCGGTCAGCGAGGTCGACGGTGCTTTGTGTGATGTCCTCTTGGCGTGGCTCGCGCGAGACGTGACAGACAAGAAAGCGCTCGCGAATTATTTCGTGACGCTGGTGCAGCGGCAAACGTCAGCGCCTGCGAACGATCCGTTTCTGTCTTCTCTGCTGTTCAACATTCGCCGTGTTTGGGGCCACCTGGAGCGAGCGGGGCTCTGGGCTCAAATGTTCAAAGCCGCTGAGGTTCTCGTCGAGGCAGGAGCCGTTCCCTCAGATCACGACGGGCTTCTCGAAGTTCTCAAGCGGGTTCCTCAGACGCATCGCAAGCAGAGTGAGAAGCTACTCAAGCGCTTCAATGAGAATTGGGCACGACGTGAAGAGGCGTTCTTGCTGAGGCTCAAGCAGTCGTTGGTTTTTTACGGAGCACGCTTTGCCGACCTTCGGCCCGTAGAGCACATGGCGCGTGAAGATGCGCTGCTCTTCGCCGTCGCCCAGTCGCGAAAGCACGCGTCGATTCTTCGCGTGGTACCTGACGTCATCGCCAAGAACGCCGATAAACTGAATTGGGAAACGTTGAGGCTGGTGTCTCGGCAACGAGGCATTGCCGCTGAGCTCGGCATGGTGACCTATCTCGCTGCTGAAACGATGGCTCTCGACTACCTCAAAGCAAACGTAGAACCGCTGAAAGATGCGCGGCCGGCGCCTGAGAACCCGCGATACTTTCCCGAAGTGACTTCGAAAGCCGAACGGAAACTGGCAGACCTCCGCAGCCCGCACGCGGCGTTGGTGTGGCACCTGCGCTCGAACGTGACGTCAGAGTCATTTGCTTAGTTGCGCGCATGTCGAACGAATATTCGCAAAACGCTTTCAAAGAATTCTTGCGGCGCATCGACGCAGAGCTCACCGCGCCCACCACCATCGTGGTGATTGGCGGTGCCGCGCTCAGCTTGGCCTATTTGCCCAACTACGCGACTGCTGATCTCGATTTGTGGGGCCGGGGCGAAGCCGCTTTTCACGAAGCAGCGGCACGGGTTGCGCGGAGTGATTCCGATTTGCGCATTCCATACGACGTGGTGACGATTGCGACGCCGCCGATCGACTTCGAAGACCGGTTGATTCGGTTGTCGCTAGGGTTCGCGCGGCTCACTGTGGTGGTGCCCGAGCCGCACGATTGGGCGCTGCTCAAAACGTCAAGAGCCGAAGCGCACGACCTCGATGCGTTGTACGCGCTTCATCAGGTGAGACCGTTCGACCTTGAAACGTTGTGCGACCGGTACCACGAAGCGCGAACCCAGGTCGTCGGTTCGCTCTCGACGTACCAACTGAACTTTCTTGCATTGATTGGCCGGCTCTTCGGTGACGCCGCTGCCGACGCGCTCGAAGCCAGCGGCCGTCTCGAACCATGACGGACCGTATTGCAGAGTTTGCGGACCTTGAAACCTTGGCCTAAGTCACTGGTTCGGCAAAGGGAAACGCGGCTTGGCTCTCGTGGGTGGGTGGCTCAGTTTCAGTTGGCTGCGGAGCATGGCGCTCCTGGGCTGCGCCGTCGTCATCGCCGCCAGCGGCTGCCGCGCCGAGAAAGTGCGAGACCCTGACGCCGGCCCGGTTCAGCTGCCGCGCGAAAATTGCATCGATGCCGACGGTGATGGGCAACCCGGCACCGGCGAATGTGACCGGGTGGTGGGGCGCGACTGCGACGACGAGCGTTCAGACGTTTTCAACGGGGCGCCTGAAGTGTGCGACGGGGTCGACAACAACTGCGACGGCCGAATCGACGAAGGTCTGCCCTCGGCGAGCTATTACTTAGACCGAGATCACGACGGCATCGGCAGCGCCGACAAGGTGGGCGAAGGGTGTGGGCCGGCTCCGCTGGGTTCGGTGACCCAAACGGGCGACTGCGCCGACGACGACGACAAGCGGCGCCCCGGTGTGGCTGAAGAATGCAACGGCCTCGACGACGACTGCGACGGCAACGTCGACAATGGTTTGCCCTTTGCTGACTTTTATGAAGACAAAGACAGCGATGGTTACGGCGACGCGATGGGCACGCCGTTGTCGAGTTGCTATTCGCAAGTCGCGGGCCGGGTGACCAACAAAGCCGACTGCAACGACGTGCTCGCCAACGTGCGCCCTGGCGCCACCGAAATGTGCAACAAAGTCGACGACAACTGCGACGGCCAAGTCGACAACGGCATTAACTTTCAGAACTACTACCCCGATGTCGACGGTGACGGGTTCGGCGCCAAGAACGCGCCGCCTGAATCGAGCTGCGCGGCGGTTTCGGGCAAGGTCACCAACAATTCTGACTGCAATGACAACGCGGCCAGCGTGAAGCCGGGAGCGCCTGAAGCCTGCAACGGGGTCGATGACAACTGCGATGGCCGTATCGACGACGGGCTGACGTTCACCAATTACTACGTCGATGCCGACGGCGACGGTTACGGCAAGAGCGGCTCGGCGGCAATGAGCGCGTGCTCGGCCATTGCCGGGCGTTCGACCAACGCCAACGACTGTAACGACATGAACCCCATGGTGAAGCCGCAGGCGCCCGAGACGTGCAATGGCGTCGACGACAACTGCGACGGCCAAGCCGACAACGGGCTGACGTTTACCAACTACTACGTCGATGCCGACGGAGACGGTTTCGGGGCGGGCCCGGCGCAGGCTGCGTGCGCGCCGGTTTCGGGCAAGGTGACCAACAATTCAGACTGCAATGACAGCAATGCCGCGGTGAAACCGGGCGCGGCTGAAGTGTGTAACGGTGTCGACGACAACTGCACCGGCGGTATCGACGAAGGGCTGGTCATCAAGGCCTATTACACCGACAGCGACGGAGACGGCTTCGGTGCTTCGGGTGCGACGGCGCAGAACTCGTGTGCCGCGGTGCCGGGTAAGGTGGTTGATCACACCGACTGCGATGACACCAAGCCCATGGTGAAACCCGGTGCCGCTGAAGCGTGCAACGGTATCGACGACAACTGCGACGGCCAAGTCGACAACGGCACGGTGACCCAGAATTATTATGTCGACGCCGACAACGACGGCTATGGCAAGGCAGGCAGCACGCCGCAAGTGTCGTGCATACCGGTGGCGGGCCATGTCACCAACGCCGACGACTGCGACGACACCAAGAACACCGTGAAGCCAGGAGCCGCCGAGCTGTGCAACGGCAGCGACGACAACTGCAACGGCAGCACCGACGAAGGGCTCACCTTTCAGTCGTATTACACCGACGCCGACAGCGACGGGTTTGGCTCAGGCCTGGCCACCGCTCAAGTGTCGTGTGCACAGGTTTCAGGCAAGGTCACCAACAATACCGACTGCAATGACGGCAACGCGGCAGTGAAACCCAATGCGGCCGAAGTCTGCAACGGTGCAGACGACAACTGCGCGGGCGGGGCCGACGAAGGCAACCCAGGGGGTGGCGCGGCGTGCGTCACGGGGCAGTTAGGCATTTGCTCCGCCGGTACGCGGGTGTGCCAGGGCGGCGTGTTGAACTGTGCTCGCGCTCAGAACCCCACGACAGAGAGCTGCAACGGCCTCGATGACGATTGCAACGGCGCCACTGACGAGCCGTGGCCCACCAAGGGGCAAAGCTGCTCCGTCGGCCAAGGGGTGTGCTCGCGCACTGGCACGTGGGGGTGCGCTTTAAATGGTCAGTCGTTGGCGTGCAGCGCTTCTGCGGGCAGCCCGACTGCCGCTGCGTGTGACGGGCTCGACAACGACTGCGACGGCATTGTCGATGAACCGTATTTCGCTTCGACGACTGGGCTGAACACCACCGTTCCGTGGACCGATATCGAAGTGGAGCCCTGGTATTTCACCGCCAATGGCTGCGCGGGCGGCGTCAACGGCACCGGCACCGACGCGCTGGCCGGTGGCGGCATGGCGTTGGCCGGCGGCACAGGCGGCATTTATTTTCAGAAGCTCGATACCGCGGGCGCTGCAGTGGGTGACCCGGTCGCGGGGGCCAGCTCGCTGCAGTACAACGACGTCGACCTGGCGCAAGCTGGCGACGCCTTCGTCATGGCGGGCATCTACCGCACTGCGAGCAGCGCCACCGGCGTAGAAATTGACCTCTATGTGATGGACGCAGCCACTGGCGCCAAACGCACCCAACTGTGGAGCCAATTCAACACCGGCAACGCCATTGATTCTCTGCGCGTGGTGCGCGGCAACGGCAAACGGGTCGTCGTGCTGTGGCGTGAAGTGGGCGTGGGCTTGCGCGGCGCGCGCATCGAGCCGATGTATTCGTCAGCCACCAACAGCTGGTCAATAACGGGCCCGGGAGGCCTGCCGGTGGCAAGCCAATTGTGGTTGAGCAACCCCCTGGTGCCCGAAGGCATCGGCGCAGATTCTACCCATATCGACTGGACCACGAGCCAAACCTGCGTCAGCGCTTCGGTGCTGCGCACCATCGGCGTGGCCCACGTTGAAAGCGCCACCGAAATCGATATTGACACCGCGCTCGAAGATGCTTCGTCACCGGTCGCGCTTGGCAGCATCACCGCCACCGCTCCCAGCTTCTTGGCGGAACCCGACTTGACGTTCTTCAAGAGCAGCGGCGCCGACCATTTCTTCAGCGCCTTCGTGCTCAAAGACCCAAACAACTTGAATGCCGACTTGGACTACTGGCTTTCCACCTCGCCCAACACGGTGTCGTTTGCGTACTTGGCCTATGCAAACCAAAACGGCGTGAATTCGATTGTACGGCCGCGCGCCAGTGCTACCGCGAGCCGCATGGTGATGGCGGCGTTGCGCTACGAGCCGTCGGCCTCGGGTTTTGCCCGGCAGGTGATGACCCGCTCGATTGATTTCATGGGCAACAAAGACCCTATCGCCACCCAGGTTGAGCTGAGCGCGACGAGCGGTTCATGTGGCACCGACTCTGCCTGCCGCGGAGGCGACAAGTCGGCGCTCACCCCGTGGGCCAGCGTGGGTAAGGTGTATTACGCGGCGAGCGGCGTGGCGCCTTCGGGCACGTTCACCAGCGTGCTCACCTGTCAGTGATTTATTTAGTGAAAACAGTTGCTTGAGCTTTTGCGGCGATCGCTTGGCCAAGTCCTTGCGATCACTTCTGAGCATCTGGTACATCGGCGCGGCATTTTGCATCACAGTTGTTAGTAGTTCATCAGAAGTTATCTCACACACCACCGTGCTGATTCCCCGGTGCTCGCGTTCGAAAGCTTCGAACCGAGAGGGAAAAGGTGCCTCTTCAAGCGGTGGTGGCGGACCAACCACTCGCAGTTAAAAAAGAAAAGAAACGACCCCGTCATGGAAGAAACGAACACGCAATCGATGGCGCAGGCTGGTGGCATCACCATGCGTCAATTGTTGGAAGCTGGCGTTCACTTTGGCCACCAGACCAAGCGCTGGAACCCGAAGATGAAGCCGTACATTTTCGGCGCGCGGAACGGCATTTACATTATCGACCTGCAGAAGACGGTGGCGTTGGCCCGGGCTGCGTTTCGCTTCGTGGCTGACGTGACTTCGCGCGGTGGTTCGGTGCTCTTCGTGGGTACCAAGAAGCAGGCGCAAGACGTGGTGGGTGAAGAAGCGGCCCGCGGCGGTCAATTTTCAGTGGTGAGCCGCTGGCTCGGTGGCACCCTGACCAACTTCAAGACCATCAAGCAGGGTATCGACCGCTTGAAGGCGATTGAAAAAATGTCTGAAGACGGCACCTACGAGCGTTTGCCCAAGAAAGAAGTCGCCAACCTCGAGCGCGAGCGCGAAAAGCTCGAGAAGAACCTCGGGGGCATGAAAGAAATGAGCCGCCTGCCCGGCTGCTTATTCGTGATTGACCCGCGCAAGGAGCAGATCGCGGTGCACGAGGCCGGTCGTCTGGGCATTCCGGTCATCGGTTTGGTCGATACCAACTGCGACCCCGAAGGCATCGACTTCGTGATTCCCGGCAACGATGACGCAATTCGTTCGATTCGCCTGTTCACCTCCAAGATTTCTGACGCCTGCATTGAAGGCGCGGCCCGTTACAAGGCCTCGGGGGCCGCGGAGCGCGATGAAGAAGAGAAAAACCGCAAAGGTGATGGCGACGACCGCCGCCGCCGGGGTGGTTTCCGCAACGACCGCGGTGGTGATCGCGGCGATCGCGACAACCGCAGCGCGGCTCCCAAGGGGCCGGTGGTTGAAATCAAGGCCGCTCCGGTCGAGGTGTTGGGTTCTGACGAGCCCGCGCCTGAAGCCACTCCCGAGAACTAAGCCTCTCTTTTTTGAAAGACAGTCATGACTGAAATCAATGCAACGATGGTGAAAGATCTGCGCGAGCGTACCGGCGCAGGCATGATGGACTGCAAGAAGGCGCTCTCTGAAAATGGTGGCGACTTCACCAAGGCCGAAGAATGGCTCCGTAAGAAGGGCATTAGCCGCGCCGCTTCGAAGGGCGGGCGGGTGGCGGCTGAAGGTTTGGTCGGCACTTACATGCACAGCAACGGCCGGTTGGGAGTGCTGGTCGAAGTGAACTGCGAGACCGACTTTGTGGCCCGTAACGAAGACTTCCAGAACTTGGTCAAAGAGATCGCCATGCAGATCGCCGGTGCCAACCCGCGTTGGGTGCGCCGTGAAGAAGTGCCCGAAGACGTGATGGCGAAAGAGAAAGAAATCTTTCAACACGAGCTTCGTGAAGCGAAGAAGCCCGAAGCCATTTGGGAAAAGATTATTTCGGGCAAGCTCGAGAAGTTCTACGAGACCCACTGCCTGGTCGATCAGATCTGGATCAAAGACGACAAGAAGAAGATCAAAGACATGCTGATCGAAAAGGTGGCGAAAATCGGTGAGAACATCACCGTGCGCCGCTTCGCCCGCTTCGAGGTGGGCGAAGGCATCGAAAAGAAGAAAGACGACTTGGCCGCTGAAGTGGCGAAGACGCTGGGCACCGCGACTGCCTAACCGCGTCGTTACCCATTGAAAGTCGTCTGAGCGCCGGTGGCTCCTTTGAAAGTGGAGTTACCGGCGTTTCTACGTGCACTCCGTGCCAGATGATCTAGAAGGCTTTTCGTCATGTACAAACGCATTCTGCTGAAGCTGTCGGGCGAAGCGTTGATGGGTGACGGCAAATACGGCATTCACCCTCCTACGTTGTCGCGTATCGCCGGCGAAGTGAAAGACATTGCCTCGGGCGGGGTGCAGATGGCCATCGTCATCGGTGGGGGCAACATTTTTCGCGGGGTCGCAGGCGCCACCGAAGGCATGGACCGGGCCAGCGCCGACTACATGGGCATGCTCGCCACCTGCATCAACTCGATGGCGCTGCAAGATGCGCTCGAAAAGCAAGGCGTCATTACGCGCGTGCTTTCGGCGATAAAAATGGAGCAGATTTCTGAGCCGTACATTCGCCGCCGGGCGATTCGCCACCTTGAAAAGGGCCGGGTGGTGATTTTCGCCGCCGGCACGGGCAACCCTTATTTTACGACCGACACCGCGGCGTCGTTGCGGGCGACAGAAATCAACGCCGAGGTCATTTTGAAGGCCACCAAGGTCGACGGGGTCTACGATTCAGACCCGAAGAAAAATGCGAACGCGCGCCGGTACCGAACCATTACGTACATGGACGTGCTCAAAGAAAACCTCAACGTGATGGACTCCACGGCCATCTCGCTGTGCAAGGACAACAAACTTCCTATCGTGGTCTTTGATTTGACCGCCCAAGGCAATATTGCGCGCGCGGTAAACAACCCCGGCGACATCGGCACCTTGGTGGGCGCCGACCAAACCGCCTGGGCGTAAGAAAAGAAGGAGAGACGTACATGCCTGCACTGCACGAAGACGTGGTGAAAGATTTGAAGAGCCGTATCGACAAAGCGCTCGATGATTTGCGGCAAAACTTGGCCAAGATTCGCACCGGCCGTGCCAGCTTGAACATGCTCGACGGCATCAAGGTCGACTACTACGGCACGCCCACTCCGCTAAATGGCGTAGCGTCGCTCGCGGTACCCGAGCCGCGCATGATCACCATCAAGCCGTTCGATAAGAGCGTGATCAAAGACATCGAGAAGGGCATTCGCGAGGCCAACCTGGGCCTCAACCCCATGAATGATGGCGAACTGATTCGGCTGCCCATTCCCCCGCTGACCGAAGAGCGCCGCAAAGACATTGCCAAACAAGTGCGCACCAAGGCTGAAGAGCACAAGGTGGCCATTCGCAACGAGCGACGCGACGCCAACGAGAAGTTGAAGGCGCTGCTCAAAGAGAAGCAAATCACCGAAGACGAGAACAAGCGCGCCCAAGAGAAGGTCCAGAAAGAGACCGACGGCGGCGTGGCGAAAGTCGACGAGGCTTCGGCGAAGAAAGAAAAAGAAGTGATGGAGGTCTGATGTTGCCGCGGTTGAGCGCGCACATTAAAGGGCGAACACCAGGTACTTGAGAATGTCTTTCAAGTCTTGCGTGGCGTATTGCCCTTCATGCACCGAGGTGAACAACACCCGGCCTTGTCCGTGAGTAAAGCGCAGCACCAGCGGTACGTTGTGAATGTCTTCGGGGTACTGGCGAATCACGCCGCTGCCGTCGTCTTCGCCATTCACCCAATATTGGGCATTGGCCGCGGTGAGAAACACCGTTACGTCAGCCGGTTGACCATTGGGGTCGGGTACCACCCATTCTTCTTGGTCCATCGCCACGGTGACGCTCGACTTGCCGAGCTTGGCCGCCAAGCCCGAGTCATTAACCGTGGCGCCCAAAGAAAGCTTCTTCACGCCGCAGCGGCCGTTGCCTCGACCACAGGCGCCGCGCCACTTAATGCGGTTGGGAAACGCGCGGTTCACAATCACGTTCGCCCAGTCAGACGCGTACACCGAACCGCCGTTATTCACGTAAGTGGCCAAGTGGGTCATCGCCGTGCCCGCCTTGGGGTCAAACCAAATGCGATTCACGCCCCCCGGTTCGCGAATGTCGTCGAACCAAGCGCAATTGAAGAGAATGATGGCGTACTGGCTCATCCACAGAGGGTCGTTCAAGAAGGTGTAGAGCCAATAGGGCTTGTCGGTGCCTTCGATGATGTCGATGGTTCCCATGGGGTCGACGGTCGTCTTGCCAGCTTCTCCGTAGCGCGCGCCAATTTTGAAGCCGAGCGAGGTGAGCAGTGTTTCTACGTGGTCCCACTCGCCGGTGATGACGGCCATCTTGGTGGTGAGGGGTAAACAGGCGGGGGCTGGTAGCTGCGTCACCTGACCGTCTTTCACCTCGACGGTGAGGTCCATGCTGAAAGCGCCGCGGGTGACGTGCAGCACCTGCATGCCGGGAGGCAAATTCGTCAGCGTAAATTCACCCTGCGCATTGGTGGTGGTGCTCGCGCTGCCGAAGGTAACCGTCGCGCCCGAAAGCCACTGGCCGGCCACCGCACACAACTTGCCGCTCACCGTACCGGTACCGGGCTGCGGTATGCCCGCGTCGAGAACACCCCCGTCGACTGTGCCTGCGTCTGTCACCATCGCGCCGGCGTCGACTTTGCCGCCATCTACCCCGCCCGCATCGACGGGGTTCATCTGCGGTTGGCCGCTGTCGGGCTGGCCGGCATCGGCGTCGACCCGGCCGTCTTTTTCTTTGAACTCGACGCCAGGGTCCATCGTCACGGGTTCGCCAGTCACGGGCGGCTCTTGCAGCTGCGTGAGCCGGTCGTTCCCACAACCGAGCAACGCCAACACAGCCGACGCCAATACCCAACGCAATCGATGGCTCATGGGTGGCGAACCCTAAAGCAGGGGCTCATGGCTGCGCAAAGGGCTGCCCTTGAAAAAACGCAAAAGTGTGGGGCGCAGACTACAGGGCAGAACGCTGGCCGGTGAGCGCTTCGAGGCAGCTGGCCACCCAGTCGAAAAGTTCGAGGCCTTTGCCCTTGTCGTCGAACCAGCGGCCTTGCCCGTCGCACGAGAAGTGAATGCCCGCGCCTTTGCCCGCCACCCAAATTTGCCGCGCCGCGCGCTGCGTGTTGATGATGATTTTTTCAGCCGTCTTCAGTTGCGTGACGGTGACCATTTCGCCGGTGCTCTCAACGTCGACCACGTCGGGGTCGGCGGCGTCGAGACCTTTGAGCAGGCGCTTGAAAACCTGCGCAGCCATCGCGTTGTATGTGCTTTCTTCGAGCATCACCGCGGCATCAAAGACAGCCAAGCCTGCTTACGTCAAATGCGCTCGATAATCGGCTGACCTGGCGTGGCGTAGAAGATGAACTTGCCAGTCGCTTCGCCTTCAGTGCGCTCGATGCCAATCACCGTGCCCGGGTAAACCGCGCGGGGAAAAGCCTGCAGGCCGAGCAGGTGCGCCGCCATTGCCCCCATCGAGGGTTGGTGGCCGACCAACACCAACGTTTCTCCTTGGTGCGCTTCGAGCAAAGTGTCGAGTGCTCCGACGGGGCCATCGGGCAGCAGGCTGCGGTGTGCACGTACTGGCCCTTCATAGGCAATGGCAGTGGTAAGCAACGTCGCGGTTTGCACTGCACGCACCAGCGGGCTGCACAACACCCAATGGGGGGTGCCGAGCCGCTCGACGAGCGCTTTGAAGTGGGTGACCACCGACTGGCGGCCTTTGATGGTGAGCGCGCGGGCGTCGTCCGTCAGACCATCGGGAATGTCGGCGTCCGCGTCGCCGTGTCGAACCAAAAAGACTTTCAAGGGCACCTGGCCGTGGGGAAAGGGCGCTGTTCGTAGCCAAGGGCGCTCAAGACGTCAAAGACTACGTGGTGTCGCCATGCATATGCTGCCCGCGTCGATATGTTTGCTCATCGAACCATTCTCTGGGTGTGTCTGTTTGGCGGTGGGTCATCTTGTACCCGCCCGGTCGCGCCGGTGGAGCAGGCCGCTTTGCCGAAGCGAGCTGTGGTGGCCGAGCGGGCCACGGTCGATGCCGGTATCGCGCTGACTGATGCAAAAGTGTTGGCCTTCGTGGCGTACCAAGACACGGTGTTTGCGCTCGCCGTGGCCGACGCGGGCACCGCCGAGGTGATGGAGCGCGCCCGCCGCGATGCACAAGCACGCGCCGCGTCGGGCTTGTCGTCGGGCGAGCTCGACGCGCTTGAAGAGCTGGTGTCGACTTTGGCCGAGAAGCGGTGGCTGAACCGGTGGGTGGGCTCAGAACAGGTGACCGCGAAAATTCAGGCCTGGGCTGAAGAAGCGTCTGAGGCCCACAAAAAATTCGTGGCGGGCACGTTGAGCTCTGCAGAAGCCCAAGAAGACTTGAGCGCCGAACGCGCGAAGTTCGGAGATGGCAACGTCTCGCTGGTGTTGAAGCACGAAGCCCGGCTCTATGAAGCGTGGCAAGCGCAATTGAAGCGCTGAGTTTTTTTTCAAATTAGT
>JAIBBR010000092.1 GCA_019694575.1 Myxococcaceae bacterium
AGCGGAGGAATCGCGCTGGCCGCCTTTGAGTCGCTCGGGGTGGCCAACACCGAACCCAACGTGAAGAGCTGCTCTTGCAGCGTGGCCAATAACGCATCGAGCGCGCCCACACCGGCCGCGCGCGCCGCGCCCAGCGTGGCGTTGAGCTCGTCGACCTGGCCGTACGCCTCGACACGCGGGTCGTCTTTGCCAACGCGCCCGCCGCCAAAGAGCGACGTTTGCCCGGCGTCTCCGGTCTTTGTGTAGATGGCCGTCATGCGCGCCGTACTACCCCAAAAGCCTCAAATCAGGCGACGGAACTGGGGCAAGTCCATCTTCCAGACGGGAACGCCGCAAAAGCGCGGGCCTTCGGGGCAAAACGGCGTAATGCCCGCGTCTTTGCGCAACGTGCACGGCGGCGCAATGTACTTGCCCAACAGGGGGTGCACTTGGCGTACCTGCGTTGTCTCTTCGAGTGAAGCGCGCCAAATCTCTTCTTGCGCGGTGTAGCAAAGCCGGTGCACCCACTTGTGGTGCAAGTGCATGAGATCTCCCGACTCCAAAAAACGCAGCGCGAAAGCATTGGGCAACAAATAAAGCGCCATTTCCTCAGCCACGCCCCCGTCGAGCAGCTGCTCCATCGCCACCCATTGCGCGTTCATCGTGGCATTGAAGAGCTCGAGCGCTTCGGGTACCGCCTGCACCAAGTCAGGAACAATCACGTCGACCATGCCGGGCACGAAATGCGCGTGCAGCACTGGTCGTGAAGCCGGTGTCATTCGGTGCCGTTGGTCTTGGCTGTCAGCGGTGTGCGAAAGTTTTTTCTGAAACGTGTAGTGCGCGTGAGAAAGCGCGCGGGTCAGCTTGCTCAAGGTGGTGAGCACCAGCGACTCGCCAAAATACGGGTTCTCTTTCGGAGACAACACCCGGTTCAACGCCGCTTCGTCAGACAGCTGCGCCCGCGTCGCGCCGAGCACGTCACGCACGCCCTGCGCCACCGACTGCGGCCCGTTCACTTTGTAGTCGACGAGCTTCGAGCAGTATTTGCCCATGCCTTCGTCGAACTCTTTCACATAAGCCTTCGCGTCGTGGCTCGCCTTGAGCCGCCCCAATTGCGCGAGCGCTTTGAATTCTAACGTCTCGTCCATTGGCAAGGGGTCTTCGATGCGCTTGAAGAACAGCGGGTCGACCCGCGACACCTCGTTGACCATCGCCTGCACCATCAACGTGGTCTCGGTGGGTACGTCCATCTGTTGGCACAACCGGTGGTAGCGGTGCAGCGTGAGGCCCGACACCGTGTGGTACAGGTGCGCGAAAGTGCCGACGGGCAACACGTAGCGCGCCACCTCTTGCGCCTTTTTCTTTAAGCCCAGCACCCACTTGTCAGCAGACTTGGCCCGCGCGGGAAAAATGCGAAAGAACTCTTCTGTGACTTTCGGCAAGAGCAGCTGAATCAACGACTGGTAAGCGCCCATGCTGCGCTCGACGGTCGCGCGGTAAACCCGGGCCTGCGCTTCGGGCAAATTGGGCAGCACCACGTTGCCTGGCTTCACTTCGACGTAGCGCTGGCTGACCTGCTCCGAGTTGTAGAAAGGGTGGCTGTGCAGAAACGACCAAATCGCCTGGCGGCTCACGTTCTCGAGCGTGAACTGAAACGTGGCGTGCTGAATGGTGGTGTGGTGCCCCGCTTCATAAGTCTCTTGCGCGATACGGTCGCGCAGCGCCTTGGCCTTGTCGTCTTTGCGCACGTCTTCGGCCGTAATGATGCGGCTGTTGTAGCAAGTGCGCGCCGTCGCGATGGCGTTGTCGTACGCGTCAGAACCAAACCCCTTCACCAAGGTGACTTTGGGAGGAGGAGAGCTGAAGGGAGCGTTCATACCGGCGCGGATTCTCAAGGCTTTCAGCCGCGCGTACAAGCGCATTAGCCAGGGTGTCAGGCGGTTTAAGCCATGGCGTTTTTGATACTGATTATCAAAATTGAAATATCAAACTCACCTCGCGTAGTGTGTTTTGCCAATGAAGCGAATGGTTCTTGGGGGCGTGTTGCTGTGCGGAACGCTGGCGTTGGCGGCTCCCGCAGCGCGCGCAGAAGAGTGGCAGCGGTTGGTGGGAGTGCTTCAGTACCTTGAGGGCGACTACCCCGCGGCAGTGGCTTCGCAAGACGCCTTCGAGCTCGCCGAACAACGCGCCTTCGTGGCTGACGCGGTGGCGACAGCGCGGGGTTTGGGGCCTGACGCGGCGATGTACGTTGAACGCCTGCTCGCGCTGCAAAAGCACATCGACGACGGGCGCGACGCTGACGTCGTGAGCCGTGACAGCGGTGCGTTGGCGCGTGAAATGACCCTGAGCGCCGGGCTGCAACGCCGCCCTCGCCACGCGCCTGATTTCGCTTCGGCGCAAAAGCTGTGGGCCCAAAGCTGCGCGGTGTGCCACGGCGCGAACGGTGATGGAGAAACGCCGTTCAAACAAACGCTCAAGCCGCCCCCAGCGAACTTCACTGAGGCACAAGTGTTGGCGGGCCTTTCACCTTTTCGCGCGTACAACACGCTTTCGTCAGGCATTCCCGGTACGGCGATGCCCTCGTTCCCCACCCTCACCGAAGACGAGCGCTGGAGCCTGGCCTTCTATCTCTTCACTTTCTCGCGCCCGGCCTGCACCACGCCGTTGCCGCACGCCACGTTAGAGGCGCTGGCGATTCAGAGCGACGAAGAGCTGACCCAACACTACGGCGCGAAAGCGGTCGATTGTCTGCGCAGCACGCCTCCCGCTGAATCAGTGGCGGTCGACCTCGCCGCCGCGGTGGAACGTATCGAGCACGTTCGCCGTGAGGCAAAAACGGCCAACCCCGACGCCGTGCGCGCCGCGTTGGTCGACGCGTACTTGCAGGGCTTCGAGCCATTGGAGCCACTGCTTCGCTCACGGGCCCCCGACGCCGTGGCGAAGGTAGAGCACGATTTTCTTCAGGCGCGCCAAGTCACGCATGACCCCAAACAACTCGACGCGGCGTTGGCTTCGTTGTCGGCCAACTTGGAGCAACTCGGAAGCAAAGAAGCACCGCGCGCCGATTTCTGGTCGGTCTTTTTATCGGCACTGTTGATTCTGGTGCGAGAAGGTTTCGAAGCAGCGGTGGTGGTGGGCGCGTTGCTCGCGGTGTTGAAGAAGGTCGGCGCGACAGAGCAGGCGCGCACCGTACATTGGGGGTGGGTAACCGCTTTGGGTGCCGGCATCATCGGTTTTGCGATTGGGCACCGCGCGCTTTCAGGGGCCCACCGCGAGTCGCTCGAAACGATGGTCGGCTTCGTCGCCGTGGTGATGCTGGCGTACGCGGCGCTGTGGCTGAACGCACGCAGCAACATCAGCCAGTACATGGGCGAGCTGCGCGAGAAAATGAAAGGCGCGCTCGGCACGGGCAGCACCTGGGGTTTGTTCGCCATCGCTTTTACCGCGGTGGCGCGTGAGACCTTCGAAACCGCGCTCTTCTTACAGGGCCTGGCCACCGATTCGCTTTCGGGGGCTGTTTACGGCGGCCTCGCTGGCCTGGTGGCGCTCACCGTGCTGTTCGCGATTATTCGCCGCGCCGGTTTCATTCTGCCGATGAAGACACTGTTCAACGCGTCGACGGTGCTGCTGCTGTTCACCGCGGTGATGATTCTCGGCAAGTCGATGCACGGCTTGATTGAGCTCGGCCAGTTAGACCCCGCGCCGCTGCCGTTCTTTTCAGTGCCCGCGCTCGGCATCTTCGCCGATGCATGGAGCCTGGTGCCGCAAGCGCTGCTCGTTCTGGTGCCGTCAGTGATGTGGGCCTGGCGCCGGCGCCGTCACCCGCCGAAGTTCACCCGCCCGGCGACGAGTGAGACCTGAACTCTTCGCTAAGACGCCCAGAGCTCTCGCAAAAATTCGCGCCAGGGAACAATTTCGATGTTCTCAACTTTGCGGCGCCGGTTTTCACGGCAAACAAAGAGCAACCGGCGCATCTTTTTTTCTTCCGCCAGGGCGCGCAACGCTTTCAAATCGCTACCAGTCACTTGGCGGGTGGTTTTTACCTCAATGCCCATTTCGTCATTGAGAATGAAGTCGACCTCGAAGCCTGAAGTCGTTCGCCAATAGTGCAGCGAGCCGTGCCGGTAATCGACCCACGCCTTCAATTCATGCGCGATGAAGCTTTCGAAAGCTTCACCCAGTTCTGCGGTGTTTTCCTCGAGCACACGCCGCCCCTGCAGTGCGCGCGCTACTCCTACATCAAAAAGAAAAAACTTCGGTGTGACGATTGGCTTGCGCTTCTTCGACTGGTTCCAGGGCTCCACGTTCCAGCCCAGCAGCGTGTCGCGCAATATCGAAAAGAACTCGTGCACGGTGGTGCGGGGCACCTGCGCGTCATTGGCGATCTCGCTGTAATTCAGCATCTGGCCGTTACACAGCGCCGCGACTTCTAAAAAGCGGCTGAAAGCAGGAATGTTTCGCACCAACCCTTCATGGGCGACTTCGAGCTGCATGTAGTCAGCGACATAGTCCTTCAGATCTCGCTCGGGAGCGTCGCCCAAATAGACCGAAGGCAACGTTCCAAATCGCAAGGCTCTCATGAAATCGATCTCGCCGATCTCTTCAGAAACCAGCGGGTGCAACACCAGCGAATGGGCTCGCCCGCCCAACAGGTTCACACCTCCACGGCGCATTTTTCGGGCGCTTGAGCCCGTGAGCAAAAACCGAACGCGTCGCTCTTCGATGAGCCACTGCACTTCGTCGAGCAGCTCGGGCGCCTTTTGCACTTCGTCAATCACCACCAAAGCACCTGGCTTGATGATCTCTTCACGCAGCCGTGCCGGAGATCGCTTCAAAGCCAAATAGGTATCTGACTCGAGCAAATTGAAGCTGTGCCCTGGCTTCAGAGTGTGTCGAATGAGGGACGTCTTTCCCGTTTGGCGCGGGCCAAACAAGAAGCATGACTTGCGCTTGAGGGCGTCATTCAAGTCGAGAAGGCGCGTTATATAAGCACTGTCAACCATATCGTCATTTATCATGATAAATGACGATACCGCCGACAGCAATACAATCCCCCGCCAAGAGACATTGCGCGCTCTCTACAGCTTGGCGTAGCGCTCGCCGTCTTGCCGCGCCCGTCCTTCGTCGACGAGCTTGATCAAAATAGCCAGTGTGTTGCGCTCAGCAATCGGCCACACGACTGAAGCGACGTCGTCATACGCTTTTTTCACCAGCGTATCGATGGACTGCGGCGCTGTATTCAAGGCGTCGAAGACCTTGGCCTCGCGCCATGCCCGGTGTGTGAGCAGCTCTTCAAGTTTGTCCACACCTTCCGGGCTCGGCTGTCCATGCGCAGGGTAAAGTGTCCCCGCGGGAAGCGCCTTCAACCGGCGCAGCTGCTCTAAATACTGGACCATGTTGCCCTCGGGGGGATCAATCACAATGGTGCTCACACCCGATACCATGTCGCCGGCAATCACCGCGTTCGATTGCTCTTCAACCAAACACACATGCCCCACCGCATGCCCAGGGGTGTGCAGCACCTTGAAGCGCATCGCGGGTGAGCCCTTCAGCTCCAACAGCTCGCCATCATGAAGCAAGCGATCGGGCGGCCAAGGCACGCGCTCGGCCGTGAGCGCATGGCACCACAGGGGGAGCTTGAGCGCGGCGCGGAGCGCGTCAACACCACCAAGGTGATCACCATGATGGTGGGTGAGCACAATCGCCACGGGCTTTAGCCCCTCGGACTTCAACCCCTGAAGCAATGAGAGCAAGCGCTGCGATTCTTCTTCCAAGTGCGTGCCAGGGTCGACAATCAACAGCTCGCCGTTACCCAGCACGTAACAATTGGTGTGGGTGGCAGGAGGCAGCGTCGGGCTCTTCATGGGAAAGAGCCGAATGCCTTTCTGAAACTCAATACGCTGAGCGATGAAGTCTTGGCAGTGCGAGGGAGAAGCCAGTGTGCTGCGCGCGTTTTCTAACGAAGAAAATTCAGCCATCACCTGCAGGGCGAAGAGGTTCGGCGGGTGGAGCAGCGCTTTGCCAGTGCTCCACTGCGCCAGCGCGTCGAGCGGTTTCACCCAAGCGCCGTAAGACAATTCTCCCGGCCAAACGACGGCGTTCATCTGCGGCGGCGCTTCAACCAAATAAAATTGTGCGTCGAAACGACCAGGCACGAATTCGGGCGTCACCCACCGGCCCAGCTTGTGAAAGGGCGCCGCTTCTAACGTAAGCCCACGCGCCTTGAGCAGGGCCGCAAAAGTCGTTTGCTTGTCGAGCAACGCTTTGCGGTCGGCATCGAGCTCGGCTTGAGACAACTGCTCAGTGCCGCGGGCGATCAACACACCGGTCTCTTCAAAAAGCTCGCGCGCCGCCGCCACCATGCGCGCCGCTTCATCGCCCTGCGCTCCTGCCACCACAATCGCCGCATCAGCCGCGTCGATTTTACCTCCGGGAAATGCATAAAAACCGCCCGCAAACGCGAGCGTCTTTTCGCGCTTCAGCCAGAAAACCTCGGCGCCCTTTTCTGCTTTACGAAACAGCACCACCGACGACGCCGCACGGGGCGGCTTGCCGGGAGGCGGTGCAGGCACTCCAGCCAACGCTTCACTCATGACAGGGCTCCGGTGAGCTTGGCGATGATCGGCCGCGATGCGTCTGCCTGATCAGGCCGCACATACACGCGCGACAGCAGCACCGCGCCGGCATAGCGCTGATAAAGCGGTGTGTACTTCGCCACTTCGGTGAGCCGCCCCGTCGAGGGGTCTAAAATGTAGAGGGGAGGGCTCTCACCCGCCGCGGTGTACTTCGAGAGCGTGCTCGATGACTCCACCGAGAAATGTTCGATGCCCGCCGCCCTCAATGCGCTCGACAGCGCTTCTAAGTCGTAGCCTTCATCACGTTCGGTGAATTCGGCCACGCGCTTGAAGCCTTGCCGGGTGACGATGCGTTTTGCCCAACCGTTTTGCGAACGCCGCAACGCGGAAATGAGCGCCACGTCGTCGCATTCTAAAAACGCTTGGGGGTCAGCGGGAATGTCGAATTCGCCGCGCGCCTCCTCGTAGAAACGCTGCAGCATGTAATCGAAGCTCACCGCGGTGTGGTGCAAGTAAACCGAGAGAAACATGTGGTACCGGCTGAGCAAAAAGTCTTCGAACGCGAACGCCGCCGCTTTCGAGAGCGCCAAGTAAGCGCGCCCGTCTTTCTCGGCGGCTTTCAAGTTTTGGGCGATCCATTCCAAATCGTAACGGCCGTAATTCACGCCCGTGTAGAACGAGTCGCGCAGCAAATAGTCCATGCGGTCAGCGTCGAGCTCGCCTGAAACAACGGCGCGCAACAGCGGTGTCCAGTCGGTTCCACCGGCGGTGAAGCCCGCGCCCTGCGGAGGCGTGCAACCCGACACCAACGACGCGAGCAGCTGCGGCGTAACCCCCAGCGGCGCATAGGCAGCGCTCACCACCGGCGTCAGCGAGCTGTCGAGCAAAATGCGCACTGTGAAGTCTTCATGGTGTGCCTGCCCCGCGGCGCCCGAAGGCGTCGACCATGCAGGCAACTTGAGCAGCGCCCGCGCCGGCGCAACGCGCTCTGACGCGTGCGAGAACGGCATGTGGCCCAAGTCGTGGCAGAGCACCGCCGCCCGCACCGCCGCGCGAAACCGGGCTTGTGTCTTCTCGTCGAGCCCCGCTTCGGTAAACACCGCGTCGAGCAGGCGTGAGGCGACATGCATCGCTCCGATAGAATGCGCGTGCCGGGTGTGCGTCGCTCCGGGGTACGCCAATTCTCCGAAGCCCAATTGCCGCACCGACCGCAGCCGCTGGAAGAACCGGCTGTCGATGACCGTCTTCTCTTCTTCGGTGATGCCGATGGTGCCGTGAATGGGGTCGCGAATTCTGACGCGGTGCTCGGGCGTCACTGGAAAGTCACTTTCGCCTTCGACATCACGTGTTCTACTGTCACCAAGTGCAAGCCGAGGTTCGCCACCATCACAGCGAGCAACTTCGACTTTGTCAGCTCAGCCTTCACTGTTTTTTTATCAATACCGACTTGCGCCGCCAACGTGAGTAACAAATCTTTGCCGATTTGAGGGTCGAGCCTGATGCCGTCTCTTTCGAGAATCGACCGCAACACGAGCGCAATCTTTAGACGTCGGGTGGTTTCAGCGCGCACCTCACCGCTCTTTAGCCAACCCTCGAGCGCTTCTTGCTGCTCATGCGCCTTGAACGCACGCTCGGCCATGCCACGACCTTCGTGCGCCGCCCATTTGCGCCGAATTTCTTCAGCGATCAGGGCTTCAGGCAACTCGACGTCGACTCGCTTCACCAACTCATCGAGCACGCGGTTTTGTATCGCCAACGCCAACTCAGTTGACTTTTTGTCTTCGAGCCGGGCTTCGACACCTTTCAGCCACGCGTCATACGTCTTGGCGCCAACCTTCTTTAGAAATGCCGCCGACTGAGGGTCGGGCAATGTCACCGCACGGGCGCTATGGAGCGTGACGATGAAGAGCGCTGGCTGGCCACGCAAGGCCACGACAGAATAGCTCTCAGGAAAAGTGAACTGCACCAACACCGTATCGCCCACTTTTGCGGTGGCGATGGTTTCGACGACCCCTGGCAATGTCCCATCGGGCATGAGCCGCATGAAGTGTTCGAACTTCGCCGCTAAAGGCACCAGTTTGCCATTGGAGTATCCGAGCATGTCGATGCACACCACGTCTCCGAGAGCGACAGGCTCGTGCAATTTGCGTTCGACTTGCGTGGCGTAATTGAAGAGCTCGCCTTCAGCAGCCTGCAGCACTTCATCGACAGTGAGAGCAGCGGGTGACTTCATCACCACCGTCAGCCCTTCGAGGCTGGGTGCTTTGAAAGCAGGCAGTTTGATGGAGCTGATAGGCACCGACTGCGCCAGCGGCAACTGACGCAGCATGTACTCGAGGCGGTCCGTGCTCATTGGACTGTTC
Organism: Myxococcaceae bacterium; assembly: GCA_019694575.1. Lineage (GTDB taxonomy): Bacteria > Myxococcota > Myxococcia > Myxococcales > Myxococcaceae > JAIBBR01. Next base: position 8,918 of record JAIBBR010000092.1, read on the forward strand.
AGATAACAAAATGATCTGCGCGACGCGACGAACACATGCGTTTGGGGAAGCCGCGTTATTCCAGCAGGGTGCCGGCGATGGCACCCGCAGCTGAAACGCCAACGCCGACTTGTGAAAGCAACGGAATGCCGGTTTCGGCCGCTGCCGAACCGATGAACGTTACGACCGAGGCGGCGCACTGGGTCTTGCTCGCTTTGGGGTTACTGCACGTCGAGTACATCGACGCAGCATCGGAGGCCAGCATGGTGGTATTGGCCAAAGGCAACGCACTGCCTGCCAACTGAGCACTGCGCTTCGCAACTACCTTCGCCAACGCTACGCCTATCTTCTTTTTCGCCTCGTCGCGAACCCGCTCAGACGATTTGATAACCGCGGTCTCGATGAGTTTGGTGCCACCCTCGAGCATGGTCACGCCGCCCTGTGCCAGCCGGGCTGACGAGTCAACGACAGCTGCTGCATCGCCCACGGCTTGGGAAACATTTTCCTTGCTCATGTCCGCCCAAGCTTCACGGGCACTCACTGTCGCGGTCGTCACCTTGTCGTCGTAGCCATAGAGAGCCGCGCCGACTCCCAAGCCCCCCCCTCCGACAGCCACGCGATTAATGACTCTAGGAGGCACCTTGCTCTCGATGGAATCAGAGACGCGCTGAATCAAGCCGGGCTTCTGGTGCTTGAACGCCTTCGCGGCGTGCTCGTCCAAATGCTCGTGCGCTGCCTCAATGACTTCTTTCGTTGAGTTACCGATTTCACCGGCAGCATCAGCGTTGTCAGCCACCACGTCGGCCAGATCGCGAATCTTATTCGCTGTGGTGGTCACCGCCTTGTTGCCTTTGCCTGCTGCTTGATCGACGCCCATGTAAAAATCCTCGCGTAGAACTGTAACCGATGACTTCTTCAGGTTTATCGGCCTCTAAGAAACAAAGTTGCGTACAGGCGCTCTTTTAAGGCGCTACAGACCTGAATGTGGTAAAAGTTTCGGTAACTTAGATGCGCATTGCGATTCTGCACAACCGAGATCACCAGCTTCTCGATGACGACCCAGGCCGGGAAGCACGCGAAGACGTCGAACGGGTAGCAGTCGCCCTGCGCGATGCTCTCGCCACCTCCAAACGTGAAGTCGACTTGTGGCCCGTTTCAGACGACTTGTTCGAAGTGGGCAAACGTCTGCGCGAAAGCCAACCCGACGTGGTGGTGAACCTGTGCGAGTCACTCGCCGCCGACAGCCGCGGAGAGCTGGTCGTACCTGCCCTGCTCGAATTGCTCGGCCTGCCCTACACCGGCAGCGGCTCACTCGGCCTCACCCTGGCGCTGCACAAGAACAAAGCCAAGGAGCTCCTGCGCGCGCGCGGTGTCTCTACTCCAGAATTCTGCGTAGTGAACAGCGTGGCCGACCTGGTGTCGGTGAAAATGCCCTTCCCCCTCATCGTCAAGCCAAGCCGTGAAGACGCGTCGGTGGGCATCGACTTCGATTCAGTCGTCTACGACAAGACCGCGCTCGGTAAAGCGGTGGGCCGTATTTTGCGAACTTTCCACCAGCCCGCGCTGGTAGAACGCTTCATCGAAGGCCGCGAAATTTACGTGCCGCTGCTTGGCAACCACCCGCGCCAGTCGTTGCCTTTGACCGAGATTCACTTCGGCGCCGCGTTTGAAAAAAAACCGAACGTCATTTCATACGCCGCCAAGTGGGAGCCTGAATCAGCTGAGTGCATCGACAGCCCGTCGGGGCCGTGCAGCCTTTCGCCCGAGCTCGAAGAGCGGTGCGTGGCGACGGCGATGGCGGCGTTCGAAGCGCTCGAATGCAGAGACTATGGCCGGGTTGATTTGCGTTTAGCCCCCGACGGCCAATGCTACGTCATCGATATCAACCCCAACTGCGATTTGCATCCGCACTCAGGCTTTGCCAAAGCAGCCTCATCGGCGGGCATCAACTACCCCGACTTGGCGTTACATTTGGTAGAGCTGGCGTTGGAAAGAGAAAATGGAAATCAGGCACATCGCAAAGAAGGACCGGCAGCCGCTCGAAGAGCTGCTGGGGCGCATCGAAACCTTCTCGCCGCAAGAACGCTCATGCGCGCTCGAGCTAATCGATCACGCGCTGGCGGGAACTGACAAAGACTACGAAGTGCGGGTCGCCGAGCGCGACGGTCAGGTCATTGGCTACGTTTGTTACGGGCCGACACCAATGACCGAGGGCACCTTCGACTTGTATTGGATCGCCTCTGACCCTTCGGTTCGCGGCCAAGGGGTGGGAGCAGCCCTGGTGTCGGCGATGGAAGGTGACTTGCGCCGCCGTCAAGGCCGGTTGATTCGCGTCGAGACCAGCGCGATGGAAGCATACGGCCCGACCCGTGGTTTTTACGCCGGCATGCACTACCGCGAAGAATCTCGCTTTCGTGACTTCTATAAAGCCGGCGAGGACCTGATCATTCTCGCCAAGCGTCTGTAGTCTAAAAAGAGAGTTCACCGCTATGAACCGAACTGCCCTTTTCGCCGTTTGCGCCATTGCCTCGTTCAGCGCTTGCCGCGAGAAGGCGTCAATGGGTGTCACCGCGGTGACACCCGTGGCGGCGGCCGTACCTTCTGCGGCGCCGGTACCCGCTGGCCCGACATCTGACGTGCTCAAAGCGCCTCGCCCCGCTGAAGGTGAGTACCTGGGCCTGTACCTGATGGGTAAAAAGGTCGGGTACATGTTTCAGAAAACCGGGCGTTCAGCAGCCAACCCGCAGCAGGTCGAGCAAGTCACTGAAGTGATGTTCCGCGCGGGCGTGGGCGACCGCGTGTCGCAGCGCTATCAAAAAGAGACCAAGACGTACGAAGCCAAGCCGGGCGGGCGAATGATTAAATTCGTTTCGGAAAAAAAGGGCGATGGTGGCGATGAGCGGTTGGAAGCCACCGAGACTCCCACCGGCGTGCGCGTGCTGCGTTCTCGCCCCGGCCAGCCGAATGAAGTGCTCACCGTGAAGCCGAGCAAAGAGACGGTAGAAGATGCCGACCAAGCACGCGTCGCGCTGCTGCGGGGCACCGAAGTGCAAGGGTGGGTAACCGACGCGACAGACTTAGAAACCTATAAACTCTCCAGCACAGTCGGGCCCAAATCGACGCGCATGATGGGCGGCGTCGAAGTGAAAGTGGCTCAAGTCACCACGGTGTCAGACAAAGAGAAGGTGCCGGCCGAAGCGTGGGTAGATGACAAAGGCCGCATGTTGGAAATTGACTTTGGCGCCACGATGAAGGCGATCGCCGAACCGAAAGAAAAAGCACAACGGTTGGACCAAGTAGAAGTGTTTGGGCTGACGCGCGTGGTGTTGCCGAAGATGCCTCCTGCCACGGTCAAGGGCATACCCAGCACGATGAAGTTGGTGGTGAAGGGTTTTCCCGAGAAGTACCGCAAGCCATCAGCGCGCCAGCGTTACACCGCGCTGTCTGACGAGCGGGTAGAGGTGACCATCACCGCGACGGCGCCCAAAGCCACGGGAGTGACCTTGCCGGTGGCTGACCCCAACGACGGCGCCAATGTGAAGTCGACGCTCGCGATTGAAGCGGCCAACGCCGACATTCAAGCCACAGCGAAAGAAATTGTGCGCGGCGAAAAAGAAGCCTGGGCGGCAGCGCGCAAAATCAACGCATGGGTGAATGCAAAATTGGTGAAAGAATATGGTGCTTCGGCCGACCGCTCCACCGACGTGCTGCGGCAGAAAAAGGGCGACTGTACCGAGCATTCGTTGCTCAGCGTGGCGTTGTTGCGCGCAGTGGGTATTCCCTCGAAGCGTGTCGACGGCGTGGTTTTTTTGGTGAACGAAGACAAAGTGCCCGCGCTGTACTGGCACGAGTGGGTCGAGGTGTACGTCGGCGAATGGGTGGCGATGGACCCAACGTTCAATCAAGAAGTGGCCGATGCAACGCACTTCGCGCTGGGCGAAGACGGCAATGCCGAAATCACGCCACTCATCGGCAGCCTCAAAGTCGTCGACGTGAAGTAGCGCTTTCCTTCATTCTTCGACCGGCCGAATGTGCTCGGAGATAAACACGGCGGCTTGAGCCTTCGTGGTGGCCCCTTGCGCCACACTTAACGTCAGGTCGACCAGCTCGTCTTCGCTGCAATCGAGCAGTTGATCGTTCAAATACAAGAACATGAAGGTCGCTGCCGCGGCCGCCCGCTTGTTGCCATCGAGAAACGGGTGGTTTTGGGCGATGTGGAAGAGATACGCCGCAGCCTTCTCTGCAACAGTGCCGTGAAAGTATTTGCCATCGAAAGATGCTTCGGGTGAGGCAATGGCTGATTCCAACAACCCCAGATCTCGCACGCCCTGAATTCCGCCGTACCGATCGATTTGCTCTGCGTGAAGGAAGAGCACTTCATCAAGCCTAAGGAACAGCACTTTCATTCGGCGAGGCGTTTGAACGCCCCTGCATATTTGCGATGCATGGCCTTCGAGCCCTGCTCCATTTTCTTTCTTCGGCTCTCAGGCGGAACCGGAGAAATGACGATTACTTTCCCATCAGTGGAAATCTGAACCGGATCATCAGGGTCGAGGTTCGATGCTTCGAGCAACCCTTTGTCCAACACCAGGGCGACGCTGTTTCCTGTTTTGGTAAGCCTTTTGATCATTTCAACCTCGTACGTACATTGTCACATATTCGTTCGTACGCGGCAAACCTAACAATTTCACCTGCCTGCATCGAAACAGGCCGTCAAGGCACGGCGCACGAAGCAGGCGCTTCGCCTTTGCCTGCATATGTCGGGTCCCACGTCAGGTGCCGCTCGTCTTCCCACACGTATGTGCCCGGAGCGGTGGGCACCAAATCAACGCCGTACCAAACCACTTCACCCATGTACGCGGGCATGCCATTGCATTGTTGCCTCAGGTTGAACACCTTGTCGACGGGCGCGCCGCGGTCATCGCTATGGCCGCACGAGATTTTCGTCTTGCCCTTCACCCAGCCGCACTGCCAACCAGGCACCCAGCTTTCGACGGTGGCTCCAAACTCAGGGCGCACCAGCAACCGCAGTTCTTTGCTGAGCACCGTGGCGAACGATTGGCTGCTGTCGCGGGCAAATTCAACCTTCACCGGCGCGAGCCCCTGGTAGGGCACACGAATTTCATATTTTTCTTGGGCCACGTTTTGCCAACCCGTCACTTCACGGCCACCGACGAATAAGCGCGGCGGCACTTTCACGTTCGCCGCGGTGATGGTCGCGGCTTCACTTTCTTCGGCGGCTTCGAGCGGGCGGGTCCACCAACCGACTTGCTCTGCTTCGGAGCGCGAAACCTTTCTCTCGTCTTGCAGTTGCCGCAGGTGCACCCACGCTTCGCCGGGCAAGTCACGAAAGCCAAGCTGTGCCAAGAGCGCCAACGCCGCCCCGCGGTGGTTGCCGGGTTCATTGAGGCTCAAAATGAGCAGTCGGTCCCAACCGAGCAACGCGTTGTCGTGCCGCAAGATGGCCAGCGTCTTCGCCACGTCGCCCTTTTGCCCAGCAATCACCAGGGGAACGGTGCGTTCGGCGTTCAGCTCTAAGTACCGCCGACCGTTGTCTTCAACGCCCCAACTGAGCTCCGCCTTTTCGACCGATTCGCCCCAGCTCTGCGACAGGCCCGCCACTGACATTGTGGTGACCACGGTCATCTTCGCGTCAACGGTGAGTGAGCCTTCGCGCGGCCAGGTGCGCTCATAAAAAGCGGGTACCTGAATCGGCACGCAGCCGTCGGTGAACGATTCGAAGCGCAGCTCGACCTCGATTTTCAGGGGAGCGGGCGCCACCACCGCGAACTTCAGCGGCGGCAACGCCAGCTTCTTGTTCTTCGCATTTTGAAGCACCAAAGTGGGTACCTCGGGCTGAATACCCGCCCACCACAGGTCATTCCACGAGGTGCCACGAATGATGCGCGCGAAGTCCACGCCCCACATGCGCTTGACGGTGCGTGCAACCTCGGCGCGCGAGACTTCTTTCGCCAGAGAACGCCACGAAGTGTCTTCAGTCAAACAAAGCGCAGCACCATTGCTCGCTTGGGCGCGAAGAGCGAGCCCGAGCGCCAGCAACGTCATCACCTTGCTTCCGCGCGACTTCACCCGCGCGAACTAAGCACCGTCGATGAGCAGCTGCACCTCGGCCACCGACTCGAAACCTACCTTCTCGAGAATCGGCTTCGACATCGCGCCGGCTTGAATCACCAACCCTTCTGCGCCGCGCTGCACGGCGTGTTGGTACCGCACGCGGGTAAGCGCATGGTATGCACCGTGACCGCGAAACTGCTCGAGAGTGGCGGCGCCTCCCAGCACCACCGCGTCGTCGACGTGCACGCAGCCGCCGGCGGCCACAGGGTAGTCCTGCAGCAACGCCAAGAACATCGCGCCCGACCCCGCCCTATCGCGTTGGAGCTGCTTTTCGGCCCGCGCGCGGCGCGCTTCGTTGCTCTCTTCACGCTCTTTGAAGACGGTGTTCAAAATCTCAAACGCATGCACGTAGTCGTCGACGGTCTCGGCTTTGCGTGCCGTCGCCATGCCAGGTTTGATGGTCAGTGTTTTTCGCAGCACCATGCCGGTAGCGACAGGCTCTTCGTAGCGCTTCAGGCCGAGTGTGAGTAACCGGTCAACCAAGTTCGATGGCGTTGAGGAAGGCCCAATTTCCCATGTCGATTGCTTGCGGCCGTGCTGCTCGAGCAACCCACGAATTTCTTCAACCGCGACGTCGACTTCGTCGTCACCCAAGTAAAAGCGCTGCACCACGGTGAACGCCGGGTGATTGCCGCCCGCGCCCAAGTACAGCACCCAGCCCGGCCGCTCGACGCGTCGCTCGTTTTCGCCCAGCGGCAGGTACGTGTTGAGGCACTCGGCCAGCTCTTCCAAGGTAGGCATCTGAAAGCTCCTTGCACCGGGCCCTAAAGGCCTTCGAGATTGGCGAGCAATTGCGCAGGTTCGCTGACCGGCCGCTGGCAGCTAAACGCTTTACACACATAAGCACCCGGCTCTTTTCGCTCGTTCGCTGCCTCGCCGAAAACAGCCGGAGACGCTCCAGGCCGCCACGTGCGCACCGCCACCGTGGGAAAAAACGTCGCATCTATCGCTTGCAAAAATGGCCTGGCACGCACGGCTGTTTCCACCACCGTCACTTCGGCGGCGCCATCGAGCACCGCATCAGCGGCAAGCCACAAATGGCCATAGCCCATGGGGTTGTCGATCAACTCGTCGCGCATTCGCTTCACGTAATTGTGCGCGTGGGCAAGGTGCTTTTCGTCTGCCAGTAGAGCGGCGAGCATCACTTGCGCCTGCGTCAGCGTCGAAGCGCCCGAGGGAAAAGCATTGTCATGCAGCGCATAAGTGGGCACCAGCAAGTCAGCCTGGCCCTTCGGAGCACTGGTGTACGCCTGCTTTTTATCGTCCCAAAAGAGTGCCACGGCTTTTTCAATCAACCCGCGGGCCGTCTCGACGTGCTGAACATCGAACGTGGCCTGGTAGAGGCTGAGCAGACCGAGCGCGAGGTTGCCGTAGTCTTCGAGCATCGCGTCAATGCGGCCTTGCCCATGCTGCGCGGCGCGCCACAACGAGCCATCTTGTTTGCGCATCATCTTGAGCAGTGCGTCGGCCGTTTCTGAAACCAGCGTCTTCCAGTCTTCGCGTTGAAAAACCCGGGCGGCGAAGGCGAGCGCGTGCAAGGCCAGCCCATTCCACCCGGTGAGCACTTTGTCGTCGAGCGTCGGCGCAATGCGTTTTTTTCGCGCATCGAAGAGCAACTGCCGGGCTTGCGCCAGCTGCGCTTCGGCTTCAGGCAACGACAGCCCTAACACCTGCGCCACCGCCGCCAGGTCACGCCCCGCAGAGAGCACGGTGCTGCCATGCTCGAAGTTGCCTTGCTCTGAAATGCCGTAATAACGACACGCGAGCTCAGTGAGCTGGGGCGGCAGCACCTGCGCCACTTGAGCCGGTGTCCAACTGAAGAACTTACCTTCTTCACCTTCGCTGTCGGCATCTTGCGCGGCGCAAAAGCCTCCGCCGTCGGAAATCATCTCGCGCTGCAAATAGGCGACGGTCTCTTCAACGACGCGCTTCCACAACGGGCGCGGCTCGAGCAGATACGCTTCGCTGTAGAGGTGAATCAGCTGCGCGTTGTCGTAGAGCATTTTTTCAAAGTGAGGCACGGCCCAGTGCGCGTCGACGCTATAGCGGTGAAAACCACCGCCCAGCTGATCGTAAATTCCTCCCGTCGCCATTTCATGCAGCGTGAGCAGCGCCGGCTCGAGCAGCGCGCGGTCTTTGGTGCGCCGGTAGCCACGCAGCAGCATCGCCACGTTCATCGGGTTGGGAAATTTCGGAGCGCCGCCGAAACCGCCGTGCACCGGGTCGATGCGCCGCTGCACACCCCGCGCTGCCGTCACCACGTCGTCGGGCCGCACTTCGCTCGGCGTGCTGTCGAGGCCGTATGCGGTGTAATGCGCCAGCCCCTCTTTGAACTGCGCAGCCTGCCCCTCGACTTCTTCGCGGCGGTTCTTCCACGCGTCGTGGAGCGACTCGAGCAACGTGCCGAACCCGGGCAAGCCATACCGCGCCTGTTTCGGAAAATAAGTGCCTCCGAAAAAGGGCCGCAAGTCAGGGGTGAGAAACACCGTGAGCGGCCAACCGCCCCCGCGGCCGAGCAGCTGCACCACGCCTTGGTAAAGCTGATCGACGTCGGGCCGTTCTTCGCGATCGACTTTGATGTTCACGAAATAGCGGTTCATCAATTCAGCCGTCGCCGCGTCTTCGAACGACTCGTGCGCCATCACGTGGCACCAGTGACAAGCGGAGTAGCCAACCGAGAGCAGAATCGGCCGGTCTTCTTTCTTCGCCAACGTCAGCGCCTCTTCACCCCACGGGTACCAATCAACAGGGTTGTGCGCGTGCTGCGTCAAGTACGGCGAGTGCTCGTTCGAGAGGCGGTTGGTTTTTCCTGAAGTAGATGCCATGGCATTCCCAAGGTAATAGACAAGTGACCATGCCGCACGAGGTCTCGCACTTCGATGCTTTGAGCCGCCTGCTCGAGTTAGAACGCCAAGCCGAGCGGCAACGTCTTGAACAAGCGCGCCAAGAGAAGACCCTGGGTGAGCTCGAAGACATGGGGCTTTTGCTCCTCAACCTCGAATCAAAGGAGCAGTCAGCCGGTCTCGCTGGGCGCTTCATTGTCACCTTCGAGCATGCCGAACGGCGGCCGTTGTCGACGCGGCTCTCGGCGGGAGACTTGGTCACCGTTTCTCCGCGCAAGGCAGCGGTGGAAAACCCGGCGGGCGCGGTGGTGGTGAATGCCAGTCGCTTCATGCTCACGCTGGCGTTTGATCGGCCCCCTCCACCGTACGTTTACGAAGGGCGTTTGCGGTTCGATGTGGTGAGCAACGAAACCACGTATGAGCGGCTGCGCTCGGCCATTGCCAAAGTGGCGGCGTTGAACCAAGGCAGCGCCCGGCACACGCGCGAGCTGCTGCTTGGCAAAGAGCCGCCGCGAAAGTCGAATCAGAAGCCCTTCACACCGTCACGCCCACTCAACCCAGAGCAAATCACCGCCGTGTCTGCGGCCTTGGCGGCGGAAGATTTTCTGCTCGTGCATGGGCCTCCCGGCACCGGCAAGAGCACGGTGCTGGCAGAAATTGCCGTGCAAGCCGTGCGCGCGGGCGAACGCGTGTTGTGCACCGCCGCCAGCAACGCCGCGGTCGATCACCTGTTCGACCTCTGCCTGCGCTCTGGTTTGGCGGCGGTGCGCGTGGGCCACCCGGCCCGCATTTCACCCGCGCTGCTCGCGCATTCACTCGATTCGCAAGTCGACGCCCATGCCGACCGCCAAGTCTCGCGGCAACTCTTTGAAGAAGCTTTTGAGCTGCTCGGTTATGCGCGCAAGCAACGCAGCCAAGGCCGGGCCCGCGAGCGTTTCGCCAATGCCCGTGAAGCGCAAACCGAAGCGCGTCGTTTGATGGACGAAGCCCGTGCACTCGAAAAGCGCGCCGTAGCCGCGGTGCTCGCCCGCGCGCAAGTGGTGTGTGCGACCTGCGCCATGCTCGACGGCTACCCGTTGTCGGCAGAGCAGTTCGACACCGCGCTGCTCGATGAGGCGACCCAAGCCATTGAGCCGCTCTCGTTGATACCCTTCTTGAAAGCAAAGCGCGTGATTCTTGCGGGTGACCCACAGCAATTGCCACCCACGGTGATTTCGCTCGACGCCAAAGCCAAAGGTTTGGAAAAGAGCCTCTTTACTCGCCTGCTCGAAGAACATGGCGAAGACGAAAAGCAGCTGCTCAAAGAGCAGTACCGCATGCACGCGCAGATAATGGCTTTTCCCAATGCGCGCTTGTACGGCGGCGCGTTGCGGGCCCATGCGTCGGTGGCCACGCACACGCTGGCTCCCTTGCTCACCCAACCTGTCGTCGGCGCCGAGCGGCCGGTGCTCTACCTCGACACCGCCGGCAAAGGGCTCGAAGAATCACTCGCTCCGGGCACCGCGTCACTGCTCAACGAAGGCGAAGCCCAGCTCATCGGCGACCACGCGCAGTCACTGCTCGATGCGGGGCTGCCGGCAGAACACATGGGCATCATCACGCCCTACCGCGCACAGGCAGAGCTTCTGCGGGAGCGTTTTTTCGAGCAGCCCGGGCTCGACATCGACACGGTCGATGCTTTTCAAGGCCGTGAAAAAGAAGCCGTGCTTCTCTCGCTGGTGCGGAGCAATGCCGCAGGCCACGTCGGTTTTCTTTCTGACGTGCGGCGCATGAACGTGGCGATGACCCGCGCGCGCCGTCACCTATTCGTAGTGGGCGATTCGGCCACATTGGCCACGCACCCTTTTTTCGAAGCCTTCATCGCCTGGGCCCAAGCGCAAGGGGCCTACCAGTCGATTTGGGAATGGGGCGGGCCCTAGCCCGCATATGTCACCGGTCTCACGACTGCGGCTGGCGGTCTGTGGCACCTTCGCGGCGTGCTCGCTGAAGCGCACCGACAAGTGCGCCTTCGCTGTGCGCCACCACGAATCTGCCGACAGCCTGTCAGCCTCGCTACGAGAGACCGGTGACATATGCGGGCTAACTCGCGTCGCTGGCGACAGTCTTTTTCTTCGGAAAAATCACGTAGCGCAACATCACCAAATGCAGCAGAGAGAATACCAAGATGTCGGCCACCACTTTGGCGAAGGTCAGCTTGGCGCCCTCGAGCATCGCGCCTTGCCAGTGAAACACTTCGCTCGGCCACGTGACGTCGGTGATTGCGCTGCGAATCATCACCACCACTTGACCGTGAATCACGCTCTGCACCGCGGTCAACGCGGCAAAACGCACCATCGGTGAAACGAAGTCAGTGGTGTGCTCATGAAACGCCAGAAAGCGGTTCAAAATGAAATTCACCGCGCCGCCAATAGCCAAACCGGTCATCGCGCCCATGCGCCAGCTGAAATGAAAATGCAGCACCAACACGTTCGTCACCGCAATGTCGACGCCGGCACCCACGGCGCCGATAATCAGGCTCCGCGTCGCCCATGACTGGAAGAAACGGCTCAACCGCGACGGAGGAATGGTTGCTGCTTCGGCCATGTGCGGGTGGCCATATCACCCACCCCTAAGGGCGAGGCAACTTCCACTTGGCGCGCCCCAAGGCAAGCAACGCCAGCCCGAAAAGCCATAACCCGCCCGCCGCGGCATGGCACCCGCAGGCGCCCGGCCCGTGGCCTTCTTGGCCGCTCTGCCCTCCGCCCGTGCCCTGCGGCGAATCACTCAAACGAAACGAAGCCGAGCGCTCGGCCATCAGCAGCGGGGGCGCACCACCCAAGGCGTCGAAAACGCCCTTCAGCACCTGCCCCGCGTCGTCGGTGCGATTTTCTTCAGCGAGAAAATGCACGTATTCAGGCGTGGTGGTTTGCATGAACAACCGCGCGGTAACGTTGACGGTGGAGCCCGGCGCTTTCCCGTTGAGGGGTACAACAAAGCTCGCTTCGTCGTACGGGCGGTAACCACCGTCGCTGACGTTGAACCAGTCGACCCCCACCGGAGCCGTGAGCAGCGTGGCCTGAAAACCTTGGGGAGGAATGCGCGAGTCTTTCACGATGGTGTCATGCAGCGCGAGGTGCTCGCCCGGCCCACTGCCCGCGCGGCCGTGCACCGCTTCGTACACACGCAATGGCTGCCCACCCGGCAACACGGTGCCCGCGTCGGTGAAGGCACCGCTCAACACCACACCGTCGACTTCGAGCTGCACGAAAACACGGCGCCCGTCGGCATAACCGGTGGGCAACTTGTGCCCGGTGTGGTTCGTCACTTTCACCGTCACTTTCGACGCTTCGCCCAGGTAGCCGTCGGCGGGCACGGTGAGCGCGAGCGTCGCCGCTTCGTTCAGGTTCTTCATCGCCCAGCGTTTCGTCTCGGCGAATTGCGCGGCGAGAGGCTGCAAATCAGGGTTGGCCTGCAACACCGCGTCGAGGCCCCACACATTGCCACCCGCGAAGGTGTGGCGTTGCGGCTGTGCACGGTAGGGGCCCATTTTCGCCACCGGGTAACCCCAGCCTCCGTCAGCGGTGGGCCCCGCGGCGATACCTCCGTCAGAGCCTTCGAAAGCGGGCATGTGGCAGTTTTGGCAACTGCGTGCGCCGTCAGCGAAAGTGCCGCGCGCGAAGGCCGACTGTTTCCATTCTTCGTACGTCGTATCGAGGGGAAAGTGGGGCGCAAGCACGCCGCCGTCACTGGCACGCCAAGGCAAAATCGGGTTGAAAACCTGGTGACACTGCCCACATAACGCGCTCGAGCTGGTGAAACTGCTCTTGGCAGTGGGGTGAAACGGGCTGCTTGAATCGTCATACGGCCCAAACTTGAGGCCCGTGGCGTCGACGAAAATCTGCGCATTGCCAATGTACGGCGCGTTCGCGTCTTGCGACGGCACATGGCTGCGGTGGCACACGTCGCAGGTGACACCTTCGTTATCAACCGCGTCGAACGCCCCACCGTCAGCCGGTAAGGTATGGCCCCGCCAATAGGCTTGCGGCGCGTGGCAGCGCAGGCACCATTGCCCCACGTCGGCCACGTCTTGGTTGGCGACACTGAGCGCCGCGCGAAAAAGTGGGTCTCTCACCGAATTCGCCATCATCGTCGAGGCCCAGGTGTCAACCGGCGCGTAAGGCAAAGGCTCGGGGTTGTCAGGGTCAGGCGAGGCGTTCTCGTTGTTGTGGCAGTTCTTGCAATACAGACTGGCGCTCTGAATGTCTGCGCCGCCGTCGAGCGCTCCGGGCTGGCTGCCCTGCCCCGGTGCAAAGGCCTGCGCCGCTACCACGGCCGGCCACAAGGCGCTCCACACGAGCAGCGGCTTGGTCATGAAGCGCGCCGCTTTCGGGTGAGAAACACCCCGCTCGCCAGCGCCAACAGCAGCATCGACACTGACGTGCTGGAGCAGCCACAACCGCCTGAGACACCTCCCCCGGTGCCGCCGTCTGCTGGGGAACCTCCGCCCGCGGCCGTGCCACCTCCCGTAGGCGCGCCGCCGCCCATCGCCATGCCACCACCTGCGCCGCTGCCTCCGCCCGCGCCGTTACCCGCGTCTGTGCTCCCAGCATCGATTGCACCGGCGTCAGGCACACCCGCGTCGAGAACGCCACCGTCACCACAGCTCAACGGAGTGGTTGCGGTCACCC
>JAIBBR010000093.1 GCA_019694575.1 Myxococcaceae bacterium
TAGACGAGCGGTTCGTCGCCCAGGGGCAAAGGCTGCACCGCGGCATTGCGTTTGTTGCGCTCGTCGGTCAGCTCAGACACCAGCGCCAAAATCTGCGGGTGACTCATGATCAGCCGGTCAAAATCTTCGCGGGGCAGCCGCAGCAACGAGGTGCGCTTGGCGGCCTTCACGTCAGCGCCGGCTGGCTGCTTGGTGAGCAGCGACATTTCTCCAAAAATCTCGCCTTCTTTGAGCGACGCGAGCGCTGCAGGCCCCACGCTGACCGCCACTTCGCCGGCGAGCACGATGTACAAGCCGTCGCTCTTTTCGCCCTGCCGAATGATGCTGTCGCCTTTGTTCACCTCGCGGGCACGAAATTTTTCTACCAACGCGCGCCGTTCTTGCCGGCTGAAGGGCGCGAAAAGTGGCGAGCTGCCCATGACGTTTTGCAACAGCCGCTGACGGCAGAATTTTTTCAGCGCCGTGGCCACGGTGGCGTACTTCTCGGAAAGCTCGGCCAAAATCGCGGCTGAGATCTCTAGCAACTGCGTGTCTTCGTCATTGCCTTCGACCGACGCGGTGCGCGCCGTCGCCGACAAGAGCGCCATTTCACCGAAGAACGCCCCTTCGTCGAGCCGGGCCAAATCACGGCGCTGGCCGTGCTCGGTGCGAAACACTTTCACGCTGCCGGCGCAAATCACGAAGAACGAATCTCCCTGAGAACCTTGGGCGACAATCACTTCACCCAGGCCAAGGCGACGCAGCGGGCACTTCTCGAAGAGGGCGATGAAGGCGTCTTCGGGCAAGTCTGAAAAGAGCGGAATTTTTGGCAACGCGCCGGGCTCGACCTTCGGCTCGTCGTGTGCCAGCGATTCTTCGACCACCAACGGTGCCACGGCGATGCCCCGGCTGCTCAACCCTGCCGCAGCCGCTTCTTCGACCGCGTGCAAAAGCGAATCACCGTCAAGCTCGAGTTCGGTAAAGCCCGACATCGCCAGCGCGCCGGCCGGCGGCGGTGCAGGCTTCACCTCGAGCGAGCGGGCGTCGACGGGAGGTTGCTCGTCGATATCGAATTGCGAGAACGCTTCGAGGCTGCGCGCTAAGTCAGTGTGCGGCTGCGCGTGGTGCGGCGCGGTCATCTTTGCGACGAGCGCGGGGGCGGCAAGCGTGGGCGCGGTTGGAGCGCTGGGAGGCGGCGGCGTGAAGCCCTGTGGCAACCAAATGCGCGGAGCTGACTCGGCGCGCTTCGGTTTCAGCCCCGGAGGCGCAGCCAGCTCGGCAGCCGCCGTGTCAGGCGGCACCTCTTCGAGCGCGACGATTTCACGCTCTAACGACGCCAACGGCACCGTCACCGACACCGGCGCCGCGTTCTCAGCGACAATTTCCATCTCGAGCGCAGACACCGCGGCCGGAGCCGAAGACGGCGGGCCTTCAATTTCGATGTCGACTTCGCCCACGGCCGCCGGCGCGGGGCTGGCCAGTGCCAAGTCGGTCGCGAGAGCAACCGCCTCTTCTTCAGGCTCGTCGAGATCAAGCTCATACACTTTCGGGCCTGCGGGCTCCAAAGCCACAGACGGCGGTGGTACCGCGGCCGGTACCGGTTCAGGTGGCGAAGAGAGAAGCGTGGCTTCAACCGGCGCGGGAGCCTCGTGAATCGCTGGCGCGGTAACCAACCCAAAATCAATCGCCTCGGTCTTGGGTGCCGAGTGACGAACTGCGCTTTCAACTTCAATCGCTACCTCTGGCGCAACTTGCTCGGGCGGTGTTTCGACCTTCTGCTCCAGCGCGGCGGCGACCGCGGCAACGGCCACGGCTCCGACGGGAGGCTTGGGCGCGGCCGGGGCGCCCCCACTCTTGCGGGCGTACAAATCGGCGAGCATTTGCTGCACGCCTTTGTGCGCCGGGTCGAGCTCGAGAATCAGCTTCGAAGCGGCAATGGCCCGCGGCAAAAAACCGTCTTTGGCGAACGTTTCTGCGGCGCCTTGATAAGCGGCAATGGCCTTGGGCTTCTGGCCTGCCTTGCTCCATGCGTCACCCATGCGCAGGCGGGCCTGGGCATCTTTCGGGTCTGCCGCGCAATATTCAGCGTACGCCTCGGCTGCCTTGAGAAATTTGCCCTTCGCAAACGCTTCGGTGGCCCGCTCTTTGAGTTTTCGCGCGTCCATCAGCGGTTGGCCTCCGGGCCAAGGCGTTGAATCGTTTCTGACGCAGTCTCACGCACCTTGCGAAAGTAGTCACCCTTTAGTGCGTCGAGCGCGTCGCGCGGCGCCACTTTGGGAAACGCGCCCAACGCCTGCGCAGCGGCCGCTCTGACGTCGGCACTGTCGTGGTACAGGTGCGCGGTCAAGGCCGGCACCACCCTGGCGTCATTCAAGTGACCGAGCGCCCACAGCACTTCGCGACGCGCGCCTGCGGCCGGGTCATTGAGCACCTTGAGCAACGGGTCAACCGCGTCGCTCACTTTCATGCGGCCAAGCAACGTCGCCGCTACTGAAGCCTCGGCTCCGCCGTCGGTGAGCAGCTTGATGACCGGCTCTGCCAACTGCGGCCCCACGGTAACGTCACGCAGCGGCTCGAGCAATCGCAGGCGATCGCTCGCGACCAACGCTGCCTGCAACAGCAGCCGTTGCCCGTGCTCGCCCGCTTCAGCAAACGCCGCCGCGGTCGCGCTTTGTACGGTGCGTTCAGAATCATTCAGCCCGGCTTTGGCCTGGTTCAGCGAATCACCGCCGAGAAAAACCATTGCCTGGTAAGCCGACCCACGCAGCTGCACATTGTCTTCAGTGAGGTAGGGCGAAATTTTTTCAGCCGCGCCTTCAACCTTGAGCTTGCCCAGCGCCTTGAGCAACACGCTGACGGTGACGACCGAATCGGCCGGCATGTCGTCAATCAAGTCGGCAGGAGGTTTTTGATCGACTGGGCGGCGGCCTGCTTCACGCAAGCGAGCGTCGTTCATGGCATCGACCCGGCGAAACAAGTCTTGCTGACGAAGGCGATACTTCGCCGCGGGGTCGGTGGCTTCGGGCGGTTTGGCCAACGGGTCAAACCCGTCTGCGTATTTTTCAGGGAGCCGGGCGGGCACCCAGTCGGCACGCAGCGGCTCGAGCGTTTTCATCTCGTTTTCCCACGCCTTCAAAATCGCGGGCGCTGCCATCTCGGCCTCCATCGCCGTCACCGCGACAATCGCCAGCCGCCGCACATTGGCGTCAGGCGCCGTGAGCAACGGCACCACTTTGGGAGCCACTTCTTTCGCGGCCGGCCCCAACGCGGCGAGCGCCTGCAAAGCCCCCTGCTGGGTAGAGCTGCTCTTCAACTTTTCAACAATCGGTTCGAGCGGGCAGCCCTGGCGGCTCCGCATCGCTTCGCCCGCGGCCACGGCTTCGGGGCCTGTTCCCTGGCCCATGACTTCGCAGAGCGCTTTGTCAGTCTCGGCGGTGGTGGGCAGCGCGATCAGCGCACGCGTCGCGAGCAGACTGGTGGGGCTCTTTTCAGTCGCCACTTCGAGCAACCTTGCCAGCGCTGCCTCGTCGCGCAACTGCCCCAGCGCTTCGCAGGCCGCTTCACGCAACTCGGGGTAATTCTCTTTCAGCAAGTCAGCGATCAACGGCACTGCACGCTTGTCTTGTGCGTTGCCCAGCCCGCGCACCGCGGCGGCGGCCAAGACAATTTGGCTGTCTTTGGTCAGCGGCGCCAACCGGTTCACCGCTTCAGGTCGGCCACTTTTTCCCAATTCTTCGGCCGCTCCGGCGCGCTCGGGCACGCTGCCGTCTTTGAGCGCTTGCAGGTTGCGCTCCCAAATCGAATTCGCTTCAGCCGCGACGGCGCTGGCCATCGCGCCGGGCACATTCGCCGCCTTGAGCGCCGACACAATGGCCTCACGCGTGGCACGGCCCCGGCGCCCGTACTGCAGCATTAAATAAGCCTTGGCTTTGTCGCTTTTTACCTGCGCCAGCGCCATCGCCGCCTTGGCCTGCACCAGCTCTTCAGAGTCGCCGAGCATCTCGCCCAGAATGTCGACGACGCGCGGGTCTTGGCTCTTGCCAAGCGCTTCAATGGCTTCGGCACGAACGGCTCCCACCGGGTCTTTCGCGCGCTGGGTGAAGAGAATCAGGTCTTCAGGCCTGGCTTGCTCAGCCAGCTTCTTCACCGCCAAGGCGCGCTCGAAAGGGTGCGGGCTTTGCACTTGCGCCAGTAACTTGTCACGATCGCTTTGGCAGCCGCTCACGCAGACGAGGGCCGTCGCCAAGAGAAACGCTTCGAATTGGGTCGGCTCCGGGGAGCGTTGCCGCCGCGGCATCGTCAGCGACATATATCAGCGTGACGGACGTCGAGGGGCTTTGTGTTGCAGTGGCTTGCCTTGAGCAGCCCGCGACGGAGGCGCCTTCA
Organism: Myxococcaceae bacterium; assembly: GCA_019694575.1. GTDB lineage: Bacteria > Myxococcota > Myxococcia > Myxococcales > Myxococcaceae > JAIBBR01. Next base: position 4,366 of record JAIBBR010000093.1, read on the forward strand.
TGTCGATTCGCGGCCCGGGCAAGGTCAACGCGGGCGTGGGCGGCGCTGCTTGCCCTCCCTCACCGGTAGAAATCTTTTTTACCGAAGCGACTTCTTCTGCTGTCAACTGTCGAAACTGCCCCGGCTGCAATGCCCCTAAAGAAAGACCGGCATGCAACGGTCGAAACAACCGCTCGACGGGAAAACCAATTGCCGCGCACAGCTTTTTCACCAAGTGCTGGCGGCCTTCATGCACCACCAAGCGCACCCAGGTGCCCTCACCCTCTTTCGCAAAACGCTCGGCCTGGGCAGCCTTCGCTGGGCCGTCTTCAAGCCGCACACCCGACACCAGCCGCGCCAAATCGGCGTCGCTCGGGGTGCCCTTCACCAGCGACAAATACGTGCGCGGTACCTGGTACTTGGGGTGCGTGAGGCGCTGCGCCAGCTCGCCATCGTCAGTGAGCAGCAGCGCACCTTCAGCATCGATGTCTAACCTGCCGACGGGAAACACCCGGGCCGACACACCTGCGAGCAGCGACTTCACCGTGGGCCGCCCTTGTGGGTCGCTCAGCGTCGTCACCACACCCGGCGGTTTGTAGAGCAGCACATACGTGCGGTCTGCGGCGATTCGGGTCGATTGGCCGTCAACCAGCACCGTGTCGCGCTCAGAGTCAACGCGGGTACCGAGCGCTGTCACCACCGCGCCGTTGACCTTCACCCGACCTGCTGAAATCAACAGCTCAGCCGCGCGACGCGAAGCGATGCCCGCCTGGGCGAGGTACTTCTGCAAACGTTCTTGAGCCACGCGTCACTCAGACCTGATCAGTCGAAGGCGAAGGAGCCGGCGCGGGCGGCACCGCTTCGGGTGCGGGGCGCAAAATCTCTTCGGCCACCTTGGTGGTGGCGTCGGCACCGGCAATGGCCGCTTCCAACACGGCCAGCGCGGCCTCTGACGCTTCGTTCTCGGCTTCGAGCTTGGCACGAAAGTTCGCGTCAGACAGCGCGGCGACCGTACCCACCACCGGCGGCGGCGCTTCTTTCTCGACGATTTCTTGGTGCTCTTCTGACAACTCGTGAAACTCGCGCAGGGTGGGCAGCGACGACAAGTCTTTCAAGGCGAAGAACTCCAAAAACTCTTTCGTGGTGCCGTAAAGAATCGGGCGGCCCACTTCTTCTTTCTTGCCCAGAATTTTCACCAAGCGCCGCTCGAGCAGCGCCTTGAGCACCGCCCCCGAGTCGACCCCGCGAATGTCTTCAATTTCGGGGCGGGTCACCGGCTGGCGGTAAGCAATGATTGCCACGGTCTCGACTGCGGCCCGGGTCAGTCGCTGCGGCTTCATTTTCAAGAACCGCCTCACGTACTCGGCCGAATGAGGGTCGGTGCGCAGTTGCCAACCACCCGCCACCTCATGCAACACAATGCCGCTCACGCCTTCACGGCGAGTGCCCTGCAAGCTCTCGAGCGCGGCCTGCAAGCGCGTTTTCTCGACGCCGGTGGCTTCGAAGAGTTGATCAACCGTGAGCGGCTTGTCGGCGACAAAGAGCAAGCTCTCAACCAAGGTGCGCGCACGGTCAGCCGACATGCGCTTGCCTTGCGACTGCAACTTCTCGAAGGGTGTTTCAACCTCGGCCGCTTCGTCAATGTTCGCCGGGTCGACCGCGTCGAGCTCAGGGTCACCTTGGGGAGGCGCCGTCACCGCCTCGACTTCGTCAGGCGAGAAGGGGCCGTTGTGGTGGTTAGACGTAGTCACGTTCAAGTTCCTCAGTGCTGGGCGCCTTCACTTCGAGCGAAGCCAGCGCATCGCCACGTGCGCTGACCCGAATTTCTTGCGTCTCTTCGACTTGAAAGACGCGAATCAACTTGAGCTTGCACATTTCGAGCAGGCCCAAAAAAGTGATGATGATTTGGCTGCGCACTTTTTGGCCTTCGAACAGATCAGAAAACGAAATCGTGTGGTTGGCGCGCAGCTTTTCTGCCAGGCGGTGAATCGCTTCTGACAAGCTCAAGCGCTCACGCACCACTTCGTGCTGAAACTTCGGCTCCAGCGCTTTGAGCACCCGGTCGAGCGCTTCAATCAGCTTGTAGACAGAAATCTCAGCCAACCCCATTTCTTCGGGGTCGAACGGCACGCGGTCTATCTGCACGCGGCGGGGAAACACGTTGCGATCAAGCAAGTCTTGACGGGCGAGTTGCTCGGCCGCGTCTTTGTACTTCTGGTAGTCGAGCAGCCGGCGCACCAGTTCGGCCCGCGGGTCTAGGGCCTGCTCAACGTGCTCGGCATCGCCCGCGGCCACTTCTTCACGGGGTAACAGCAGGCGCGACTTCAAGTGCAGCAACGTCGACGCCATCACCAAGAACTCTCCGGCGACGTCGAGGTTGATCTCGCGCATTTTGTCTAAATGCTCGAGGTACTTCTCGGTGATCAGCGCAATGGGAATGTCGAGAATGTCGACCTTGTGCTCGCGAATCAGGTGGAGCAGCAGGTCGAGCGGGCCTTCGAAATTGGGCAGCGCGATGCGGAAGGCGTCTCGGGGCGCCATCACCTCAGAAAGGCTGTCTTCCGCACCGGGCGTGGCTTCCTTCACGTGAAGGCGGTGCTTATCAACAGGCGCCTGCAAACACCAGAATGCTCATCTCGTTTTGGGGCCTGAATATCGGCTTCGGCGCGTTTTTCTCAGCTACGCGCGCGGCGCCGTGTAGCGCTGCACGGTACCGAGCTCGCCGCTCACATAACCGAACAAATATTGGCGACCGGCGTCGACAGGGCGATCAGACAGGCCTGTTGCATCGAACTTGGTCTGCAGCTCGGCGCTGATTTCTCGGTCGCGGTTGATGCTGACGTGGGTGCCCGCTTCGGCCCATTTCTCGTGGGCTTCAAGAATATTGCTGCCGCTCATGCGCACGCAGCCGTGTGACGCCGCACGCCCGAGGTCGTCTTCTTCAAAAAAAGGCACCCCGTGCACGTACTGCGAGTAGCGGCCCAAGTTGAGCTTCAAAATACCCATCGGGTTGTCGAGCCCAGCGGGAATTTGCCGGGCATTGCGCGCCCAGTCGCTCGCCGGAGGGTTCCACGGCTGACGGGGCAGCACTTCGGTGATCACGAAACCGTCGCCCAGCGTGGGGTAGCGCGCAGTGCCCGGTGAAATCAGGTAGCGGGCCTCGATTTTGTCGAGCGGGCCCATCACGTACAGGCGCGTGTCTCCGCTGTCGCTGATGTCGGCGATCAACTTGTACTTGTCGCGGCGGCTGCCCACCGGCAACGTCGCACGTTTGAGCTCGGTGATTTGCGCGAGCGCTGCATTGTCTAACGCGCGCACGGTGGCCGAATCGATTTGTCCCGTCTGTGAAATGCCGGCCTTGGCTTGAAATGCCTTCAGCGCGGTTTCAGTCTTGGGGCCGAAGGAGCCGTCGACACCGCTGCGGGTCTCCAAAATACCGAGCGAGAAGAGCGCGAGCTGCACCGTCTTCACATGCTCCGTTTTCGGCCCGCCTTTGCTGACCGACGGCGCCGTGCCCGCGGCAATTTTCGTAAGCTGTGGGTTCTTGATGAAGGCTGCGGTGTTGATGAGACCGGGCGTGGTTGAAGCAGCGGCGTTGGCTTCGGTGCGGCCAGCGGCAGTCGCGCTATTGACGGGCATGATCAGGCTCCTTTAACGAAAGGTATCGGACACCGACCTACACTCGTTGCGTTGACGCTGAAATTTTTGTAGGCGCGCCGAAAACAACAATCTTTTCAGCCGCTTTCTCTTCAACCACGGCCCCACAGGGCTTGAAGCCGCCGGGGCTTTAAAGCCCCACCGCGGCGCGTACGGCGGCGATAACCGGAGCCGCGTATGCACGTGCTTTCTCAGCACCTTGTTTCAGCACGGCTTCGACTCCCGCCGGGTCGGCGCAGAGCTCTGCGTAGCGCTTGCGCGGGGCATCGAAGGCGGCGTGGTAATAGCCGAGGAGCTTGCCCTTGTAGTGCCCGTAACCCTGCCCGCCTTCGCGCCAAGTGCGATCGATTTCGGCCCACTCGCTTTCGGGCGCCATCACCTTGAGCAATTGGTAAAGCGGCGCCTCGAGTGACTTCGGCGCTTCGGGCGGCGTGGAGTCGGTCTTGATACTCTTGATTGCCTTCTCGACTTCTTTCTCGGGCCCGAACAGGTCGATGGTGTTCTTGTACGTCTTCGACATTTTCTCGCCGTTGATGCCCGGCACCACGGCCGTCGCTTCGTTGAGCCGCGCTTGCGGCAACTTCAAAATGCCCGGCTGCTTGCTCTTCGCGCCAGTGGGGTCTTGGGGATCATACCCCTTGACGTATTGCAGGTTGAACTTGGTGGCCCAGTCGCGCGCGAACTCCAGGTGCTGCACCTGATCTTTACCCACCGGCACCACGTCGGTGCCGTACAACAAAATGTCGGCCGCCATCAGCACGGGGTACGCAAAGAGGCCGAAGTCGGGCGACTGCCCTTTCGCCAACTTGTCTTTGTAGCTGTGCGCTCGCTCCAAGTTCGACATCGGCACCACGGTGCCTAAGACCCAGTAGAGCTCGGCGAGCTCGGCAATGTCACTCTGCCGAAAGAGCACGGCCTTCGACGGGTCTAACCCCAGCGCCAAATAAGAAACCGCGGTTTCGAACGTGAGCTGCTTCGCCGCCGCCGCGTCACGCACGCTGTTGAGCGCGTGGTAGTTGGCGATGAAGAACAGCGCTTCACCCTGATCTTGCATGGCGACGAATTGACGAATCGCCCCGTAGTAATTGCCAATGTGCAGCTTTCCCGACGACTGCACGCCAGACAAGGTTCTCATCGCTTCACTTTCTCTCGACGACTGCGGGGGTGGTGCGCTTGGTATACCGCTTTGAGCCGTTCTGCATTGACATGCGTGTAGATCTGCGTCGTTTTCAAGTCGGCGTGACCGAGCATCGCTTGTACTGAGCGCAAGTCGGCGCCCCGCTCGAGCAGGTGCGTGGCGAACGAGTGCCGCAACTTGTGGGGCGAAAGCCGCTTCTTGATGCCGGCCTTCAAAGCGTATCTGCGCAGCAGCTTCCAAAAACCCATGCGCGTGAATGGTTTTTTTCGCGGTGTCACGAAGAGCGTTTTCGATTCAGCGCCTTTGAGCAGTTTCGGGCGCGCTTCTTTCAAGTACTCCGTCACTTTCTCGGTGGCGATGCGGCCAATGGGCACCACGCGCTCTTTGCGGCCTTTGCCCATGGTGAGCACATAGCCCTCGCCCAGGCTCACGTCGGCGACTTTCACGTTGAGCAGCTCACTCACGCGCAGGCCGGTGGCGTAGAGCAATTCAATCATCGCGCGGTCGCGTGCTCCGGCGGTGGTGCGCTCATCGGGAGCGTTAAGCAGCGCTTCAACTTCAGGCAACGTCAAGAACACCGGCAACTTCTGGGTGTGCTTAGGCGTGTCGAGGTCTTCAGTGGGGTCAACCTTGGCGATCTTCTCGTCTTCAAGAAAGCGGTGAAACCCCCGAAGCGCCGCCAAGTGACGAGCGCGGCTGCGCGGCGACAAGCCCTTTTTCGCCAACGTGGCCAAGTGTTCGAGCACGTCTTCGCGGGTCACGGCTTCGGCGGTGATGTGCGCTTGGGCCAGGTATTCCAAGTAGCGCTTCAAGTCAGCGCCGTAAGCGTCGACCGTCTTGGCCGCCAAATTACGCTCGGCGCGCAGATAGGCGATGAAGGCGTCGAGCAGCGCGTCTTGCATGGCTCAGGCGACGATAATGCCTTTGCCTTGCCGCAACACTTCGATGTGATCGCCGATCAACGAGACGATGGTCGACGGTTCGCTCGGCTGCACGCCTCCGTCGAGAATCAGGTCTAACTTCAAGCCCAACTTCTCTTTGATATCGCGCGCGTCGATCAAGGCATCGTCGTCGTCGTGGGTGGCTGACGTGGTCACCACCGGGCGCCCTAGCTTGTTGGCGATCGCCAGCATCAGCGGCGCTTGCGGCACGCGAATGCCCACTTCACGCTGCTTGGTCTGCATCATTTCAGGAACGATGCGGGTGGCTTCGAGCACGAAGGTGAACGGGCCCGGCGTGAGCTGCTTCATGGTGCGAAAAGCAAAGTTGCTCACATGCGCGTACTTCGCCACGTCAGCCAGGTCGGGGCACAAGAACGAAAACGGCTTGCGTCGGTCGCGATCTTTGAGCGCGTAGAGGCGATCAATCGCCTTCTTCGAAGCCAGATCACAACCAATGCCGTAATACGTGTCGGTGGGGTAAGCGATCAGCCCCCCGTCTTCGAGCACTTTGACGGCTTTGTCGACGTGGCGCGGTTGGGGGCGTATCGCATCGACTTCAATAATGGGTGCTGGCACGGGCATCGGCGTAACGGGCCATATGACACATGCACTAATTTTTGCAGCTGCGTTGCACGGCCGCGAAGCGCCGACCTCCATTTTCTTGATTGAATTCAACGACTTGGCAATCTCGACCCTTAAGGACGACCGCCGTTTGGCCGGGACTGATGTGTACCTTGAGCGCGACACTTTGCGCCCCGGGCACGAGCACTTTGGCATCGAGAACCACGGCGCAACCGTCAGCCACCCCAGCCGGCGCCTGCTGCACATTCACGAAGACCGCGGGTTGACGGCCGGTCCCGAACCAGTAATTGCCCAAGGTGCGCTCGCCCACTTCGCCCGCGGAGCACGGCTTTTCGGGCTTCACGCCCGTTTGCTCACGCAGCTTGGTAGCGGCTTCGGAGGCAGCGCAGGTTTCAGATGCCAAGGGGCTCGAGGTCATCACCGAGCGGTACGTCTTTACCAGCGCGCCTTTCTTGCCCAAGAGCTTCGCCTCGAGGCCTGGCGTTTTTGCGCTCCAGCGGTCGAGCTGCTGCACCACGCGCCCCAGGCCGGCCACCACGGTGGTGAGGTTTAAAACCATCGGCTCTTTGCATGACGGCACTTGGTAGCGAGCGAAGGTGTCGTTACCGGTCTTCTTGCCGCCTTCGTGCTCGACGATGGTGTCGAAGCGGCCAAGGGGTTCTTCGATGGCGGGCAACGTCTTGGTGCCTGCGCCTACTGCGATTGACAACACTGCGAATGCCACGTTCACGGCTTAAGCCTTTCTTCTTTGGCTACGAGGCCGTGGCGTATCTCACGTTTCGGCGCGGCTCGAGCGAGCCATCACAGTTTTTGCCCAACAAATGAATATGGGGGTAGCGGTTTACGAGTCACTTCGCCAAGGGAGCTTCGAGAGGTGGAGTCACACAGAGGCCCGCGACTTCCAACTCGATGGTATCGCTGCTCATCGGGCGCTTCGTGATGACAACCTTTCCCCAGGCCCGAACGGAGTACCCACAGACCAGTCTGGCGATGGACTGCACATTGCATTCGTTGACAGACCAGACAAAGCGCTGCCCCTCTGATGATTTGGCCAGGCCAACGATGCCGCCGTCAAACTCAATGCCCCAGAAGCCGCCACAACTGCACCGAGACGCGGCCGATGGTTAAGGCTGAGGCACCTTTGTGAAACAGTGCACATTAGGTGTGCGTGCCTTCACTAACCTCACGGCTTGGTCGGGCGCGGCCACCCCGTGCGTCGCCGCGGTTGGGTCCAGCCCTGTGTCTCTGGTTCTCTTAAAACGAAGGTCCGGGGCGTTGCGCACTGCTCTGTCAGTATTTTTCAGAGAACCCGGCGGTGACGGGCATCTCAGACCCCATCGCCACTGTCAGGCCCTGGGCAATACGTCGAAGACGGCGGCGCCCACTTCACTGGCGTCACGGTGAAAGACAACTTGAGTATTTCCGAGCGCCCTTCGACGAAGACGGTCACCTCGAAAGAGCCGCTCAAGGTGGAATCGCCTCGTGACAAGTCGACGGCGACGCCGGCGTTGCCCGCCACATCGTTGTACGGTGGGCAACTGGCAGACCCGAAACACAATCGGTCGACGAGTACGAGCGTACCCGGGCCGTTGGGCGGCGCACTCAGCGACAGCCGCAACCGTTCGAAGCGTTCATGGGTCGCCAGCAAATCAACAGACTGCGTGCCATCTGCTCCCAGCTGGTACCGAGCAAAACCGACGCTACCGGGAATGTCGTAGTCGCGGCGCTCTCCCGAAAGCTCGGTATGGATGATACCTTGGCCAACCCTATTTCCCACGTAGGCATCGGTTGAGCGCAGCACAACATAGACGCCGAGCTGCCGTACCCACTGCCCCAGCGCTCCTGACCGTGGGCAAGGTTCGAGCCCAGACCAATCGCCTTCGACTGCTTGAGCCAGGTACACGCGCTGGCCTTCACGCGCTGTGAACGGGAGCGCAATGTGAACTTTCGACGGCTGGGGAATGGGCCGGTCGCTGTCGAAGCGAATCGCCGGGCCCGCGAATTCGTGATCAAACCATGGTGGCTGCGAGGGAGAGAGCACATGCTCCACTGAAAAATTCGTGCTCTCAGTGAGCGCGCCTGCAGGCACCTCGAGTGACGCTCCGCACAGCGAAACAGTGCCGCCCTCGGGGCCAATAGCGCTCGTCACGCGCTCGCATGCAGAAGGGCCTGCGTCGGGAAGCGCTTCGGCGCCGGGGAGCGGTTCACCAAGGCAACCAGACAATGCCACCGCGACGAGCAGCGCCTTCACCCGGCCTGCCGACGGCTGTGCTTTTTTGGCGGGTTTGACAGGGTTCATCGTGGGCGGGTGGTCTGCAACCGCGGCGCCAGCTTTCTTCGTCACGCACCCGCTAATGAAGGCCCAGCGTTACAAAGGGTTACGTCGTAGATCACTGGGGGGAGTCGACAGCACCCCGTTCGGCGCTTCACTGAAATTCTAAAGGAGCTGTCAGTTTTCTGTGAACGTTTCATCGACTGGGCGCTCAAGCGCTGGTGCATAGTCTCATTTGATACTATCAGCGGGCAGAGAATGACCCAGCCGTCATATCGCCCTCCTTTCACGCATGGACCAAAGGCTCTCGGCATGGTCGCTGAGATCATGAGGCTGGTGGGCAGGTTCGAAGGTCTCACCAGCTCAGGCCCTGAGCCGAAGCTTCGACGGCAGAACCAAATTCGAACCGTCGTCGGCAGTCTCGCCATCGAGGGAAACACCCTTGGCCTTGAGCAAGCAACGGCGATTTTGGATCAAAAGCGAGTCATTGGCCCCAAGCGCGAGATCCAAGAAGTCAAGAACGCCATTCATGTCTATTCCCAGGCAAAAACATTTGCTCCAACCAAGAGCCAAGAGCTCCTTCGCGCACACGGCTTGATGCTGCAAGGTCTGGCAAATGATGCGGGCCGATTTCGTACCAAGAGCGTCGGCATTTTTCGGGGGCAAAAGCTGACCCACTCGGCGCCGCCGGCAAAACAAGTACCGCGGCTGGTGAACGATCTTCTCGGGTTTCTACGGAACGACAAAGACAGCCACCCGCTCATCAAGTCTGCCGTCGTTCACTATGGGCTCGAGTTCATTCACCCGTTTTCAGACGGCAACGGACGAGTGGGCCGGCTCTGGCAGCACCTCGTTTTGCTGGGGGTTCATGCGGTCTTCGAGCACGTTCCCGTCGAGTCCATCATTCACCAACGCCAGGCTGAGTACTACCGGGTGTTGCGGGCCTGCGACAAGGCCGGCGATTCGTCGCGGTTCATCGACTTTTCGCTCCACACGGTTCACACTGCGCTCGCCGATTTTCTTGCCGAGTTAAAGCCCGAAGCACCCACTGCCACCTCACGGCGCTCCATCGCTCGCGAACATTTCAAACGCCGGTGGTTCTCGAGAAAAGAATACCTGCTGCTGCTCAAGTTGATTTCGACCGCCACGGCCAGCCGTGACTTGAAAGAAGGCGTTTCGCAGCACCAATTGCAGATTCAAGGGGCCACCGCGACCGCCCGGTACCGGTTTCGTTGAGACTTGCGCGATCTATCACTTTGTCTTTAAGACAATTGACTGAGCAGTGGGTCGCGCGCTTCAAGCGCTGCCACCAACGACGCATCGACCGAGCGGGTGGCGAGCTGATTCAACAGCTGCTCTGCCTGCTCTAAATGGGTGCGCAACCGGCGCGTGGCCACGTCGACTGACGTCTGCGCGTCTAACAAGAACGGCCAATCGCTCGCTTGGGCCAGCAGCACCTGCGCTTGTGCCTGACGCAGACCGCGATCTTCGAGCGGCGTTCTCGCCATGTCGCTGCGCAACACCGCGTCGAGCTTCTCAGTCACCCGCGTCAACGGAGGCCACAACCACGCATTGCGCTCGTTCATCCACACTTCGCTGTAACCGCCGCGGCCCCAGCTCGAAAGAGTCAACGTCGCCATCTCGAGCGCGGCGGCATCGAAGTCAGCCGGTGCACACCACTCGACTTCTCTCGATTGCGCGACTTGCTTCAGCACCTCGGCCACGAAGCACGGGCCTTCGAACCACCAGTGCCCAAAGAGCTCCATATCGAAAGCGAGCACCCGCAGCCCCGGCGCTTGCCGGCAGTCGGCTTCGAGCCGCTTCACGAAATCAACCGCGTCTAACCGCGCGCGCTCACGCGCGACCGCGCCGTTCCACTCGCCACCGCCCACGCGGGCCCAGCGTTGACCATTTCGGCGCTTGTAAAAGTCGAGATAGTCGGCGTGCGCGGGGTAACCGTGTTCGCGGCTCCACACCCGGGCGCAAACAGCCGAATCGCGGGGAAACAGCGTCAACCCCGCGGGTGTGCGGGCCGGGGCGCGAATGCCTTTGGTCAACTCGGGCTTGGCCCCGATGAAGGCGTGGTCTTCAACGAAAGCAAAACGAAACCCGTGCGCGGCGATGTCGGCGTCGAGCCCGGCTTGGTAGCCACATTCTGGCAACCACAACCCTTGGGGCAGTCGCCCAAAACAACGCTCAAAAATGTCGCGCGCGGCTTCGAGCTGCAAATCGACAGCCCCCGGCAACCCATGCAAGAGCGGCAAATAACCATGTGTGGCCGCGGTGGTGAAGAGCGTCACTTTGCCGGTCTCGGCGAGACGGCCGAACCCGGCAATCAACCCGTCATCGATACTGCCCCACTGGCGCAGCAGCGGCGGCGAAATGCTGACGCACAAATGCGTCGCCGCGGGAGCGTTGTCGAGCACACGCAACAACGGCCAATAACATTCAGCAATGGCTTCCCAGAGCCAGCGCTCCTCGCCTTGGCCTCCTTTGACCCAAGGCATGTGGCCGTGCATCACCCAAATGAGCGGCGACTTCATCACCAGCTCGACGCCTGCCGCTTCGAAGCCGCCGGGGGAATCTGTGCTGCGGCGCTCTGCGCGAAAATCGCCACCGGCGCAGGTTGCTCCAGGGCTGCACCCGTGGCCGTCGACGCCGCCACCGTACGTACCGGCAAAGAAACATCGCCGCTCGTGGCCAACACGGCTCCGCTGTGTGTGTGACGCAGCTGAGCGCGGCCCGAAGGGCCCTTCACCGAGGCGTCGATGACCGCGAACCCTTCACGGGTGGTCAACGCCTGAACGCAAGTCTGTTCTTTCCCCTCAGCGCCCACCATGAAGAGCGACACGCCGTGAGTCAGCGTTTGTTCGGTGACCTGCCATGAAATGGCAATCACCGAGGGGTCTTGGTTGAAAGCAAAGACGCGGTCAAAACCTGCGCCCGGCTTGGTTTGGCCCGCTTCGACAAAAAAATCGTGATCAACCACCCGTTGCTCTACCCACTGCCAATCAGCTGCCGGGCGAACGCCATGAAGAGCCGACTCGCCCCTGTCAACGGCCTCGGCGGCCGGCCTCGGCGAATCTCTTGGAGCGAGCCCCTTGAGCGCGGCAATCAGCTCGGCCTTGGTCTTCAATTGCGCGGCCGCTGAGCCCCATTTTTCTTGGGCCAACTTTCGCAACTCACGCACCGTATAAGCGCTGTAGTCCATTCACCTACCCTACCTTTAGCGCTGCAAAACTTTAAGTCCCTCGCCTTGAGGCCGCGTTATGTTCGGCCGCGTCGCATGGCTGAACAGCCTCGTGTTCTTCTTTGTTGTTTCGACGTCGTACCGGCGCCGACCGGAGCGTCGCGCCGCGTCACCGAGTACCTGCGCACCATTGGCGACAAGTTCGACGTGGTGGCGTTGACTTTGCGGGCCACCGACGCGCCCCACATTGAACGCTACATGGGCGCCCGCCTGTTGCGCGTGCCCGTCACCGGCAAAGGTTTACCCGCCCAGGTGCGCTCATTCGATCGCGCTGTGCGTCGCCAGTTAGAGAGCGAAGAATACGCGCTGGTGCATTTTTTCGACCCTTTCGGGGGCTTCGCGCTGTGCGAGCTGCGCGAAAATTACGGTTACAAAGTCATTTACGACGCCACCACTTTTCCCTCGGTGGAAATGCAGTTCGTCGAAGCCATCGCCAAAAACCAGCCTTTCTTAGACGAGCTGTCGAAAGCCGAGCTGGTTTGCCTCATGAATGTCGAGGGCGTCATCACCGGCAGTGGGGTAACCAAACACTTCATCACCTCACGCGGCGTTGATGAGCCGCTGGTGCACGTGCTGCGCTCACCGGTCGATCGCGCGCCTTACACCCAAGAATCGGTGGGCATACCCGACGCCTCGCCAATGAAGATCGTCTACATCGGCAATGGGCGCGGGCACCAAGGCCTTTCTACCGTGCTCAAAGCGCTGCAAATCGCCCTGCGGGTGGTCGACGTGCGCCTCTCGTTGGTGGGCCCAGTCGCGCACGACGTTCGCTCGGCGCTCGAAGCCCAAGTGCGCGAGCTCAAGCTCACCGGCAAGTTAGAAGTGCTGCCGCCTGCCAAGCATGACGAGCTCGTCAGGGTAATCGCCAACGCCGACGTGGGTCTGATTTCACTCGACGATGTGCCGCGCAACCGTGAACAAGGTGAGCCACTCACCCGCTTGTCAGAATATCTCGCCGCGGGACGGCCAGTCATCGCCACCGACCTGCCCGTCACCCGCGAGCTGATACCCGCCGAGGTGGGCCTTTTTTACCCGCCTGGTGACGCCCAAGCACTCGCCAGCCATTGGGTTCACCTCGCCAACGACGTAGCAGCCCGTCTCGAGCGGGGCGCCAAGGCCCGGGCGGCGTCTGCATGCGTTGACACGCACACCATCGGCGAACAACTGCTCGCGCTGTACGCCGACATCGGCCTTTTGCCCCAACCGACCGCGGCCTCGGGTGACGCCCCCGTCACCTCTCCGAGCCAAAAGCGAGCGCGGCTTGCGCGGCCTGCGCAGAACCGCATTGTCGCGGGCGACTTCTTGTCGAACGACGTGCAGACCGGCACCCACGACATCACCGACTTAATCGAAGCGCCGCCCAGCGGGTTTCACACCGCGCCCACGCCCCCGCCTGAACCTGTAGCACCCGCTACACCTCCGCTGCCTGTCTCGCCGACCCCGGTACCCGAGGTCGAAGCCATTGCTCTTGACGACGACGAGCCTGAAGAAGTGGGAGACGAAGAATTCGAGCACGCTCCCGACGAAGAAGAAGTGTCAGTCACCGCGCCGCCCTTGGCGCCAGCCCCCAGCGCGCCCCGCCCCAATCGCCCGCCACCTTTGCCTACCTTGGTCGGCCCTCCCGCTGATGAGAGCGAAGAAAGCCCCAGCATCATCGCGCGCAAGACTGACGAAATACCCGGGTTGGCGGTCAAACCGCGCCCCACCGAAGAGTTGCCGGCCATCAACCTCGCGGCTGCCGACAACGGCGTTGATCAGTGGGCCAACCTGATACTTCAAGGCTACTGTCCACCCGAGACAACGACGTTCAACCGTCCGCCACCTCCCACGAATTTCCCAGGGCGTGACAACCCACCCCGTTGACAAATGACGAACGTCGACGTCTGAAAGATGCCTGTTTACGGCGCGCGCACGTCAGCTAGCATGACCACCTTTCTTTTCTTTAAAAGGGCTCATGGAACGTCGCGTTCTTATTGTCGAGAGTCAGAACGAAAGCGCTCTGACCATGGCCACCGTGCTCAAGGGCGCGGGGTATCAGACCACCATCGCTGAAAGTGCGGCTGAAGCCCGCCGCGAAATGGACAAGCGCCGCCCTGACGTGGTGGTGCTGGCCAACGAGCTGCCCGATCAATCAGGCCTGGTGCTGTGCGGCACCATTCGTCAGGGCAAGCACGGCATGCAGATACCCGTGATTTTGGTGTGCGACATACCGCCTGAAGGGCTGCAACAACACGCGCAGAGCCCCAACGCCGCCAACTTCTATCTCACCCGACCTTTCGAAATGGGAGAGCTCGCCCGCTTGGCTCAACAACTTGCTCCTGTGACTGGCACTGAAAATAGCGCCGGCGACGACATGGACGCGTCGCTCGACTCTGCCTTGAGCGGAGAAGGTGCGCCCCTGACGCCGCAACCTTCGCCGGCCCTGCCTCCGCCTATTCGCACCACCCAAGGTGGGCCTCCCCGGCTGCCCAAGCGTGAGCGGCGCAGCGCGATTACCGACGAAGACCGCACCTTTTTAGATCGCGCGTTTCAGTCGATTGCTGATCGCAAAGCCGAGCTGCTCGCTGAATCACGCGAATTGAAACGCACCACCGTGCGCCGCGAAATGATGGGCACGCCTGAGGGCAAGATTCAGATCTTGCGCGACGAGCTGAAGGCCCGTGAAGCACAGATTGCCCGCATTTCTGAAATCTGGAGCGTGCGTGAGCGCGAGTTGCTGTCAGTTGAAGATCGCATTCACGAAAAAGACGTTGAATTGCAAAAAACCAAGCTCGAGTACGACGACATGGTGCGTCGCTTCAATGACGTGCAGAGCTTGATGGTCGAAAAAGAGCGCGAGCATGGCCGCGCCATTGAAGACCTGCTTTTGCAGAAGTTCATCGGCGAGAAAGAAGTCATCGAAGTCGTCTCGGCGAAAGAAAAAGACATCAACATTCTGCGCAAGGAGCTGGCCGCCAAAGACGAAGAGCTCACCCGCCGCGGGGTAGAAATCGAGCAAGCGCGCGCCGAGTACGAGACCCTCGAGAAAGATTCGCAGACCGCGACGCTCGAGTTCGAGGTGCGTGAGCAGCAGTTGATGAACGAGCTCACCACGCGTGACGAAAACATCAAGCGGCTCGACGCCGAGCTGGCGGCCACGGCTTCAACGCTGCAACAGACCGTGTCGGTGCGCGACGCCCGTTACACCGATTACGACAAGCAGGTGTCGACCCTGACTGCCACCCTCGACGAGACGCGCACTGAGCGCGAGTCGACGGTGGCTGATTTGACCAGCCGCTTGGGCCGCGCCACCACGCATGGGCAAGAAGCCGATACCGAGATCGATCGCCTGCGTGGCCAACTGGCCGAGCTGCAGTCGAACCATGCTTCTCGGGTGGGCGAATTTGAAGGCGCGGTCGCCGACTTGCAGAGCAAGCTCGAAGCGACGCTGCAAGACAAAGCCGAGAGCGAGCAGTCTCTTTCGGACCGCGTGGCTGACCGCGAGGCCCGCATCGGCCATTTAGAGGCGCAGCTGGCCGACACCATCGAGCGCAAAGATCGCCAAGAAGCCGAGCTGCAAGCGGCGATTCAAGAGAAGCTCGAGCGGGTCGGTGAGCTCGAAGGCGAAGTCGAGGCCGCGAAATCGGCGCTGTCTGACCGTGAAGCCGAGCTCAATGCCGAATTGGGAGACTTGGGCGCGGCCAAAGAGCACATGGAGGCCGAGCTGTCGGGCGCGCTCAACGAGGCGCGACAACAAGCCGCTGAACGCGCGGAGCGAATCAGCGAGCTCGAGTCAGACCTCGGCAGCCAGCGCAACCAAAACGAAACCCTCACCACTGATCTGGCCGATCGCGATCAACGCATCGCCACGCTCGCTGACGAGCTGTCGCGCGCGCAAGAGGCGATCTCTACCCGCGACGGAGACATTTCGGCGCTGAAAGACGAGGTCGAAACATTGTCGGCGACCTTGGCCGGCAAAGAAGAGGCGCTCGCCAGCCGCACCGCCGAATACGAGCAAACATCGACGCAGTTGTCTGAAACGCAGAGCGCATTGGGCCAAACCCAAGGCAACCTGCAGGCCAAGCTGGCCGAGCTACAGCAAACCGCCGAAGCGTTAGAAGCCAGCCAGGCGGCCCTCGCTCGCACCCGCCAAGAACGCACCGAGCGCGAAAGCGAAGTCAAAGCGGCGCGCAACGAGATCGCCCGCATCACGCAGGTGCAGCGGCAGACCGAAGCCGACAAGAGCCAACTCGAAGAACAGCTCAGCGGCGAGATAGCCCAACTCAAGACCTCGCTGTCAGAAGCGCAGGGCAACTACGAGGCCGAAGCGGCCGCTCACAAACAGCTAGACACCGAGACCAGCTCTACTATCGCGACGCTGACTGAGGAGCGCGATGGGTTGGCGCAGAACCTCGAGACGACGCAGGGTCAATTGGCGGCGGTGCAGGCCAAATACGCCGAGACGCACAAAGCTTACGAGCACGAGAAAGCCGCTCACCACAAAACCCAGAAACAGACCGACGAAGAAATTGTGCGCCTCGAAGCCGAAGTGGCGAACTTTAAAGAGAACGTGGCCGACCTGGGCGATCAGTTGAGCGCCACCAAAGAAGAATTGGGCAACCGGGTCGCCGAGCTGACGCAAGTGCGCAGCCAATTCACGCAGAGCGAAGATCAACGCAGCGGGTTAGAAGAGCGCGTCGAGATGATGCTTCAAGAATCGAAGCGAAAAGACGAGCTCACGCAAAACGACATTGCCAACAAGAGCAAAGAGCTGGCCGATACGCTGCGCAAGCTGACCGCGATTTCGCAAGAGAAGGCGCGGCTCACCGAAGCCTACACACGTGACAACGCCACCAAGACCGAAGCAGTCAAAGCCTTGGAGCTCAAGCTCAAGGCCGCCACCGACGACGGCAAGCGCGTGCAAGATCAGTTGAGCCTGAAAGTAGCCACGCTGACCCAAGACTTAGAGGCGTCGAAAAAGCACGCCGCCGACGCCGCACAAGCGTCGCAGAACGCGATCGCCGCCGCGCAACATGACCGCGACCAAGCCAAACAGCAACTGGGTGGTCAGGTACAAACACTGCAAGCACGGTTCGCCGAAGCCAACAAGGCGTTAGAAGGAGAGCGCGCCGACAAGAAGGCCAAGGTCGACGAAGCGTCAACGCGCGCGATTCGCGCCGAGCAGCGCATCGCCCAGGTGACGCAAGAAGGCACCGCGCGCATCAATGATCTCGAGGCCAAGCTGAAAGACGTTCAGACGTCGCTCGCGGCGCGCACCAAGCGCATTCAAGAGCTCGAGCAAGCCACCGAAGGCGCTTCACTGGCCAAGGCGCGGCTCGAAAAAGAATTGCAAGCGCGCGTGGCCACCGCCGAAGCCAAAGCCAACGACTCAGCCGCCAAGCTCGCGGTGGCCGCCAAAGAACGCAAAGATCTCGAAGCCCGTCAGCTCAAAGAGCTGGAAGATCAGATCGCCAAGCAGAAGGCCGAGCTCGAGCGCCGCGAGGCGATGAAGGCGCAAGAGGTGCAGCGACTGCAAGCGGCGGTGCAAGAGAAGAGCAAGCAACTCAAAGTCGTAGAGCTCGAGCTGGCGCGTTACAAAAACAAGCCTGCAGCGGCACCGGGAGCCACTGCGCGGCCCAGCATCGGCAGCTCCAGCGTGCTGCCGCCGGCGCCCAAGAGCTCTCCCCACAGCGCCGCGGTGAGCAACGTGTCGCTCGGTGAGGCCGAAGAGCAGACCGGGGTAAACGCCATTCCCACTGACCCGATGGTGAACAAGCCCGCGGTCGGCGCCACGTCACGTGCTCCGGTGTCGGTGCAGACCGGCGCTCCCGCGGCGCGCGTACCCGGTAGCACGCTGCCGCCCAGGCCCGCTTCGGCCGCGCCGGCGAGCAAGACAGGCAGCAGCATGCCCGCGGTGAAGAAGCCGGGCATTCCACCTTCTTCCGATAGCGCGGAACGCACCGTGGTCAGCACGTCGCCCGGCGGTGGTTTGCCTCCCGCCAAGAAGGGCGAAGAAGAGGCTGACTTCACCAGC
>JAIBBR010000094.1 GCA_019694575.1 Myxococcaceae bacterium
AGTTGCGAGCCGCGCAAGGAAGAAGCCCGCAGGAATGCTTGTCGGCCTTCGATGGCTCCAATGTGCGTTGCAGCGTTTCTCGCCCTCTGAGCAAGGCTTGCTTTCGGAGCTTCGCGCAGAACTCGGCGCAGTGGCGACAGTGCTTATGGAGCCCAAACACGCAAGGCGCCAGCGCGATCGATCTTGCCACTGGCGTTGCGTGGCAGCTCCTTCACCCAAAGATACGCCCTTGGCTGCTTGTAACGCGCCAGCCGTTCGGCCACCCATTGCCTCACCGACGCTTCGTCAGCATGCCCTGCTTCGCGCGCAACCAGCAGCGCCACGGGCACTTGCCCCCACTGGGCGTCGGGCTGCGCCACCACCACCGCTTCGGCCACCAACGGGTGCGCCTCGAGCACCCGCTCGACTTCGGCGGGATACACATTTTCACCGCCGCTGATGATCAGATCGCTCCGGCGAGCATGAACCGTGAGCCGGCCACGCGCGTCGAACGAGCCCAGATCTTTCGTGCGCAACCAGCCAGCGCTCACGCCTACCGTGGGGCCACGCACCCAAATTTCGCCGACTTCACCGAGCGCACTGTCGCCGCCGTCATCAGCGACAATTCGCACCTCGACGCCCGGTAATGGGTGCCCTGCTGTTGCGCCGTCGGCGTCGGCGAGGCGCTCGGTTGCCACTTGCGAACAGGCTTCGGTCAAACCGTAGGTCTGCAACACCGGTACACCGAGTGCGCGTGCCTCTTGCCACAACGCGAGGGGGAGCGGACCTCCTCCGACCAACACCGCGCGGAGTGATGGAAGCACCGGGCGCCCGGCGCGTTCAGCCACCCACCTGCGCAACGCGGTTGCGACGAGACTGGCATGCGTCACGTGCCCCTCGTCAACCAGCGCGCTGGTGCGAGCAGCGTCGAAATTTTGCTCGAGAACCACCGCCGCGCCATAGAACGCGCAGCGCGACACCAGTGCCAGCGCGCCCACGTGAAAGAGTGGCAAGCAGAGCAGCCATTTCTGCCCCGAGTCATTGCCCAACAATGCTCCTGACGCCGTGGCGTTCGCTTCGAATTGCGCACGTGTAAGCGACACAGGCTTGGGCTCTCCCGTGGTGCCCGACGTGTAAAGCACCGCCACCACGGTCTCGGCGGCATTTCCCTCGGTGAGATCTTCAGTGTCTCCCCACGCCTCGAAACGTTGCGCCGCCGGAACCAACCGTTGTCCGGCGTCATCCGCCAAAATGACCTTGCAGCCTGCTTTGCCGACGAGCCCGGCCAGCTCTGCACGGCTCAGCCGAATATTGAACGGCACCAGCGCCGCGCCGAGCCGGGCGACTGCGTGAAACAACACCACCGTCTCTACGCGGTTCGCGGCCACCACGCCGACGCGGGCATTGCGCTCCACGCCCTGTCTGCGCAACCAGGCCACCGCCCTTCGAACTTCACCGTCGAGTTGCGCGTACGAATACGTGCGGCCGTTCGCCACCAGCGCAGGCGCGGCACCATTCTGCTCAGCCCCCACCGCCAGCGGACAACGCACAGACATGTTCGCTAAATGCCCCAGCCCATGGCGCGCGGCAACGTCATGCGGCCTCGGCTCGGCTTGGGCTGCTCGCGCTCTTCGCCATGGAGCTCGCTCAGCGTCGCCAAGCCATGCGCCCAAACACCCGCGTCAATCACACACGCCAAATGCAGGGCCGCAGCGCATGCAAACGCGCCGTCCAACAAGGTGGTGACATAACTGCCCACCCCCCAGGCCGCCGCTTGTCTGGCGAGGCGAAGCGCCGGGAGCACGCCCCCCAAGGCCATGGGTTTGAGCACCCACACGTCGGCCACGCGTGCTTCTAACCGCTCGCTTGCGCGGGCGACCAACAACCCCTCGTCAAGCCCTAGCGGGCACCCCACCGCGCCCTTGAGCCGCGCCATCGCGTCGTACGCATTCGAAGCCACGGGCTGCTCACACAGCTCGAGCGCCAATGCAGAGAAGCCACGCAGTGCCGAACGCGCTTCACCTTCGCTCCACGCACCATTCGCGTCGACACGCAGCTTGCACTCAGGGCCCACCGCGCGCCGCACCGCAAGCAAGCGATTGGCGTCGACATGCAACGGTGCTGCACCGATTTTTATTTTCAGCGTAGTGAAACCCGCTTCAACCGCGGCGGCCGCTTCAGCAGCAAGCTCGGCACTGCCCGTCGCATGCAGCAGCGCGCTCACCGCCACCGACTCGTTGGCGTTGGCCGACAACACGTTGGCCACCGGCACGCCCCGGCGCCGCGCCAACACTTCGAGGCCGGCACATTCCAACGCGTGGCGGGCGGCGGGGGTGTCGCTCCACCCAGCCAGCAGGCGCTCTAGCCCGTCAATTGAATTGAATGACCACGCAGGCATCGGCCGCGCCAACGCAGCTTCGCAATCTTCGAGAGACTCAGTGAAGGGCGCCAGCGGAGCTGCTTCACCGCGGCCCTCCGTGCCGTCAGTCGCTTTGAGCCGAACGCGAAACCCAATTCGCTCGGCCACCACACCGCGGCTGGTTACCATGGGCCGCTTCAACGCGCGTCCCCACCGCTCGACGGTTACCGTCACCAGGCCAGCCCCGCGGCGAAGAGCAACCCGAAGAGCCATTGCAGCTTCGCCGTACCTGCCAGCGCCAAATTCAAAGTCGCGCCTTGCTCTTTGAACACGCGCTTGAGCGGAGCCACCGCCAACGGTGCCGCGGCGTATGACACCAGCACCGCCGCGCTGGCCATGCCCGTCGCCCACAGGGCCGCGGGTACCACGAAGGCCAAGAGCAGCATCACGCTGTACTCTGCCCGACCGAAACCGCGCCCCCAGCGAACCACGAGCGTGCGTTTGCCTGCCTTGGCGTCGGTATCAGCATCGCGCACGTTGTTTACCGCCAGAAGCGCCACCCCAAGCGCACCGACGGGAACCGACGCCGTGATGACCAGCGCAGAAAGGCGACCTGTCTGCACGAAGTAACTGCCACACACCGCGACGAAGCCGAAGAAGATCATCACGAAGAGATCTCCCAAGCCGTTGTAGCCCAGAGGAAAGGGCCCCCCCGTGTACGCATAGCCCGCGGCAATCGAAAGCAAACCGACCGTCAGAATCGGCCAACCGCCGACGCTCACCAAGTACAAGCCCACCACCATGGCCGCGGCAAAACACGCCATCGCGCCCCACCACACCTGCTCGGGCGCGATGAGCCCCTGTGCCGTCACCCGGGCCGGGCCCAGTCGTTCCGAAGTATCCGCGCCCTTCTTCCAGTCGAAATAATCGTTGGCCATGTTGGTGCCGACTTGAATCAGCAGGGCTCCCAACAAAGCGGCGAGCGCGGGCACCAGACTGAACGTGTGCTCGCGCACCGCCACCGCCGAGCCCACTGCCACCGGCACCACGCCGGCAACCAACGTACGCGGCCGGGCCGCCATGAACCACGCCTTCAACGGAGCGCTCTTGGGCGCCGCCTTGACGTCGAGCGAAGTACCGGCCGCGTGCGCGCTCACGGTCGCCTCGGAAACTTCTCGAAAGCGGGCTTGCGACGCTCGAGGTAGGCCTGCTTACCTTCTTGCGCCTCCTCGGTCATGTAATAGAGCAGCGTGGCGTTACCCGCGAGCTCTTGCACGCCGGCTTGGCCGTCGAGCGCCGCGTTGAACGACGACTTCAGCATGCGCAGCGCCATCGGGCTCATCGCCAACATCTCTTGGCACCACTTCACGGTCTCGTTCTCGAGCTCCTTGAGCGGTACCACCGTGTTCACCAAACCCATTTGCAGTGCCTGTTGCGCGTCGTACTGACGGCAGAGAAACCAAATCTCGCGGGCGCGCTTCTGGCCAACCATCGACGCCAAGTACGAAGCGCCGAAGCCGCCGTCGAAGCTGCCTACGCGCGGGCCGGTCTGCCCGAAACGCGCATTGTCAGCGGCGATCGTCAAGTCGCACACCACATGCAACACGTGGCCGCCGCCAACGGCATAACCGGCGACCATCGCCACCACCGGCTTGGGCAGAGTGCGAATTTGCTTCTGCAGATCGAGCACATTGAGTCGCGGCACACCGTCAGAACCGATGTACCCCTGCGCGCCACGCACGCGTTGGTCGCCACCCGAGCAGAACGCTTGATCGCCCGCCCCAGTGAGCACCACCACACCCACCCCAGGGTCTTCACGCGCGTCTTTGAAGGCAGCCTCGAGCTCGAAGAGCGTCTTGGGCCGAAACGCGTTGCGCACTTCGGGGCGGTTGATGGTGACTTTGGCGATGCCCTCCCACTTTTCGTAGAGAACGTCTTCAAAACCCTTGGCTGACGAATCTGACTTCCACTGCGGTTTGGTGCTCATGCTGACTTCTCCTCTGACACGAAAAACTCGCGCCGCCAAGGCGCGGTGATGAAGCCCAAAACCTCTTGGGCGTAACGATTGGGACATTCAAGGTGCGGCGCATGCCCCACTTTCGGCATCGACACTTTCCAGGCGCTGGGCAGCTGCACCGCCATGCGTTGTGCAAGCGCGGTGTACTTCACGTCTTGCTCGCCGGTGACAAGCAGGGTGGGCACTCGCAAGCCCGGCAGACGCGGCCACACATCGGGCTGCACACCGGTGCCCAGGCAGCGCAGCGCTCCCGCCAAGCCATGGGCGTCGTGCGCCAGACGCCGCTCGCGCAGCTGCGCTTGCACTGCCGCGGGCAACGCGCGAATGCCGCTGAACAACGGCAGCTGCTCCCAGGCGTTGACGAACGACTGCACGCCGTTGACTTCTAGATTGCGTGCCCACGCTTCGTCTTGTTCGCGCCGCGCTTGCCGCTCTTGCCGCCGGTGCAAGCCAGCAGACCCACTTTCGAGTACCAGCTTTGCGATCTGACGGGGGTGTCGCGCCGCCAGGGCGAGGGCCAGTCGCGCGCCTTGCGAATAGCCCACCACAACCGTGGGCACGTCGATTTGGGCGGCAAGTGCATCGATTGTCTCGAGAAACCCTTCTGTGCCGGCCGCCGTAGGAAGCGGCGCTTGCCCGTGTCCCGGCAGGTCGACGGCGGTCACCGCCAAATCAGCGCTCCACTGTGGGCGCAAGTGCTCCCACGACTGGGCACTGCCCAGAAACCCGTGGAGCAACAACACCGGCGTGCTGCCCGAGCCCCAACGAACAATTGGCAAGTTCAAAGCCATGGGCCGTCTCCCAAAGCGCGCGCCGCCGCCTCGAAAAGCTGTGCGTGCACCTTCACGTTCTCATGGCGATTCGTTCGTATTTCAATGAGTCGCCGCTCGCCGCTCATGAAGTGAAGTGCCGGGCCGAGCTGCGCTGGTGATTCGACCCGGTGATACGAAGCGCTTCCCAAGGCCGCGACATGTGCGAAGTCGGTGCCGTGGGGTGTTCCGAAGAACGCTTCGAAGGGCCCGCCAGCGTGGGCAACGGGCAAAAAATGAAAAATGCCGCCGCCATCGTTGTTGACGATGATCACGTTGAGACCTGCGCCCAAGCGACGCGCCGCTGCCCAACCACCGAGATCGTGCAGCATGGCCACGTCGCCGATCAGCAAAAAAGTGGGCACCTTCGAGCCAGCCGAAACACCCAGCGCCGTCGACACCACACCGTCAATGCCGTTGAGCGCGCGGTTGGTGAAGATCTTCAGTCCAGGCTTGGCGGTGCTGGCGAATGCATCGAGATCGCGCACCGGCATGCTGCTCGACACCATCAACTGCGAATTTTCGGGCAACGACGCGGCGACGGTCTGCGCCACCCACGGCTCAGACAATGCAGGCAAAACGTGCAGCGCCTGCCGCACGCGATCATGCGCCTTTTGCCACGAGGCGAAATACGTGTTCGGCGAAGCCTGCTTCACACGCCCAAGCAACGCGCGACACGTTTCAGCCCCTTCGCCGAGCAGCAACTCTTCAGAAGCGTGCTGAGGGTCGATGTACGCGCCTTCGTCGCTGAACGTGAAAATGCGCGCGCCGGAATGATCGAACCAGGCCTGGGGAGCCTTCGAAGTCAGCCCACCACCGAAACGCAATATGACTTGAGGGACATGTGCCTTCGCAAACGGAGCATGCCGCAGCATGGCGTCGTAGTGAGCCAATGCTTGCTCCGAACCAAAGCGAACGTTCGAAGCAGCTTCAGCCAGCACGGGAAAACCGAGTTTCGAGCCCAAAGCATGCACCGCTTCGCCGAACGCCGCGTCGGGAGCACGCGGACCGACAACGATCAGCCCGCGCTCGCAACGATCAACCGCTTTCGCCACGCGTTCGATCGCCTCATCAGCCACGCGAAGCCGTGCGCCAGAGATGCGGGCAATCTTGCTCACCGCCATCGCCGGAGCAGCAGCGACCGGAGCCAATGGCTCGCGAAACGGCGCATTGACATGAACCGGCCCGCGCGGGGCATTCGCCGCCACTGCGAAAGCGCGCGCCGCCACCGCTCGCACATGCGCGAACATCGCGGGCGTGTCTTCCGGAGTCGCCAAGCCTTCAGCGGCACGCACGAAGCGACCATAAAGGTTCGACTGCTCCATCGTCTGCGGAGCACCGAACCCCTGCAGCTCCCACGGGCGATCAGCAGTCACCAAAATCAGCGGGACGTTGCCGTGAAACGCTTCAATCGCCGCGGGCAAAAAATGCGCGCCTGCGCTGCCCGACGTGCACAGCACCACCGTCGGCACCCCGCTCGCCTTCGACAACCCGAGCGCGAAAAACGCCGCGCTGCGCTCATCGATATGTGACCAGCAACGCAACCCTTGCTGCTGCGCCAACGCAAAAGCCAGCGGCGTCGACCGCGAACCAGGGCAAATCACCGCATGCTGAAGCCCTTGCGCCAGCCACGTTTCGACAATGGCCGCGCTCCAGCGCTGGTTGAGCGTCTTAAGCATCGCGCGCTCCCAGCGCTTCGAGCATCGCCAATGACTTGGTCTGCGTCTCACGCCACTCGCCGTCGGCGGTAGAGCCCTTCACCACGCCAGCACCGACGAAAACGCGCGCCGTTTCTCTTGTCAGCAGCGCCGAACGCAACGCCACGCACAGCTCGAGCGACTGCTCGTCGGCATACCCGAGCGCCCCGGTGTACCAGCCGCGATCAAAACCTTCGACGTCGCGCAAAATGTCCATCGCTACAGTGACAGGCGCACCCGCCACCGCCGGAGTGGGGTGCAGGGCTCGCGCCACCGACATGACGCTGACACCGGGCTTGAGTACGCCACGAATACCCGTGCGCAAGTGCGCCACGTTCGGCAAACGACGCAACGACGGCTTCGAGTCGATATCAAGCGCTTCACACAGTGCAGACAGCACCGTTTGCAGGTGAGTGACGACGGCTTGGTGCTCGCGGCGATCTTTCTCAGAAGCAAAGAGCCGCTCGGCTTCATTCGGCGGAGCAGTTCCCGCCAGGGCTTCTGTCACCACTTCGCGCTCGCTGACCCGGCACAAGGTCTCGGGGCTCGCACCGACGAAATGACTGCCGTCTTCTTGGCGCCACACGAAGACACGGCATGAAGGAAAGCGCTCTTGCAACCGGCCCGCCACCGCCAGTGCGTCGAACGGCTCTGACGCCGAGACCCACACCTGCCGCGCCGCCACGCCTTTTTCGAGCCGGCCTGAACCAATCGCCGTCAACAGCTTTTCGATCAAACCGCCCCACCTCCGGCGATCACCCACGTCGACCTGCAACGCAGTCGCCGCCTGAACCGGAGCGGGCCGAATTGAAACCGCATCACGCACCTGGGCGATGCCTTTGTGCTCACCTGCGCCGAAGCCCACTGCCCACGCTTCACGACCCCGCACCGCGTACAGCGCTTGCGGCACCACCCAGCGCTCGGCGACGCAGCCGGGCCAGGTGCGGCGCGTATCGAACGCCCAGCCTCCGAACCACGGGCCAGCAATGTTGCCACGCAGCGACTGCCAACCGTCGATCGCCACCTGCCCTTGCGCCGCGACACCAAACCCCCACGCCCACTCTTCTCGTTCGGGGCACGCCCAATAAACCGTCAGCGGCGCTGTCGGGTGCCATAAGCCCAACGCCCGGGCCGCTGCACGCTCATGGGGCACGAGCGGCCTGCTCACAGCCACACAGCGATAAGAGTCGTCGTTGCTCATCACGGGTCAGTTGTTTTCTATGCGATTGAGGCTATACATGCATCATCGAGTTCAAAACGACTTGAACTTTATGAACTGGAGGCATCATGACTGCTGAAGTGGGGCAGCCTCAACGAGCGTTGAAGGTGGCAGGAGCGCCGCCGCACCGGGTTCACCTGTCGTCCGATTTGCACGTGGGCGCAGGAGAATTCGTCGTCATCGCTGGGCCTTGCGCCGTTGAGAGTGCCGAGCAGGTCGACCGTGCCGCCACGGCCGTTCGCGCGGGCGGGGCCCACGCGTTACGGGGAGGCGTCTTCAAGCCCCGCACCAGTCCGTATTCTTTTCAAGGCATGGGCGAACCCGGCCTGAAGATTTTGGCGCACGCGGCAAAGCGCCACCGCATGCCAATCGTCAGCGAAGTGATGGACGCTTCTCAGCTGCCGCTGATGCTCGACTACGTCGACGTGCTGCAAATCGGCGCTCGCAACATGCAGAACTTCTCGCTTTTGCGCGCGGTGTCGAAAGTCGATCGCCCGGTGCTGCTCAAGCGCGGTCTCGCCGCTACGTTAGAAGAGTGGCTGCTCGCGGCTGAATACATTCTCGATGGCGGCAACACCCAGGTGGTTCTGTGCGAGCGCGGTATTCGCACTTTCGAGCCGGCGCTGCGCAACACGTTAGACCTCGGCGGCGTCGCATGGCTGAAGCAACGCTGCAAGCTGCCTATTTTGGTCGACCCGTCGCACGCCACGGGAGAAAGCACGCTGGTGACACCCATGGTACTCGCCGCCGCCGCCGCCGGCGCTGACGGTGTCATGGTCGAAGTACACCCCCACCCCGAAAACGCGCTCTGCGATGGGCACCAAGCACTCACGCCTGAAATGTTTCAAGACATGATGAAGCTGCTGCCTGCAGTGTTGAAAGCGGTCGGCAAAACGCTGTTCGGAGCGCCGCAGCCGCTTCGCGTGGGAGCGTAACCATGAGCCAGCAAGTGCAGTCGATGTTCTCGCAAATCGCTCCGCGCTATGACGCCGCGAACGATGTGCTGTCGTTGGGTGTTCACCGCTATTGGCGCACGCAAGCGGTGAAGCGCTCGCAAGCGCGCGCCGGCGACAAGGTGCTCGACTGCGCCACCGGCACCGGCGATCTGGCGATTGCTTTCAAGAAAACCGTCGGTGATTCGGGCCAGGTGAAAGGCACCGACTTCTGCGCTGACATGCTCAAGTTCGCGCCTGAAAAAGCCGCGCGTGAAGGGTTGCAAATTTCGTTCGAGGTGGCCGACGCAATGGCCCTGCCCTACCCGGCACAGTCGTTCGATGTGACTTCGATTGCTTTCGGCATTCGCAACGTCGATGCCCCCCAAGTGTGCCTGAAAGAATTGGCGCGGGTGCTCAAGCCCGGTGGGCGCGCGGTGGTTTTAGAATTCGGCCAACCTGACGGCCTCTACGGCGCGCTTTTTCGCTTCTACTCGCGCCACGTCATGCCGCTGCTCGGCGCCATCGTCACGGGCAACCGCGCTGCTTATGAATACCTGCCGCGCACGTCAGCTGCGTTTCCCGCGGGAGAACGCTTCGTGACGATGATGAAAGACACCGGCGCGTTTCGCTCTGTCGAAGCGCACTCCTTGCTCTTCGGTACGGCGTGGGTCTACGTGGGCCGCGTGTAGCGATAGCAGCGTGTGAAAGTCCATCGTGCGCCACCACTTGGTGATGGTGGGCGTGTTTTCGCGGCGACGCGGTGTGGAAGTCTGCGTTGAGGTCACCTTTTTCGCCGCGCGTTTGGTCATGGCATTTTCCTCGCTGTCGGTATTTTCCTGATTGCAGTGACAGCAAAACGGGGGCCACGGTCATGGCGACTGTGTTTCCTTTCGCGGCGCCAACTTTGCGAGCTTGCGTGGTGTGGCGTTGCGCCCCCAACTGGCACCTCACGGCGTGCGTGGCGAGCCAGATTTCGTCACCTGCGCCAATGTGCGCGAAGTGTGCCCGGGTGGTTAAAATCTCAATGGTTGAGACATCACTGCTCAGGGTGAACACTGCAGTGCACAAGGTACTGTTGCAGGTGTCGCGCTTATGCCTTCCAAACAACTGATTTAAAAAAAGAAACACCCACGACACGGTGGCATACCCATTGCGTGTGGGAAAAAGCGATGCGTTCCCTCACCGCGTTTATGGTTCTGGCAGCGCTCTGCGGTTGCACGGCGCGCATCGAGCTTCCCCCTTTTCTTTCACCGGCCACGCCGGAACCAGACGCCTTAGGGCCCGTGGTGGCACCCGCCATCGGGGTGCGCCGCTTGAGCCGTGTGGAGCTCGACAACACCTTGCGTCAGCTGGTGCAAGACCCCAATCACCTTGCGTTGACGCTGTTTCCCGGAGACCCCGCGGCGCCGTTCGACAACGCCACCGACAACCAGACCGCGTCAGCCATTTGGCTCGAAGCAGCCGAACGGGTGGCCGAGCAAGTCTCGACCGCGGCGATGGCGTCGACGTCAATTCGCGCTTCTCTGGTGCCGTGCGTGCCGACGGGCAGCGCCGACATTGCGTGTTTAGAGGCGTTCGCCCGCTCTTTCGGCCGCCAGGCGCTGCGCCGCCCACTTTCTGATGCCGAGGTCACCGAGTTCACCAACCTGCACGCGCTTGCCATTGAGCACGGAGACTTCTGGACCTCGGCCGCCGTGGTGATGCGCCGCCTGTTGCTGGACCCTGAGTTTCTCTTTCGCGTCGAGCCCGGCACCGTCACCACGCAAGAGGGTGTCATTCAACTCTCAGCCTTCGAGCTCGCAAGCCGCATGTCGTTCTTGATTCAAGGCCGTGCGCCAGAAGCGTGGCTGCTCGACGAAGCCGCTGCCGGCAAACTCGACACCGTCGACGGCATTCGCGCCGCGGCGACGAAGCTGCTGCAGGCACCGCAAGGGCAAGAGCGCATTGAGCTGTTCCACGCAATGTGGCTTGGGTACTGGTCGTTGCCGCACGACGCTGACTTCAACGCCAGCCTGGTGCGCGAGACACAGGCGCTGGTGCACAAAATCGTCTTCACCGATCGCGCTGATTACCGCGGTCTGTTCTTGTTTGATCAGACCTACATCGATTCAACGCTCGCCACACACTATGGGCTGCCGCCTCCTCCCGAGGGAACCCTGCAATGGGTGCCCTACGGAAGCAGCGGCCGAAAAGGCGTGCTCTCGCATGGGTCGCTGCTCTCGAACGGCGTGAAACAGACCGACACCAGCCCTACGCTGCGCGGCAAATGGATTCGCAATCGGCTTTTTTGCCAAGAAATTCCTCCGCCGCCACCCAACGTGACTGCTGACGTGCCACCGCCGACAACGAGCGCCGCCTGCAAGACCGACCGCTACGCCATACACGACAACGTGGCGAGCTGCGCAAAGTGCCACAAACAGATGGACCCTGTTGGCTTTGGGCTCGAGCAATTTGATCGCACCGGCAAGTTTCGCGATCACGAAGCAGCGCAGCCGCAGTGCGCGATCACCGGCAAAGGCAAGCTCGAAGGCATCGGAGACTTCACCGGCCCCTCGCAACTGGCCGACTTGATGACGACCTCGGGCCAGCTCGACAGCTGCGTGGTTCGCCAACTGTTTCGCTACGGTTCCGGCCGCCGCGAGTTGAATGAAGACGAGGCGCTGATCGCTCAGCTGACGCAGTCATTCGTCAACAGTGACCGCCGCTTCGACGAGCTCATTCTCGCCATTGTCAGCCACCCTGCTTTCGCGCAACGCCGAGACCTGCCATGAACTTCAGCCGACGTCTGTTTCTGCGAGGCACCGCGGGCACCGCCATTGCCCTGCCTTGGCTCGAGTCGCTCGACAACAGCGCGTGGGCGCAAATGGGGCCGCCCAAGCGCTTTTTGCTCGGTTTCGCGGGCTGCTCCATCGGGGGCTACGACGGAGACGTGAACGACACGCTCATACCGACCACGGTGGGTGCGAACTACGAGCTGAAACAAGGCCTCACCCACTTGGCGGCAGTAAAAGATCAGGTGTCGATCGTCTCGGGCCTGCGCATTCCCACCGCGGTGAACGGTGTCGTTCCTTCTGGGGGGCGGCCCGTCGTTTTTCACGGCTACCAGCTGTCGCCGCTGCTCACCGGCATGCGCAACAGCGCAGGTTATGGCGGCTTCACCACCCCCACGCCCGAGCACATCGCCGGCGAGCTGCTCGGCGCCACCACGCTCGGCACCTTGGTGATGCGCGTGCAGCTGTCGAGCTATGTCAACTCTGACGGCCCGGGTACGGGTCAAACCATTTCGTACCGCACAAGCAGTGGTGGAGGTGTGCAAGGCGTCGCACCCCGCTACAGCCCCCGCGAGTTGTTCAACACGCTCTTTCAAAATTTCACGCCACCCGAGGGCACCCTCACGCCCGCGCAAGTCGCAGAGCAAGACTGGCTGTTGCGCACCCGGCGCAGCATTTTGGACAGCGCGGCCAAGCGCTTCGAAACGGTGAAAGGCAAGGTGAGCGCGCGCGACCGTCAACGCGTCGATGAGCACTTGTCAGAAATTCGCGACCTCGAGCGACGGGTGGCAGCAATTCCGCCTCCCCAAGTGGGCCTGTGTCAGAAGCCAGCCGACCCTGGGCCAGACCCCGTTGCGGGCCAAGGCCAAGCCACGGGCGCCAATGGCGACATCACTTATTCACAGAACCGTGGGTACAGCGGTGAAGAAGAGCGCGCTGCGGCCATGGTTGACCTGCTCTACATGGCGTTGGTCTGCGATCTCACCCGCAGCGTGCAGTTTCAATTCACCAACTCGCAGAGCTTCTTGAACCTGTTCTCGCTGACCGGCCAACCGGCAGACCTGCACGAGCTTTCGCACGGCAGTCACGGCGCCAACACCGGCACCAACTCCACCACTTCGCTCGCCCAGGGCATCAACTGGCACATGAAGCACTGGGGCAACCTGCTCGCCAAGCTGCACGCGGCGAAAGAAGGAGCCACTTCGATTCTCGACAACTCTGCCGCGGTCTTCACTTTTGAAGGAGGCCAGGGCTTAGACCCCGCCGAGGGCCGGCTCGTCAGCGCGCATTCGACTGAGAACATGCTGATGCTGGTCGCCGGCGGCGCGGGCGGCTTGAACCGCGGCTTGCACCTCAACGCAGCAGGCATGCACCCCGCCAACGTGCTGCTCACCGGTCTGAAAGCAGTCGGCTACCCTTCGAATACGCTGGGAGAAACCACTGGCGAGATCACCGGTCTGCGCGGGTAGCTTCAACCACCGCCGCGCGGCGCCGTGCCCACCGCCGCGCCAACCCGAGCAGCAACAGCATGGCTGCTCCCATGCCGAGCGTGGTGAGAAGAACCTCACGGCTTGCGCCTGCGACCCCGTTAATGAGCTGCGCCGCGAAGTATGTCGAGACGATCACCGAAGGCAACCCACCAATGCACGAGCCGATCGCAAAGTGGCGCCATTTCATCGAAGAAGAACCCGCGGCGACGTTGACCACGAAAAACGGCAGCGGAACTTGGCGCACCCACACCATGGTCCACGCGCCTTCGCCTTCGAGCTTTCGCAGCAGCGAGCCATAGCCCTTCTGGTGAAGAAAAGAGCTCACTGTTTTTTGCCCCGCCCAGCGGCCGAGCGCGAACTGCACGTTAGAACCCACATTGAGGCCAAGCCAGGCCAGCGCCAGCCCCTTGGCCAAACCCCATGTGACGCCAGCGAGGGCGTGAAAGCCGACCGCCGGCACGAAGATCATCGTGCCGGCGGCATAAGCAAAGACATAAGCCAGCGGCGCCCAGCCTGAGTCGCCCAGGGCACGAAGAGCGGCGAGCGCGTGCTGAAAATCGAGAGCGTCGCCCAACCACAGCCGGGCGGCAGAGGCCGCCACGACAACGAGCGCCGCCAACACCCACATGCGTCTCACGATGCGATGTTTCTACTCTCTTTTTTCGTTGAAAACCTTCGTGCAGCGTGAAAACTCACCGGTATGGCTAAGGAAACCATCTCCATCACCGACAACCGCACCGGCAAAACCTACGAACTTCCCGTCGAGCAAGGCTGCATTCGCGCGATGGATCTGCGCCAGATCAAAACGGGCGCCGATGACTTTGGGTTGATGACCTACGATCCCGCGTTTCTCAATACGGCAAACTGCAAGAGCGCCATCACCTTCATCGACGGCGACAAAGGCATTCTCGAGTATCGCGGCTACCCGATTGAGCAACTTGCCGAAAAGTCGTCGTACCTTGAAGTGGCCTATTTGGTCATGCACGGCGAGCTGCCCACCAAGGCGCAATATGACGACTTCGTGCACCGCATCACCGTGCACACGTTCGTTCACGAGAACGTGAAGGGCTTCATGGACGGGTTTCGCTACGACGCCCACCCCATGTCGATGCTGGCGTCGACTGTGGCCGCGCTCTCAGGCTTTTACCCCGAAGCCAAGAACGTCAAAGACAAGGCGACCCGCCGCATTCAGATGATTCGCTTGCTGGCAAAAATGCCGACCTTGGCCGC
Source organism: Myxococcaceae bacterium (assembly GCA_019694575.1). Classification (GTDB taxonomy): domain Bacteria; phylum Myxococcota; class Myxococcia; order Myxococcales; family Myxococcaceae; genus JAIBBR01. The sequence goes on from JAIBBR010000094.1 coordinate 14,507, forward strand.
GTTCAGTTACCGCCACAGCCAGGGCCTGCCTTACATCTACCCTGACAACGATTTGTCGTACTGCGCCAACTTTCTCAACATGATGAAGCGCATTGGCGAGTCGAAGTACAAGGTGAACCCGGTGCTCGAGCGCGCGCTCGACGTGCTGTTCATTCTGCATGCCGATCACGAGCAGAACTGCAGCACCACCGCCACCCGCGCGGTGGGTAGCTCTGAAGTCGACCCGTACAGCGCAGTGACGGCCGGCGTGACTGCGCTCTATGGCCCGCTGCACGGTGGTGCGAACGAAGCGGTGCTCCGCATGTTGCGCGAAATTGGCAGCATGAAGAACGTGCCCGAGTTCATCAAGCGCGTGAAAAACGGCGAGGGCACCAAGCTGATGGGCTTCGGCCACCGCGTGTACAAAAGCTATGATCCCCGCGCGAAGGTGATCAAACGCACGGCCGATGAAGTGTTCGAAGTCACCGGCAAGAACCCCCTGCTCGAGATCGCCCTCGAGTTGGAGCGCATTGCTCTGCAAGACGATTACTTCATGCAGCGCAAGCTGTACCCGAACGTCGACTTCTATTCGGGCCTCATCTACGAGGCGATGGGTTTCCCCGTCGACATGTTCCCCGTGTTGTTCGCCATTCCCCGCACGGTGGGTTGGGTCAGCCAGTGGGAAGAGATGATCACCGACAACGAGCAGAAGATTGCGCGCCCGCGGCAGATCTACACGGGGCAGACGCGCCGCGACTACATTCCCGTCGAGAAGCGGGCCTAAAACACTACGCACATGACTATCGATTTTACCTGTCAGAAGTGTGAAGGCAGTTTCGAGCTCGACACGCAAGATCTCGTCGACGGCACCGAAAAGTTGGAGTGTCCGCATTGTGGTGTCAAGGCGCCCCAGGCCCAGGTTGATGACTTCATTGCCGCGTTTACCGAAATGCAGGCGCAGGTCACGGCACTGGGCAAGCGTTTCGCCGTGTCGATGGCCATCGAGACCGACGAGGTCGATGACGACGACGACGACGACGAGAATGAAGACGACGAAGACGATGATGAGCTCGACGAAGATGACGACGACGTCGATGAAGACGATGACGACTACGTCGACGATGAAGAAGACAGCGACGAGCCGTAGCGCTGGGTGATCAACCGGTACGCATCAAAATGGCCCGACCCCCTCCTCGAGAGCCCCGGGCCATTTTCATGCCTGGCGGAGCGGTTATGCGCCGCCGAACATCTTTTGCGACAAATCAGAGACCCCGGGAATCGCCCACCGCTCGCCCTTGAGCGCCTTCATGATACCCACGATGTTCACCACCAGAACAGCGAGGAACAGCGGGCACAGGGCGAGCCACCCAATAACGGGTATGACAGACATCACCAACGCCACGGCGAACGAGACCAGCGTCAACGTAAACCCCTGCCCTGCGTGGTATTTCACGTAAGGCGAGTCTTTGACGGTCAGCAGAGGAATCAGCGCCAGCAGGCCCAGGTACGCCAGCACCAACATGATCTTGTCTTGTTCGCGCACTTCGTTGCTGCCGCTGCCATTGGGGGCAGGTGGCACGGGTTGCAAAGGTTCAGGAGTCATTGCTCACGGTTTGTAGGCAGTGGCTTTTTTGTGGTCAAGGTGAGAGCGAAAAAGGTGCGGTGCCCATGGCGAAGAGGGCCTGCTGGAGCGCCGCAATGCGCTCGCCGGCCTTGAGGCCTATGGCACTCAAGAGCAACTCGCGCCGGTGAGGCTCAGGGCTGACAATCGAAACACGCAGCCAATCGTCAGGTAACGCACGAGGAAATTTGTCGGCCCATTCGACCACCGACACTGAAGAACCCGTCTGCAGATCAAAAAAGCCGGTTGCATAAAGCTCGTCATCTGTCACCAGCCGGTAAAAGTCAGCGTGGTGCAACGTCAGTCGCCCCGAATAGCTTTGTAAAATAGCGAAGGTGGGGCTCGAAACATCTTCTTCGGCGATCGCCAGCCCGCGCGCCAAGCCCTTGACGAATTGTGTTTTACCCGCCCCCAAGTCACCTTGCAGCCCAATGAAGTCACCCGGCTGCAAAAGGGCACCGAGCAAACCTCCGATGGCACGGGTTTGATCGACCGACTGGCTGGTGAGCCGCAGATCTTTCATCGTTTCCATCGCACCCACACCTCGTTCAACCCCTGCAAAATATCTGAAGCCAAAAGCCCCAACTGCCCGGTGGCCGTCACGCGCAAGTCACCCGCCAAACCGTGCGCGTAGACCGCCGCATAGGCGCCGAGGGGCAACGTCACGCCTTGGGCCAAGAAGGCCCCGCATATACCCGAGAGCACGTCTCCACAGCCGCCTGTGGCCATGCCGGCATTACCTGTCGGGTTGATGAAACACGTGCCCACCGGGTCGGCCGTCACCGTGCGCGCGCCCTTGAGCACGATTGTCGCGCCAATTTGCGACGCCAACCGCCGTGCGACACCCAAGCGATCAGCGGCGATGTCTTGCGTGGTGACACCCAACAAACGGGCCATTTCGCCCGGGTGTGGCGTCAGCAACACCTGAGACGTTAGCCCTTTCAAGCGGCCCGCCTGCCCTTCGAACGCGTTGATGGCATCGGCGTCGAGAACCCAGGGCACCGCAAACTGCTTCATCAACGCGCAAATTAGGTCAGCCGTCTCGGGCCCACGGGGTATGCCAGGGCCGATCACCACCGCGTCTTTTTTTTCGAGAAGCTGAGCCAACCCGTCAAAGTCGGCCATACCCAGCGGCCCGGCGTCTGACAGAGCGTGCCCCATCAGCTCGGGCGCGTGGGCCAAAGCCGCCGAAAGCGCCCTGGAGCGAGCCGCGATGGTCACCAACCCCGCTCCACTTTTCAACACGGCACACCCGGTGAGCGCGGCAGCCCCTGACTTGCCGTCGCTGCCCGCGATCACCGCCACGTGCCCATAGGTGCCTTTGTGGGTGTCGGCCCGGCGCACCGGCAACACTGCCTTCGCGTCGGCCTCTTCGACCAGCCACGTCATGGGCGCCTGCGCCGCGGCGAGTGCTGGCGCGGGCAAGCCGATATCGGCGCAGCGTTGCACGCCACACGCGCTCTGCCCCGGCTCGAGCAACTGGCCGACTTTGAAAAGCCCGAAGCTCACGGTGGCATCGGCACGTACGCAGGGCTCAAAAATCTGCCCCGTATCACTTTGCAGCCCCGAGGGCACATCGGCGGAAACGACTGTCGCCCCCTGTGCCCGCCATCGCGCAATTTGGGTGATCGCCACGGCGTATTCTGCCGCGGGCGCCCTCGACAGGCCGGTGCCGAACAGCGCGTCGACAACCACGTCGCCCGGGGCCACTTCGACCTGATCGCTCGCCTTGCCGAGCGGTAGCTGCGCCCGCGTCACTTCGTCGAAAAGCCGGCGAGGCTCACCCTTCAGGGTTTGAGCGTCGCCGACCAAGGCCACGAAAACCCGGCGATTGGCACGCGACAACGCCAACGCGGCCACCAGCCCATCACCTCCATTGTTGCCGGTACCGCAGACCACAATGAACTGGCCGCGGCTCGACGCATGGGCCAGCGCTTCTTGCGCCAACACGGTACCCGCGTTGAACATCAACACTTCGGGGAGCACGCCGTACCGCGCCGACAATTGGTCGACGGCCCGCATCTCGGCGCTGCTCAAGGCCCGTTTCACGGGTTCCTCAAAAGCTCCACCATTTCGCGGACGGCGCGATCAAAACCCACGAAGACAGCGCGAGCGACAATGGCATGGCCGATATTCAGCTCGTCGATTTCAGCAATGCGCGCAACGGGGCGAACATTTTCATAGTTCAGCCCGTGGCCGGCGGCGCAGCCCATGCCCAACTTGGTAGACGCCTTGGCCGCGTCGATCAGCCGCGAGTATTCACGTGAACGGTCTTTTTCGGTGCGCGCTTCACAGTAGCGACCGGTGTGCAATTCAACCCGATCAGCGCTGATGCGGTGACTGGCTTTGATCTGATCGATATCGGGATCGACGAACATCGACACGGTGATGTCGCCGTCTTTCAGGTTCTTCACCACGCGCGACAAGGCGTCTTTCTGGCCGTTGACGTCAAGGCCTCCCTCGGTGGTCAGCTCTTCGCGCCGCTCGGGCACCAGAGTGACGACGTCAGGCTTGTGCTCGTAAGCCATTTTCACCATTTCTTGGGTGGCGGCCATTTCGAGGTTGAGCAGCGTCTGACACGTTTCGCGCAACACTTTGAGATCACGTTCTTGAATGTGCCGCCGGTCTTCGCGCAGGTGAATGGTCACCTGCGCCGCGCCCGCCAGCTCGGCCATCGCCGCCGCTGTCACCGGGTCGGGGTAATTGAGTTTTCGTGCCTGCCGCAGGGTGGCCACGTGATCGACATTGACGCCCAGTCGTGCGCTCATTCGCCCTATTTAGCGCACCAGCGGGTGACGACAATTCTTCTCGCTGCTGCCGCGCCGGCTATTGGGCGAGCAACCGGTTCTTCGCCAGCCGGGTGTACGCGGTGTCGATGTGTTCGGCTTCGGCCAGCTCGAGCGCCTTTTTGTACGCCTCGCTGGCTTGCTCTCGCGACGAGCGCGACTCGACGTCACCCATTAACTCGGCGCATTCAATCTGCGTCAAATGCTCGTCGTTGCAGATGGTGGGGCTGATCGCTTCGCTGCGTTCGGCCAGCTCAGTGAAACACTCGCCAATCAGTACCAGTGCCGCCACTTGCCACTCGCCTGAAGAAGACGCAGCCACGGCTTGCAGCTTGGCGTGCAAGCGGTTGAGCGCCCCGGTGGCGTGGCGAAAAGTCTCTGGCTCCTTGGGCATTTCGCGCACCGTGGCCAACTCTTCTTCGCAGGCCACAATCGCCACCGGCGCCGGCATGCGAGCGCGGGCCGAAGCTTCTGCCGAATGCACCCGGGCACCGTCATCGAGCGCACCTGCCACGCGCGAATGCTCCGATGCAGCGGCGTTTGAAGGAGGCGCATTTTCGGTCACCGGGGCCACCGAGGGAGGAGAATTCACCACCGCAGTGCCACTCCATGGTTTGGGCGGGGGCGCCTTGGGCACGTCGACCGGCTTGAGCGACATCGCTCCCACAACGACCACGACAGCAAGAACACCGCCGCCGGCAATGGCCGCTGTGGTGACCGAGATCTTCACGGGCGAATGACTCTACTTCAGTTCAATGCCTGCTTGAGGGCCTCGCCGATATCGGCCGCGTACGTCTTGTTGCGCTTCGCATCGGGGCCTTCGACCAGCACGCGCGCCTTGGCTTCGGTGCCTGAGAAACGCACCAACACCCGGCCGTCGCGGCCCAGCTTCTTCTCGACAGCCTTGATCGCCTTGTTCACGTCGGGCAACGCCGAGAGCTCTTCGCGGCGCTTGACTTCGACATTGAGCAAGGTCTGCGGCACTGCTTCAAAGATCTCTGCCAATTCAGAAATCGGCTTACCTGTTCGGCCCATCACCGCCAGCACCTGCAGCGCGGCCAACGTGCCGTCACCGGTGGTGGCGTGATCTAAAAACACCAAGTGCCCTGACTGCTCGCCACCGAAGCTGTAGCCATTCTTGCGCATCTCTTCGACCACGTAGCGATCGCCGACCTTGGCTCGTACCACCTGCGTACCAAACGGTTTCAGCGCGCGTTCCAAGCCCACGTTGCTCATCACCGTCGCCACGATGGTGTTCTTTTTCAGCGCCTGCCGCCGCGCCAACTCACTGGCGCATACCGCCATGATCGCATCGCCATCGACGACGTTGCCCTTCTCGTCGACGAGAATAAGCCGGTCAGCGTCGCCATCGACCGCAATGCCCAAATGCGCTCCGTGCTTCAACACCGCCTTGGCCAACCCTTCAGGGTGCAGCGCACCGCAGTGGTGGTTGATATTTTTGCCGTCGGGGCTCACGCCCAACGAGATCACCTTGGCACCCAGCTCCGAGAGCACTTCAGGCACCACTTTGTAAGCGGCTCCATTGGCACAGTCGGCCACCAGGGTGAGCCCTTCCAACGTCAGCTCACGGGGAAATGTGTTCTTCAAAAAAACGATGTAACGGCCACGCGCGTCGTCGAGCCGGGCCGCGACGCCTATTTTGGTAGCCGTCGGCCGCAGGTGATCGATGCTGTTTTCGGCGACCAACGCTTCAATCTTTGCTTCGGTGTCATCAGGCAGCTTGAAACCGTCACGCCAAAAGAACTTGATGCCGTTGTCTTGGTACGGGTTGTGCGACGCAGAGATCACCGCCCCCGCGTCGGCCCGCATAGAAGTGGTGATGTTGGCGATGCCCGGCGTGGGCAACGGGCCAAGCAGCGCCACGTCGACGCCCATCGAGAGAATGCCGGCGGTCAACGCTTGCTCAATCATGTACCCCGAGAGCCGAGTGTCTTTGCCGATCACCACGCGGTGCCGGTGGTTGCCATTGCGAATCAGGTACGCCAGCGCGCGCCCCAATTGCATCGCCACTTCGGCAGTCATCGGGTGCACATTCGCCACGCCGCGCACGCCGTCGGTGCCGAAAAGCTTAGGGGCTTTGCCCGCTTGGGAGCCGTTTTTGCCGTTCAATGCCATATGCCGGCTATAGCAAGATAAGCCAAGGCTCCAAAGCTGTAGCGAATCAGAACGACTTGCCGTCGATCAACCGAATCGAAAACGCGTATGGGTCCACGCCGTCGACACAACCCAAGTTGACGCGAAAGTACACCGGCTTGGTGGTGCTGTTGCGCACGCAGATCGAGCTGTTACAGCGCACAGCCTCGGCCAGCGGCTCACTTGAGAAAGTGAACCGCACCGCTTTGCAATGACAACTGCCTGAATACGCCGGCATGAAAGACCCGCGTTACGCCTTCTCGGGCTCCATCTTCGGAATGCCGTCGAGCGCGTCTAAAATGCGGCGGTTCTTCTTCTCTTCTTTGGGAGGCGCAATCACCCGCGGCGCCGGCTTGGTGCGCGTCAGCTGGCCGCCTTGAATCAACACTTCCAAGTCTGCCGCGTCGATGGTCTCGTATTCTACCAACGCCTCGGCGATGCGCTTGAGTGACTCCATGTGCTCTACAAGAATCTTCTTCGCCCGCTCGTACGCGCCCATCACAATGCCACGCACTTCGGCGTCGATCGACTTGGCAGTGTCTTCTGAATAGTCAGGCTTCGAAGCGAAATCGCGGCCCAAGAAGACCTCGCCGTCGCTGCTGCCAAACGCCAAGGGCCCCAGCTTTTCGCTCATGCCCCAGCGGCACACCATGGCACGTGCCAGCTTCGATGCTTGTTCGATGTCATTGGCAGCGCCCGAGCTCATCTCGCCGAACATCAGCTCTTCGGCCAGACGCCCACCGAGCGACATGCACAGCTGGTCCATCAGCTTTTTCTTATAGAGGTTGATGCGATCTTCTTTCGGCAAGCTCCAGGTCAAACCCAAGGCCTGGCCACGCGGAATGATGGTCACTTTATGCACGGGATCACACCCGGGGAGCATGCGGCCAACCAGCGCGTGCCCGGCTTCGTGCACCGCGGTGTTGCGCTTCTCTTGCTCACTCATGATCATCGACTTGCGCTCGGGACCCATGAACACCTTGTCCTTGGCGTTTTCGAAGTCAGAGAGCTCGACCTTCTCTTTGTTGAGCC
>JAIBBR010000095.1 GCA_019694575.1 Myxococcaceae bacterium
TCTGAGCGTCTGAGCGTCTGAGCGTCTGAGCGTCTGAGCGTCTGAGCGTCTGAGCGTCTGAGCGTCTGAGCGTCTGAGCGTCTGAGCGTCTGAGCGTCTGAGCGTCTGAGCGTCTGAGCGTCTGAGCTTGGCTTTATAAGAATGACAACTCTCTGATACGTTTAGTCAATTGTTTTTATTGAGTATTTTAAGTCGTTTTTGAAATATTTTTTCGGTTGATAAAAATTATCGCGTTAGATATTTATTATCCAGTAATGAGTTCTCAATTCACCGGAGCGATGGTTCAACGTTTCGTCGACCTCTGTCGAGACCGGGGAACGCCTGCCACCCCACAACGAATTGAGATCTACCGAGCGCTCGCGGGCTCTGAAGCGCATCCTACTCCCGAGATGCTTTATGACCAGGTAAGGCTATCAATGCCGTCGATGTCGTTGGCCACCGTTTACAAGACGCTCGACACCCTGGTGGCACTGGGCGTCGCTTCTGAAATAGCCACCACCGGAGACGCCAAGCGCTACGACGCGAACATGGAGCAGCACCATCACCTGGTCTGTACCCAATGCCACAGCATTTCGGACTTTCGCGCTCCAGCGTTCGAACGCATTCCGCTGATTGCTCCAGAAGATTTCACTCCCGAGTTTGTGAGCATTCGCGTTCACGGGCTCTGTAAAAAATGTAAAGCATCACCCCCGCATTCGTAGTCAGTTCCACCCGTTCTTAAACACCCGATACGCAACAGGAGACAACCATGGCTAAGGAACTCAAAGGCACGAAGACCCACCAAAACCTGAAAGATGCCTTCGCGGGCGAGTCTCAGGCCAATCGTCGTTACCTTTATTTCGCGAAGGTCGCCGATGTTGAGGGTTACCCCGAAATCGCTTCGAACTTTCGCGAGACAGCCGAAGGTGAAACCGGTCACGCGCACGGCCACCTCGACTACATGAAACACGCCGGTGACCCTGCCACCGGCCTGCCAATCGGTGACTCGATTTTGAACCTCAAGGCGTCAGTCGCGGGCGAAACCCACGAGTACACCGACATGTACCCGGGCATGGCCAAAGCGGCACGAGACGAAGGCTTCGCTGAAATCGCCGACTGGTTCGAAACGCTGGCCAAGGCCGAGAAGTCGCACGCCGGTCGCTTTCAGAAAATGCTCGACTCGATCAAGTAATTCCACCTCGACACCGTTAACGCTTTCGTCGTGCAGCGCCTGATTCTTCGGGCGCTGCGCACAGAGGACTTTTTATGGCTGACGATAAAGTCATCTCGTACCAGCCGACTGACGGGCTCACGTACGATCCCGAAGACCCCAAATATTGGGACAAGCGCGCCCTCGACAAAGAAGTGAACCGTGTTTTCGAGGTCTGCAACGGCTGTCGAATGTGCTTCAAGTACTGCGACACGTTCCCTTCGTTGTTCAAACTGCTCGACGACAAGTACGATGGCGACGTACGCAAGCTGTCGGCCGAAGAAAAAACCGGCCTGATGGACGCATGTTTTCAATGCAAGTTGTGCGAAGTGCAGTGCCCCTACACTCCACGCGACAACCACGAGTACCAGCTCGACTTTCCCAAGCTGGTGCACCGCTTCGAGGCGGTAAAAACCAAAGAACAGGGCGTTCCCCTGCGAGAACGTGTGCTGGGAGACCCCGATGGCACCGCGAAAATGGCTCGCGCCAGCCTGGGCATGGCCAACGCCATGAACCGCGTCGGGGCCCACCGTTGGTTTCTCGAAAAGCTGCTCGGCATTCACCGCGACAAAGACTTGCCTGACTTCGCACAGGAAACATTCTCGGCATGGGCCGAAGAGAACGAGAAAATTCGCTCGCAGCCCGGCAGCGACGCAGTGCTTTTTCAAACCTGTTACGTGGAAAACAACGAGCCGCAGCTCGGTCGCGACACACTCGAAGTGCTCGAAAAGAACAACGTAAAGACGGCGTGCCTCAAGGGCCTGCGCTGCTGCGGCATGCCCGCCTGGGAGCACGGCGACCTAGACGCGTTGCAGGAACAAGCCAAGCACAACCTGGCCCTGTTGATGCCTCACGTCGACGCCGGAGCCAAAGTGCTCGCCATCAACCCTACCTGTTCGATGATGCTCCGGCGCGAGTACCCTGAATTGGTGCAGAAAGAAGACCGACCCGCCGCGCTGCGCCTCGCCGCCGCAGTGCAAGACCCCGGCGAATACCTGTGGCAGCTAAAGCGCGAAGGCAAGCTCAACACTGACTTCAAGAGCACTCCGGGCGACAAAGTCGCCTACCACGCGCCCTGCCATTTGCGCGCACAAGCCGTGGGCTTCAAAGGCCGCGATCTGCTGCGTCAAATACCGGGCGTATCACCGTCGTCAGTTTTGGAATGCTGCGGCCACGATGGCACCTACGCAATGAAGGTAGAAACCTTCGAAGCCTCGAAGCGCATCGGTGAACGCGCGTTCAACGGCATGAAACAGGCCGAAGCCGAAGTGTGGTCGACCGAATGCCCGCTCGCGGCAACGCAATTCGCGCAACACGCCGGTGTGAAACCCATGCACCCGATGAGCATTCTCGCCCACGCCTACCGTGAAGATGGTTTTCCCAAGCGCATTGAGCCCAAGCCCGCTAACCAAAGCGAAGCAGCTGCGCCCACCGGAACGGAAAGCAAGCCATGAGAAAAATACAACGCAGTGAGCTGCTTGATTTTCAGACTTACGCCGAGAAGCGCGACCAAACACGCCCCAGGGTGCTCGAGCACAAAACCACTCGCCGTGTTCATGTCGGCCCGTTTCTCACCTTTCTCTTCGAGAACACCGATACCCTGCGTTACCAAGTACAAGAGATGATGCTCGCCGAGCGTCTGGTCAAAGAAGCTGAGATTCAGCACGAGCTCGACACCTACAACGAGTTGATTGGCCCCGCAGGCACCCTGCCCGCCACCTTGCTCATCGAAATCGAAAACGCCGAACGCCGGCCCGAGCTGCTCGCGCGCTGGTTAGAATTGCCTTCGACCCTTTACGCCAAGCTGCCTGACGGCACGAAAGTCACCCCTCGGTTTGACCAGCGGCAAGTCGACGAGCACCGCCTGTCTTCAGTGCACTACCTGGTGTTCGACGTGAAAGGTCAGACGCCCGTGGCCATTGGCACCACCTTGCGAGAGCTCGCCGCCGAGACGGTGCTCACCAACGAGCAAAAAGCTTCGCTTGCTGCCGACCTCGCGGCTCCGTGAAGCCGCAAAAAGCCGCCCACCTTCACTGCAGGCGAATGAAGTCGACGCCGCTGCCGTTGTACACGCGTGACGCGCCGATGCCTTTGACTTCAAGCCACCCAGGTTCAACGCCTGCGCCGAGCAGAATCTCTTCAACCAATGACGCACGCCGAATGCTCAAGTCGAGGTTCCCCGCCTTGGTCTTCTCTTCGTTGGTGTAGACCTCGGCCCGTACGCGGCGCACAAAGCGGTTGGCTTTGATGGTCATCGCCACTTGCTTGAGCAGTGATTCTCCCTCGGCAGTGATGGCGTCAGAGCCCGAGTGAAAGGTGATGCTCCCCAGCACGCGTAACCCTTCGTTTTCGACGAACACATTGACCCGGCCCTTGTCAGGGCAGCCATCTTCGTCATTCACGCCGTTGATGGTCTCGGGCTCATTCGGACATTTGTCTTTGCCGTCGGTGATGGTGTCACCATCGCTGTCGAGCTTGTCGTCAAGGCGCGCGGTCGAAACGATGTCGCGGTGCGCCGCAGCAGGCGTCTCTTCGGGCGCAGCGCGCGTCACTTTCGCCACCCGCGCTGCGTCGTCTCTGGGCAAGTCTGCTTCAAGCTTCGGCTCTTCGCGCGGACGCTCGGCAATTTTTATTGGGTCAGCCGCGAACGAAAGGCCCGCCACCGCCCGCCAACGGGGGTTACCCCACCCCGAGTTCAAACCCGTACCAATGCCCGCTTCGACGCCCCACCATTTGCTCGGCTTCCACAGCACCGAGAAAAGCAAGTCGGTCGGGTTGGCTTCGGCTGCGAGTGAAGTAAGCCCCACCACGCCGGTGAGGGTGAGGTGGGTGAGCAAGTTGCTGCCTCCCAGCAAGAACGGCAGCTCGGCGCCGATGCCCCAGGCCAACTCTTGGCCGATGGTGAGCGTCATCAACTTGCGAGACTGTCGCAAATTCGCGCCAAAGTTTGCGAGCAGCCGAAAGTTCGACAGCTTCACTTCACCCGCCACGCGAGGCTGCACGCCAAAACCGCCGTCTCCGCGAAATTGGGTGGTGCCACCGGTCGGTAAAATCATTGGCAGCGCGATGCCCAGCTGAAACCACGAGCTCGCCGGAAAGAACGCCGCCTTGGGAATGACGCGCAAATCGCCCATGCCGGTCGAAGCGAAGCCCTCGGTGAGGGTCGGGTTCAGTGGCGTGGCTTGCCCGTGCTGCGTCGTAATGGGCAGGGCGATACCCAATTCGAAATATTCTTTGAACCCTACGTCGACCATCACATCGAAAGTCATTTGATCATCGACGAGCCGGGTCGCCACGTTGCGTGAACCAGGCACGGCCAACACCAGGGGATCATCGGCGTAGCTGAAAAACAACCGCGCCGAGATTTGCAGGTGCTCTGGCACCCGCGCCGAGTACACATTGAGCATGTCTTGCGGCCCTGGCGCCGCTTTGAAACGTTGCACGTCGAGCGACGTCGAGAGCAGCTCTTGCGCCGACGCCTGCCCTACCGCAGCGAGCACGGCAACCAACGTCAGAACACGCGCTGACACCTTGCGCGGCCCGTGCTCTGGGCGCCACCGCCGAAGCGACAACAGCACCAGCACCAAGAGCCCGCACCATTCGAAGCCCGGCGCCGTGGAGCAACCTGCACCACCGCGAATCAAGAAGTCGTCATCGCTGCGCACCGGGTTGGTGCCTTGACGCACCTCATCGCCGTCGAGCGAGCCACCCCCGTCTGAGTCGGGGTTGTTGGGGTCGGTTTCACCCGGGTCGACCTTGCCATTGTGATTGGCGTCTTCATCGCCATCTTTGAGCCCGTCACTGTCGGTGTCGGCCAAGGTCGGGTCGGTGGGGTTCTCAGAAGAGCCTTCGAAGCCGTCGTCGAGCCCGTCACCGTCGGTGTCGGCGTTCGCCGCGTTGGTCTCTGCCGGGTCGACCGCGCCGTTGTGGTTCGCGTCTTCAACACCATCGGGAATGCCGTCGCCGTCGGTGTCGACCAAACGCGGCCAGGTGGTGGTCGACGGGTCGGCGTCGGGCACGAAGTTGGGCGAGCTGCGGTTGGTGTCGACCGACGCGAGCTCAGCGGTGATGCCGGCTTCAGTGCCGTCATTGACGCCGTCGTTGTCGCTGTCGGGGTCTAACGCATCGATTCGGCCGTCACCGTCAGTGTCTGACAAGCCGTCGGCACCGTCGAGCACGCCGTCGTCATCAGTGTCAGCATCAGCGGGGTTCAGACCATATTGCCCTTCTACCGCGTCGGTCAGGCCGTCGCGGTCAGTGTCGACGCGATCATCGAGGCCGTCGTCGGGGTTGGTCTCTCCCGCATCGACGCGGCCGTTGTGGTTCGCGTCTTCAACGCCGTCAGAATCGCCTCCACCGTCGGTGTCAGCCTTAATCGGGTTGGTACGCGTGGTGGAGTCAGCGTCAGGTACGAAGGTGCCCGGCTTGGTGTTGACGCCTTGAGGCGAGGTGAGGCCCAGCTCGGTGCCATCTTGAATGCCGTCGCCGTCGGTGTCAGCCAGCTTGGCGCTGGTTTCACCGGGGTCGACCACACCGTTGTGATTGACGTCTTCATTGCCGTCGAGCAGACCATCGTCGTCGACGTCGTCGTCTTTAGGGTCGGTCATCGTCACCTTGACCTCGACACCGTCGTCTAAGCCGTCACCGTCGGTGTCTTTTTTCGTCGGGTCAGTGCCGAGCACCAACTCTTCAGCGTCAGACAAACCGTCACGGTCAGCGTCGGCGCCCACGGTGATGGTGACGAAGGTGGCGGCTACCCCGCCATTGGCGTCTTGAACGGTGTAGGCGAAAGTGTCGGGCCCGAAATAACCCGGTGTCGGCGTGTAAGTGATGTCAGCACCATTGTGGGTAATCATCACCGTGCCGTGCAGCGCCGGGGTCACTGCCACGACGCGCAGCATTTCAGGAGGGTCAGGCAGGTACGTGTCGTTGGCGAGCACGTCGAAGACATTGGCGCCGCTGTCTTGGGCCACGCTCACCACGTCAGGGTTGGCGGTGGGCGGGTCATTCAAGTTGATGACGGTGACGTTGACGGTGGCGTTGGCGGTGCCTCCGTTGCCGTCGCTCACCGTGTAAGTGAAGCTGTCAGGGCCGAAGTAGCTCGCCGCCGGTGTGTACGTGACTTGCGCGCCCATGGCGTCAATGGCCACCGTGCCATGCGCCCCTTGGGTGACCGCCGAAACGAAGAGCACCTCACCCGTGTCAGGAAGGGCCGAGTCGTTGTTCAGCACCAGAACGATGTTGCCTTGGCTCTCTTCAACCACCGTAGCCAAGTCGCCCACCGCGGTCGGCAAGTCGTTCACCGACGTCACCGTCACTGCCAACGCATCGCTGTCGCTTTGCGCCCCGCCCACGCCTGTGTTGCCCAAGTCATTGGTCACCACTGAGATTTCAGCCGGGCCGTTGTAATTGGCGTTCGGCACAAAGAGCAGCCCGTCGAGCGCGGCGTTGAGGGCCGCGGGCAGGCCGGTGAAAGTCATTACCGTGTCAGCCGTGCCGTCGCCCAGGGCGAAGGTCAGGCCCGTAGTGGCAGGCAACGACAAGCGCCCGTTGCTTGCGCTCAAAGTCACCTGCAACAAACCGCCACCCACGTCGACGTCGCTCACCGAAATGAGATTGCCGTTGGTGCTCGAAAGCGTGAGCATGCCGTCTTCGGCCACGGTCTGCGCCACCGGCAAGCTGTTCACCGGCGGGTCATTGACCGGGCCCACGTTAATGGTGACGGTGGCGGTACTGCTGCCTCCATTGCCGTCGCTCACCGTGTAGGTGAAGCTGTCGGCGCCGGTGTATGCGGGGTTCGGCGTGTAGGTGATTTGCGTGCCGCCCATGGCGATGGTGGCGGTACCGAACGAAGGCGTCGACACCATGGTGATGGTCAACGTTTCATTCACATCGGGAGCTGCCGAATCGTTGTTGAGCACCGGCATCACGTTGTTCGACGAGCCTTCGGGTACGCCGAAGCTGTCGTCGAGCAGCGTGGGGTTGTCATTGACGTTGGTGACGTTGACGGTGACATTGACTGTGGCCAAGCCTCCGTTACCGTCTGAAATGGTGTACGTGAAGGCGTCGGGCCCGAAGTAATTGGCATTCGGCGTGTAGGTGATACTGCTGCCGCCGCCCGAGACGATGCCGTGCATGCCGCTGGTGACCTGCACGATGGTGAGCGTTTCCATGGCGTCAGGGGCGGTAGAGTCATTCATCAACACATTGAGCACGTTGGGGCCGCTGTCTTCGACCAGGGTGAACATGTCGGCCACGCCGGTGGGCGGGTCATTGTCGGGCGTCACCACGATGGTGATGGTGTCACTGTCAGAACGCGGCCCACCTGAGCCGGTATTGCCCTGATCACTCACGGTGAGTGAAATCGACGCGGTGCCGTTGAAGTTCGCCTGCGGGCGAAAAGTCATGCCGAACAACGCGGCGTTGATGCTGGTCAACGTACCGGTAAAAACCATGTTGCTGTCGTCGGTGCCGTCGCCAGTAATGAACATCAGCCCGGTGGTACTCGACAACGTCACTCGGTGTGGGGCGGCGGTCAACGTCACGGTCAGCAACGCAGGCGGAGCGGCATCGACGTCTGATGTCTGAACCACGTTGTTGAAGGGCGTCGAGAATGTGAGCGTGGTGTCTTCGACAATGGTTTGCGGCCCGGGTACTTGGTTCAAAGGCGGATCGTTGACTGGCGCCACGGTGGTGGCTTGCGTGGCGCTGTTGTTCATGAGGTCGGCATCAGCAGTGGCCGACGAAACCGAGACCGACGCATTGAGCGAGCCGCCCATGCCGGGCGCGGTCACCGTCACGGTAATGGTCGGCGCGGCGGTGGCAGGTGCCAAATTGGTGCGGCTGCACGTAACGATGCCCATCGATTGGTTGCAGGTCCACCCGGTGCCCGAAGCGCTCACGTAGGTCACCCCCGACGGCACAGGGAAATTCGCGCTCAGCGTGGTGGCCGTGCTGGGCCCTGCGTTGCTCACCACAATCAAATAGTTGAAGTTGGCGTCTTCGTTGACCGGGTCGACCGATTCGGTCAGCGCCACAGAAATGTCAGCCTGCGGCCCGAGCGTGTCAGTGTCGGTGGCGCTGTTGTTGCCGAGCACCGAATCATTGACGATAGGCGGGCTCACCACCTGCGCGGTGTTCACCAGGTTGGCGGTCGTCGCCGGGTCGATGTTGGCGGTCACTGAGAAAGTCGCGGTACCCATCGCCGGTAAATTGAC
Source organism: Myxococcaceae bacterium (assembly GCA_019694575.1). Taxonomy (GTDB): domain Bacteria; phylum Myxococcota; class Myxococcia; order Myxococcales; family Myxococcaceae; genus JAIBBR01. The sequence goes on from JAIBBR010000095.1 coordinate 8,407, forward strand.
GAAGGTGTTGATGCTGCCTGAACCCATGGCCGCGGAGCAGGTACCGCCGCCTCCGCCGGTGCAGGTCCACGTCGCTCCGGTGAGCACTCCCGGCAAAGTGTCGAGCACGTGCGCCCCGGTCGCCACATTGGGCCCGTTGTTGGTGACCACGATGGCATAGGTGACCTGCGTGCCAGGCACTTCGCTCGTCAACATGTCGGTCTTGGTGATGGAAAGGTCGGCTGGCTCTAAACAGAGGGGAATATCGGTCACCGCACCATTCGTCTGGCCGGCGTTGCCGCGCGTGGCACCGTTGACGGGAAACTCGGACAAACCGTTCGAGCTGGTGGTGCCGTGCGGGCCGCCCTGCGCCGACAAGTTCGCCGCCGGCAACTGAGTAGGCAAGTTGCTCGAAAGCGCAATGTAGCCGCCGCCGCCACCACCGCCCGGGCCTTCGGCTTCGTCAGAGCCAGAGCTGATCAGCTGATTGCCGCCGCTGCCGCCGTTGGCCGAAATCGAAAAGCCCGCATTCGAGTTGGAGCGCAAGATGATGGTGCCGCCCGCGCCGCCGCCACCCGCGCCGTCGTTGTGCGGCGCCAGAGTCGACGCGCCGGTCTGGCCGTTGGCGATGAAACCACCGGGGCCGGTCACCGCGTTGGCCATCACGTAGATGATGCCTCCGCCCCGGCCACCGCCGCCGGCCGCGCCTGAGTCTCCATCGCCCGCGCCGCCGCCACCGCCCATGAACAACCGGGTGAGCGCACTGTTGGTGAGCGGCCGCCCACCCAAGCCTCCGCGTTCACGCCGCAGGTTGTTGCCCCACACCATTTGGTTGAGACCGGTGGTGAGCGCGTTCTGGTTCGAAGAAGACGACGAGTAACCGCCCCGGCCACCGCCTTGCGAATTGGTGCGCGCGTTGCCGTTGGCGACGTACGCCGAGTCGAGCGCCCACGCGCCCACGCCAATGACCGTTGAATCCATCACGCCTTGGCCAGTCCACGTGTTGCCGGCGATGCCGTTGGCGCCGCCGCCTCCTCCAGCGTTGTGTGAGTTACCACCGCCGCCTCCGTTGGCCGGAGCCCCGCGCCCGTAGCGGCCACCGAGCGCGTCATATTCAGCGATGAAGCCGGCGATGCCTTCGCCTTTTTCTGCGCCGTCAGTGGCGTTGGCCGAGCGGTAGAGCGCCATGTCAGTCGCCACCGCCAGTGAGCTGTTGTCGGTATTGCCACCGCGAAAGCCAAGGTTCGAAACGTCGACCGAGCCGTTGAGCGTCACCGTGTTTTGCACGTGCAGCGCCACCACCCCGCCGCGCTGACCGTCCCACGCGGGAGCGGTCACGGTACCGGTGTTGGTCACGGTCAAACTGGTGAGCTGCGGCACGCGCACCACCTGGGTGTGCCCCGCAGCGCTGTATGCATTGCGCAGACCACCACAGGTATTGAGCAAGTTGATGGTGTTGCCCACCACGCTGTTCACCACCACGTACTCATGCAAGCCGGCGCTGTTGAGCGCGGTGACGGCGCCGTAGCCTGCGTCAGCGTCGGGCGTAGCAATGGTGGCACCCTGCATTTGAATAATCAGCAGCAGGTCGCCGGTGGTCAGCGCGCCAAAGTCGGGGCTGTCTAAGTCGGCGGCGTTGGTGACGGTAATGCTGTTCGCGGCCACCGCGGCATTGGCGGCAAGCACCGCGTATTGGTTGAGCACCGTCACGCCCGAAACCGAGAACGTGCCGTCGGTGCCAATCAACGCGTCGCTGCGTGTCGACGCCGTGGGCACGCTGGGCGACGGAGCCCCCTTCAAAACCGCTTGCTGCTCGCACGACGAAAAGAGAACCAGGCCCGCCCACAACGAGCCCAGCAAGACAGTCGTTTTCAAAGGCGTCTCCCCTTTAAGACGAAGCTGAGCGCAGATTGTAGGAGAGCGGTGGCTTAAGGGGAAAACCCTAATCGCGAAGACAGGGCGCCTTCATGTGCATACAGGGTGCTACATGATGCTAGTTGATAACCACGTCAACGAAGCACTCAATTGACGTCTCGATGCGAAAGTTCGATTCGGTGGTGTGTCGCTCGGCGTGAAAGGCGTCGAACGAATAGGTGTTGCCCTTGGTGATGCCCAGTTGGCTGGCCTTGGCATCAAAATCGATGGTGGCGCTCTCGACTCCGTGCACGCCGCCCAAATCGAGCGCGAGCTTGTCGTTCACGAAAACCCACACGTCGTCATCACCGCGAAAGGTAAATTTTTCGCCGCCCTTGTACTGAAACGTGGCGTGCAGCTCGGTGGTGAAGTGAAAGTTGTGATCGTACCCTTCGTTGCCGAAGAGCATGCCATCGATGGGGAAAAAAGCGGCGCTGTCGAAGATGAACTGGCCAGGCCCCGGGTTGGTCAACGCCAAAGGCACCTTGGCCGTCTGGTTCACACTGGGCGTGTCGCGGTACCATTGATCAAAATTGCCTCGGCCCGTGGTGGTGAGGCTGTTGGTGACCGGCGCGTACTGCGGTTTTTTGTCAGTACCCAAGTCAACCCGCACGATGCCGCGATCATCACCGATGACTTTCTCGAAGTCGGGGTGACTTTTTCGAAAATCGCGAATGGTGGCGGTCAAACCGCAGCCACCGTCGGTCGGGGTCATGAAGCCACCGCCGGCTCCTCCACCGCTGCCGTTGCTACCGCCGTTGCCCGAGCCGCCGCCGTTGCCCGTGCTGCCGCCCGAACCGTTGCCGCCACCTTTACCGCCACCTTTGCCGCCATCGAGGTCACCGGCCACGTCGCCACAGTTGCAACCGGCAATCACCAAACCCAACGCCAACGCACCCAGCCACGTTTTGCCCGGCCGGCCACCGCTGTTAATGACCTGCGTACGTCGGTTCATGAACCAGAACCTCTTTCTTCAGTGACTCGTCGTCCCCCACGGCTGAGTCGAGTGCTTTCCATTGTAGAGTCAAAGTGCGCGCACCGGCAGCCACCGCTCCTTGCGCTTTGCGAATCTGCTCACTGTGGCGTTTTTGCATCTGCGTCAAAGTCTCTTGAAGTGAGCGCTTCGCTTGCGGGTCAGACGTCATTTTCAACCGTTCTTTCAAGGTGATGAGCTGCTGTTCAAGCAGCGCCACCGACTGCGCGTCGCGTGCTTGGGCGGCCAAATCGACCCACGCCCCCTTGCCGTTGCCCAGGTTCAAATCGAGCCGGGCGATAGCGCGGCCTCGGTCACCCGCCCCTATCAAATAGGCACCCGCCACCTCTTGCGCCACCTGCCCTCGGCTGTCACTCGATTGAACAATGAAGTCAGCCTGCCCGTGCAGCGCCTGAGCCAAGGCGAGCGCCTCGGCGTACGGCACGGCCGCCAACAGCACCACCACGTCGACCTTGCCCTTTAGCACCTGCAGCTGCGCTTTCGCCGCTTCAACCACCGCACCACCGTTCAACGTGGGCGAACCCAACACCGGGCCCGAAGGCGACAAGCCAATGAGGCCCACTTTTACCCCGGCGCCTTGCCACACCATCGAACCGGCGAACGGCTTCTGCTCGCCATCGCGCAAGTTGGCCGAGAGCAGCTTTAGCTTCGCTTTTTCGGCGCTCGCCTTGAGAAACGCCGCTCCGGCCGAGAGGTCGCGGTGGCCCACCGCCATCGCCACGGTGCCCAACTTCGCCATCGTCTGTGCGATGAATTGCGCGCGGGCTTGGGCCTTGGCGTCAGCCCCACCAGCAGAGCGAAAGAGCGCATTGCCTGCGTCGACCACCAGCAGCGGCTGACCGACCCACGACTGGAGCACTGTCTTGCGCTTCGCCAGCCCGCCGGTGGGGTTCATTTGGCAGCCGCAGGGAGCCACTTCACCGCCGTTGTCTCCGGTAATCACCACCGACAACGGCTTGTCGGCCGCCTTCACCGTCAGCGCGCACAAAACAACCCCGAGCGCACCAAGCCGCCCCGTCATTTCTTGGGAGCCTTCTTCTTTTCTTTGTCGAGCTCAGCCAGACGCTGCTTGGCATTCTTCGCCGCGTCAGACTTGGGGTGCTGTTTCACCAACTCTTCGAGCGCCAGGCGCGACTCGTCTTGCATCTTCAACTTCTTGAAGCAGTCTGACGAACGCAAATAAGCGCTCGGCGCGGCTTTGCTCTTGGTGAAGTCTTGAATCACCTTGCCGTACTCGAAGAGCGCCTCGCGGCACTTCTCTTCATTGAAGTACGTCTCGCCCAAGCGAAAGTGGGCCTCGCCCGCGCCTTCGTCTTTGGGCCACTTTTTCAAAAACTCAGCGTAGAGCGTACGCGCCACGCCGGCTTCGCCTGCCTTGGCTTTTTCATCGGCGAACGCGAGAAACTCCTTCGGTTGGTCAGGCTTCTTCAGCTCATCAGCTTTTTTCTTCGCCTCGGCCGCCTTCACCGCTTCGGCGCCTTTTTCTTCAACCGCTTTGCGCTCTGCGGTGTCGCTGGCTTGCTTCAGCGCGGTCTCGAGCTCAGCCACTTTGTATTGGTAGGTTTCGACTTGGCCGCGCAGCATCGCCACGTCTTCAACCGTCTTTTGCAACTGCACGCCAATGTCAGCGTCGCTGCGGCGCGACGCCTTGTCGAGGCCGTCTAACGCCTTCTCGACTTGCTGCAGCGTCGACGCCAACTTGTCTTGGCTGTCTTTGAGCTGGGCCGTGAGCCGCTGGTTTTCATCATTCAGCTTCTCGACACGCACTTCGAGCAGGCGCCCTCGGTCGGCCGGGTAAAAACAACCGGTCAACGTGCAGACACCCGCCAAACAGACAAAACGCAGCGCAGAAAACGAAACCGTCATAGCGGGCGCACTTTACGGCGTCGTAAAGCCCAAAGCGCGAGAATTCCCACGGTCAACGAGGGCATCGCACTGCTCGAGCAACCGCAGCCCGGGGCCTTGCCGGGGCCATCGGTCGTCAAGCCCGCCACCGGCGCCTCATAGGGAGGCGTGTCTTTCACCACCACGTCGACTGTCTGCGGCGGGCTCGAGGTGAAGCCGTCAGTCGCCACCACCGTAAAGGTGAGCACCGTCTCTTGGTCGACTTGCGGCGCGGTGAAGCTCAACGTAGGCAGCGTCATGCTGGGTGGGTTGACCGTCACGCCCGACGTCTGGGTCCACACGAAGGTGACCACGTCGCCGTCAGGGTCTTGGCCCGTGGCGTCGATGGCCACCGGGTTGCCTTCAAACACCTCGACCTTCGGTGGCACCATGAGGCTGGGCGTACCATTCGCGTCCAGCACGTTGACGAAGCGATAGAGCGGCCCCACCTCGGCCTTGGCGTCGTACACCCTCAGCGCGAAGGTGAGCATGGTGTCTTTGCTGACGTTGGGCGCAATGAAGTGGCCGTCGGCCAACGTCACCACAGGGCCGTCGACTTGTGTCCATGTCCAGGTGGGGGTTTCACCGTCGGGGTCGGTAATCGCCACGTTCAAGTCGACCGCGTTGGTTTCAGCCACGGTGAGCGGCGTCAAGGGGCCCACTTCAGGAGGCTTGTTCGAGCACCAGGTGGGGTCACCCACCACCGCCGCGAAGGGAGGCTTCGCTAAACCGGTGAAAGCAATGTCGTCGATTTCCCAACCCTTGGCCGCGGCCGCTTCGTCAGACGAGATACGAAAACGCAAGCGCACCGTCTTGCCTTGGTACTGGGTACCGAGGTCGACGGTCTGCTTGTTGAATTGAGGGTAATTGTCGCTACGGCCACCGAAGACTTTGCGGCCCCTCAAGAGGTTGTTGCTCATCGCGTCGATGGTGGCGTTGTACGCCGGCGACAAGGCGGCGCCGACGTCAGCCCAGGTTTGGCCGTCATCGAGCGAAATTTCGACCACCGCGCCGTCAAACGCGTCAGTGCCGTTCTGAACCTCGAAGTCGAAACGGTGCATGAACGTCACGCCGAAAGTGCCACTCGGCGCCACGGTAAGACGCGGCGAAATGAGGTAATTGTCAGCAAACGACGCCGGGTTGGGGCCGAACCAGTGGTGGGTGGTGGCCGACGACGCGAAAATACGAAAGTTGCTGCCGCCGACGAAGCGCGGGTCGGTGCTCACGGTCCACGTGGTGGTGGGGGCCTCGACATCGTCGATGAACGAAGAATTCGCGGCGATGTCGGTGTTGACGCGAAACGGCAGCTTCATTTTCAAAGGCCCTGGCTCAGCCAAGCCGGGCTCGTTGACTTCGAGATCAAACTCAATTGCCTGAATGCCCTTAAGCCCGTTCAAGCTCACCGGCACTTCCACCACTTGGGTGGTGAAAGGAGGCATCGCCGCGAAGGTGAGCTGGCCATTGCCGACAATCGTCACCCCGCTCGACGCGGTGGTCACCGAGCCGGTCAGCGCGTTGAGCGGGCCCACGCCCACATTCTTCAGCGTGATTTTGAGCTTGCCCTTCTCTTCGTTGTCGAGCGCTCCGTCTTGGTCGCACGCCATCACCGAATCGTCGAGCTTGACGTCGATGACTTCGAACGCATTGCCGGTAAGAAAGCTCTCGGTCAGCGGGCCATTGGTCTGCGAGTCGGCGTCGGGTGCCTTGGCCTTGAGCCCCAACCCACGGCGGGCAAACGCCTGCGCCAAGAGCGAAAAGTCGGTGTTGTCGGCCGCTGAAGCCACCGCCAAAATCGCGTCTCGCGCGTCGACGAAGGTGGGCAGAATCGGCGTCGCCTTATAACCGCCGACCAAGTACGCCCGCATGCGCGCTTGGGCTTGGGCGAACGTCAACCGCGGCGTTGCCGTGAGCAGCGAAGCGTATGCTTCCCACAGCATGGTGCACCACACTTCGCCCGTGGAGTGCGTTTCTGCATTGAGCGAGCCGTCAGCGCCATAAGCGACTGGCATGCCCGCGGGCAGCGCCACACCCTGCTCGATGTGCTTGAAGGTGAAGCCGTTCTTGCTGAAATCAGTGGAGTACGGCGCGCGGCGAATGCCGAAGTAATAGCCCTGGTTGCTGGTCGCCGCCGAGGTGTAAGCCGCGAGCGCATAAACGCCCTGGTATTTGTCGTTGCCGGTGACTTGGGTGTCGCTCTCTTTCACCACCATCATCATCGAGTGAAAGTCAGCCCACCCTTCGCCCATGCCCACCGATTGGTAGCTCGACAGACCGTTGCCGTCGCCGATGAGGCGGTTTGAAATCATGTGACCCCACTCGTGGGCCACGATGGCATTGTCGATGGTGCCGTCGCGATCGAGCACGAAGACGCGGTTGAGCACCAAGTTCACCGTGCCCGCTTTGATTAAATTGCGCAGCGTGGTGCCGCTGTTCTGCGAAATCGACAGCAGGGGAATGGTGACGTTGGGGTCAGTACCCTGCAGAGGCAGCGAGCCCCGGGTGTTGTTGGCGATAATCAGCGCGGCGGCCCCGGCGTTCTGGGCAATCATCGCCTTTTCGGTGAAGCTGCACAGGCCGCGGTCGACGAGCACCACTTTACCGGCCGCACCGGTGTACGGCTGGCAACCGTCGGTGAGGCTGCCCATGTTGGTGGCGTCGCCGTCGTCAGGCGCGAGCGCCGGAGCAGTGACGTTAAACACCTGCGCACCAAAGTTGGCCACACCCACGCGAAATGTCTGCGACGAGCCCTGCACCGACAAGGTGGCGGGCGTGCCTCCCGAAAAAATGTACATCTGCATGCGGGGGCTCGAGCCGTCGGGCGGCGTCGACATGTCGGCGTTGCTCCGGCCTGAATAGTCTTGCGCTTCAGCGTCGAGCGGGTCATTGCCAAGGCCGCCACGGCCGAAGTTGCTTGCCTGCGCGTTGCCCGCCGCCTCGGTGAAACCGTCGTCGTAGTACCAGTCGTGAAACGCGTTCACGTTGTAAAAGAGTTGTGTCACCGCGGCCATCTGCTGCGCTTCAGAGCTGTCGGGGTTCTTCGCCACGTCATAGACGCGGTCGAACGTACCCGCCGACGTGGTGACGGCGCGCACGTCTCCCGCGGTGAAACCGTCAGGGCTCACGCGGTCAGCGTAAGCGCTGGCATTGTTGCCGTTGGTCTCGGTAGCGCCCGCGGGCAGCCAAGGGTCATTTTTGCTGAACGGCAGCGAGCCCAAAGTCACCATGTTCGGCGCCACGAAGGGCGGCGCGAAACCGTTGGCGGTACCCGTGGGGTGCGGGCTGGGGCTGTTGCCTTGTGGGCCATCGAAGGGCAAGAACGGCGCGGCGGTGTCGGCCCACACTTTGTAATTGAAGCTGTCGGCGACGGTGTAATTCTTCTTGTACAGCACGCGGCCATCGCGCGCTGAAATCACGTAGCCGTACATCGCGCTGTCAGTGGTGTCGTCGACGTCACGTTCAACATTGAGCTCGACATAAAAGCCCGGCTCCAAACCCTCAGGCAGGGGAAAAAACACTTTGCGGGTGCGTGCCGGCTTCGGTTGGCCGGCGAGCGTGAACCAACGGTAATCGGCTTCGGCTTCAACCGGGCGCGACACGGTCTGCGTTTCTAAGCCACGGCCAGTCAAGTCGGCGTAGGCGGCCGCAATCGCCGCGGGCTCGGCCAAGAGGAAGGGGCTCTTCACCTTGAGCTGCGGCGTCAGGTAGCCAGAAATGGCCACCAGGTTGAGCTGGGGGTCCATCACCACTTTGATTTCGTCGCGAAACACGCGCACGCCGTCGACCCGCTGCGCGAAGCTGACAATCACCGCGCCAAACCCCGTATCGTGCACTCCCTGTACCCGGGCTTCAGCCCACTTGAGCGCGTCAGCGCGGTACAGCGGCGCGTGCGCCAACAAGTAGCGGCGGGCCGCTTGTTCAGGCGTCACGCCTTGATCACGCAGTGACGCGCGCGAGGGCACCCGCTCGGCCCAGAAGAACGTCGGCACACCGTAACGGCGCTCGACCGAAGTAACGCGGCCATGAGACAGCAACCCAGCCGCTACCGGTTCGAGCTCACCGGCTTCGAGAAGCGAGCGCTGCACCGTACTCGAGAGAAAGGCGTCTTGGGCCCACGCTGAAGAACCCACGCACACAGACAACAGCACGAGCAGTTGACGAGCCATGATGGAGTACCTACCGATAGATGAAGAACCCTCCGGCCACTGCTTAAGGGTTCGCTCAAAGCGGCAGGGCTCTTAGCTGGTAAAGCCGAGCCTGACCAGGCCCAGTTGGCACGCTTTGGTGAGGCGCTCTGGGTTCAAAAAAAACGCGGTCTGCAAGGCCTTGCTCGACGTCAACGAAGCCACCGCGCGCGCATATTCATGAGCGGCTTCTACGCGTTGCCCTCGCTGCTCCAACAACAAACCCAACATGTACCGCGCCGCAGCCAAGTCAGGCGCCAGGTAGAGCGCTTTACGCAAGCCTTCTTCAGTCTGCGCGTCGGGCGCGTCAGCCGCTGCCCATTCGAGCACCAACTCGAAGAGCTTTACCGCTTCAGCTTCGGCGTTGAACACCGGAAGCTCAGCGGTGATGGCGCGGGCCAACGGCCTGGGGGTGGGCACCTTGGGTGCCGCCGAAGAGAACGGCGGCTCGCCGCGCCGAACATAAAAAAACGCTTGCTCCACATTCACCGCTTTGAGCAACGGCCGCGGCTGCAAGAGCGGTTCGGCCGAAGAGAGCACCAAGGCTCCGCCGGGCAACAACCGTTCAGACAGGCCGTCGATGACCTGCTCGAAAGCGGTGGCCGTGAAATAAATGAGCACATTGCGGCAGACGATGAGGTCGAAAAACGCACCCTCGGGCGGCAGGGGGTATGGCCGGTCCATCAGGTTGTGGCGCAAGAACGACGCGCGGCTCTTCAACGCTGGCACCAAGCGAAACTGTTCACCCTCTTTGCGAAAGTACTTTTCTCTGAAACTTTCAGAGACGTTGCGCATCGCCTGTGCGGCAAAAGTCAGCGCCTGGGCTTTTTGCAACGCGGCGTCAGAGATGTCGGTACCCAGCACGGTGGTGTCGGCACTCGCCCCCGCTTCGGCGAGCAACACCAAAAGCGTGGCCACTTCTTCACCCGTGGCACAGCCGGCGCTCCACACATGCAGCGTGGGCCGCTGCGCCAATAACCCCGGGAGCAACTGTGACGACAGCTGCTCGAGCTGGGCTTCGTCGCGAAAGAGGCTGGTCTTGTGCACCGCGACCGCCGCCATCAGCTCGGCGAGCTGCACCGCGCCGGCAGCCGACTTCAAAAACGCCAAATATTCGAACTCTGAACGGGCCCCCAGGCGCTCACGCACCGCGACGCGCAGCCGGCCCTCTTGCTGCTTCGAAAGCTGGCACCCCGTGCGTTCGGCGACGTAGCTGGCAACAGCTGACACCATGGGGGTGCGCCTTTCGCTCAGCTCAACTTCGGCAGCGGTTCGCCCACCGCGACTTTGATTAACGCCTGCGACATCGCGTCGCCGTGCACCACATGGTCAGCCGCCGCGCGGGCAATCGCGGCGCCGGGCATGCCGAACACCACGCACGATTCTTGGCTCTGGGCAATGGTCACCCCTCCTGACTGCTTGATGGCCAACATGCCGTCGGCGCCATCGCTGCCCATGCCAGTCAGAATCACGCCCGCCGCGCGCCGCCCGTAGGCCTTCGCAGCCGACTCGAGCAGCAACGTCGCTGAAGGAATGTGCCCGTCGACCGGCGCGCCTTCTTTGAGCGACACCCGCCCGCGCTGCAACACCACCAGGTGCCGGTCAGGCGGCGCAATCAGCACCAGGCCCGGCACCAGCGCATCGCCTTCTTTGGCGACTTTGATTTTGAGCTTCGATGAAGCGGCCAACCAGCCCGCGAGCGAATCGGCGAACGCCGCGTTGATGTGCTGCACCAGCGCAATCGGCGCGGGAAAGTCGGCCGGCAATTCAGAGAGCAACTTGTGCACCACCTGCGGCCCACCGGTTGAGCTGGCGATGGCGACCAAGCCTAAGGTTGAATGAGAGAATGCCGCCGACTCGAACGGCGTCGCCACCGCACGGCCCGCCAGCGGCGCAGACCGCTTTTCGGAGCCACGCAAATGGCGAATCACCTTCACTGTCGAGAGCAATTTCACTTCGCGGGCCAAGTTCCACGCGTCGGGGCCGGCGTCGAGCGCGGGCTTCACCTGCAGCGCCAAGGCACCCACGGCGAGCGCCCGGTGGGTGAGCGCGGCTGACTGGCTGCGAGGGTCGCCGGTGAGCACCAAGACAGGCGTCGGCACCTCGCCCATGATGCGTTCCACGGCTTCCAAGCCGTCCATGCCGGGCATGTCGACGTCCATCGTGATGACGTTGGGCCGCAGCGCCACGGTCTTGTCGATGGCTTGTTGGCCGGTGTCGGCGATACCCACCACCTCGAGGTCGGGGTCTCGCTTCAACGCGTCGATAATCAGCTGCCGGCAGATCGGCGAATCGTCGACGACCAGCACTCCCACTTTGCGCGTCATAGCGCCCTGAAGATATCAAGGGGCTCACGCTTCGGTGAAAAGAACAAGAAATTCAAAGGGGGTGTTGGGTCAGTACGGAATGCCGATAGCCAACGGGCGGAGGCCAGGGATCACAGGAGCCGCGGTGCCGTCACCCCAAGGGTGCAGGCTCGCATTCGGGCCCGCCGGCGAGAACGTCTTGATGTTGAGGTCGACGACGTGGCCGCCGATGTCGTAACCGTTGACGCGCTGTTGTTCTTCGTCCGCCAGTTTCCGCAGCAGCGCAGCGCGCTCCTCTTGCCCGAGCGCATCGTTGCCAACCGTGCCCAGCGCGGCGGCGTAGTTCTTTTCCCAGTCACGTTTCGCGTTGTCGGTCATCAACTTGTAATTCATCGTCTCTTGAATGGTGCGCTTGAAATCAGGGCTCGCCAAAATGCCCGCCAGGTACTTGCTCGTTAACGCCTTGCCAGCCTTTTCGGCGATTTCGTCGGCGCTCTCGCTCGCAAGGCCAATGCTTTGGGCCATCAGCTTCGCCGCCTGCGCAGAAGCAGCGAACGATTCTTTCAGGCGCAGCGTGAACTGCTTCTCAATCTCGTAGCGGGGAAAGTTCATGGCGAAGGTCGAGATGACCATGTCGGCAACCGAGAGCGCCGTCTTGGGCATTCCACGCTCGGCGCCATTCACTTCCATTCCGACCGGCTCGTAGCTCATCAGCGGCTTCAGCCAAGACGGTGACAGCTTTAGGGGAACGTCGACCAGGCCCTTGGCCTGCAGCAGCTTGAGCTGCTCGGCGTTGATGTACGTTCGGCCGGTGCCCGGCACCTCGGTGCGGGCCAGCGCTTCCCAACCTTTGTGCGCGTCGCCCTTCTCGTGACCACCCGCGCCTTTGAAAATGGCTTCCATGTCTTTCAGCTTTTTGAACGCCGTTTCGCTCAGCAGCGGCGTGGGGCCTTGGGTCGAGGCCTCATTGAACGGAATGTTCTGCTGCGCCAGCACGGTGTTCACCGCCATCGCGCAGTAATGCACGAAGTCTCTGGCGCCGAGCGTGGTCTCAGGCGAAGAGGGGTCAGCCAACAGGTCGAGGTACGGCTTGAACTTTTCGATGCTGTCGAGCTTCACGTCATGCCAGCGGAAATCGCGTTGGTATGCGCGGTTGTCTTCGTTGGTGAAGGGAATCACCAAGGTGTGCAGTGCCGCCGCGGTTCCCATTAGCTCGTCGTAGGCTTCAAGATGCTGTGGCCAATTCTCTGGCAGCGGCTGCTTGAACACCATGTTGCGCGCGCCGTAATCGAACATCACCGACGCGTAGTTGCGCAGCACGTCGAGCGGCCCGCCCCAATAAACCGGGTCGGCATCGTTGTACGTACGTTCCTGGGTAAACCGCCAAGAGCTCGGCACCACGTTGCCCTGCGCATCGCGCTTGAAGGCACGACCGTACATATCTTCGTGCGAAAACCCGTTCTGCAGCGCCGAGCTGGTGAGGCGCGCCGCCGGGCCGCCGACCACTTTGGCGAGGTGGTTCTTGTCGTTGATCAAAACGCCTGACGGGCTGGCGTGAAGAATGCGCGCCATCTCTGGCGGGTTGACATGCAGCGGGTACATGAAAATCTTGTTGGTCCAGGCGCCGTTTTTGTCGACGTACTGATTGCCGTGGGTCTCGATAGCAAACGGCTTGGCGTTAGGCAGTATCTGCGGCGGCACCAGCTCACCCAGGTTCAGCACCAACTGACCGGTAAAGAGATCACCCGGCTGCTGAATCGACAAACCTCCCGCCATCTGCTGAGCACGCGACAACTTGAAGGGACTGTTTGGGTCATTGACATCGAAGATGAGGCCGCTAAGGGCCGGGTTGCCGACGAGCTCCGAAATGCGGGCCACGCGCGGCCCGACCGGCGTGGAGTCAACGTAGACCGGCATCGCGGCCGGGGCGGCGGGCACCACCGGCTCGTTTTGGTTGACGAGAGTTGCCACCATCGGCGCCTGGTCGCGCAAGACAGCGGTTCTCGCGCGGGCGGTTTCGGGGTTTTTCAGCCAGCCCTTCTCGGGCTCAACGGCTGGCGGGTCGTTTTTCTTCGCCACAGTCGACCCGCTTCCGGAGGTCTGGCTGTCGTTCGTCAATACCAAGTTGGTCTTAAACCGCACGCTGTCTACGCCCATGAGAAGCTCCTTGTTTTTCGACGCCGACCGTCGGGAAACCGCCTTTATGTGCCGTTGTCGCGGGGAGCGGCAGAAAGTTGTGGCTGTCTCAGGTTTGATCGGCGCAGAGATTTCGAGGGGTTGAGATGAGGGTATGGCAGTCGAGGAATGATTCGAGGGCGAAATTCCTCGAGCCGGGCCCGCGACGGCCAATTTCGGGCTCGCGCCCTTCGC